>JANMLW010000144.1:0-14267 GCA_031372765.1 Hyphomicrobiales bacterium
GCGCACGGCGTCGCCGCGCGCGAGCAACTGCCGCACGATAGCTCCGCCGAGGAAGCCCCCACCACCGGTGACGAGCGCTTTCAAACCGGTTCCCCCTTCCACGTTGGCCCGAGTTTGCGGTCGGCCCACGCGGCCAGCTTCTCACGGAAGATCTTAGAGTTGTGCCGGACATCCATCGGAAATCCGGGGTGGGGCAAGAAGGTTTGGATCGACTTCGTGTGTTCGAATTCGAGGGCGACATCTCGGCAGTGATTAAAGAAGTCGACTCATTCACAACCGCCGTTACGGCGTATCTAAAATCCCAACGGCTCCCGTAAAGGCCCATAACCATGCTCGAAATCCGCAATCTCCACGTGAAAATCGCCGATGAGGACAAGAAAATCCTCAATGGCCTGAACCTCACCGTTGCCGCTGGTGAAGTCGCGGCAATCATGGGGCCAAATGGCTCCGGCAAGTCGACGCTCAGCTATGTCATCGCCGGCAAGGAGGACTATGAGGTTCTCGACGGTGAAATCCTGCTCAATGGCGAGAATATCCTGGAGATGGAAGCGGACGCCCGCGCTGCAGCCGGTCTGTTCCTGGCGTTCCAGTATCCGCTGGAAATTCCCGGTGTTGCCACCATGACCTTCCTGAAGGCTGCCATGAACGCGCAGTGCAAGGCGCGTGGCGAGGGTGAATTGACGCCCGCTGCCTTCATCAAGGCCGTGAACGGTGCGGCTGACAAGCTCGGTATTGCCAAGGACATGCTCAAGCGTCCGCTGAATGTCGGCTTTTCGGGCGGCGAAAAGAAGCGCATGGAAATCCTGCAGATGGCTTTGCTCGCACCCAAGATGTGCATTCTGGATGAGACGGACTCCGGCCTCGATATCGATGCGCTGCGCGTTGTGTCCGAAGGCGTGAATGCCCTGCGCGGCAAGGACCGTTCGTTCCTCGTCATCACACACTATCAACGCCTGCTTGATCACATCGTGCCCGACACGGTGCACGTCATGGCCAAGGGACAGATCGTCAAGACAGGCGGCAAGGAACTGGCGCTGGAGCTGGAGAAGAACGGCTACCGCGACTACGCATCGGCGGCCTGATCATGAGCACAACAATTACGCCCCTGAAAACCGCTGCCGAGACGGAACTGGCAAAACTCTTTGCCGCGCATCCCAACGGTGCCGATCCCATGCGCGAGCAGGCGTTTGCTCGCGTCGAAAAAACCGGCCTGCCCCATCGGCGCATCGAGGCGTGGCATTACACCGATTTGCGCGCCTTGATGCGGACCGCAGCACCGCTGGCCCCTGCCCCATCGGCGGAGTTGGCGGCGAAACAACCATGGTCATTGATCAGCAACGACGGCGTATTTTCCTTCGTCGATGGATGGCTGGTGACATCACCCAAGGCGCCCAAAGGCGTCACAGTCACTTCCATTATGGAAGATGTTGGCAAAGTTGTCGAAAGTCTCAACCGTGGTGTTGATCTCTCGGGCGATATCGTCACCTCGCTGAACACCGCTTTCATGACAGGCGGATTGTTGATCGAGGTTGCAGCGGGAGCAGTCATTACTGATCCGATCTCCCTTGCTTTCGAAACAACCGCCGCCACGGCCTCGCATGCACGCATTGTTGTCTTGGTCGGCGACGGTGCATCCATCAGCTTGATCGAGACGCATCGCGGCGCGATTGGCACGGCGGCGCAAGAAAACACTGTTGTCGAGTTCTCGCTTGGCAAGGGTGCGAAGGTTGAGCATGTGCGGGTCAACACTGCGGATATCACGGCGCAAACCCTGTCAACGCTTGCCGTTTCCGTTGCCGCAGAAGCGTCGTTCAGCACCGTCGCCTTCACCTCTGGCGCGGCGCTGTCCCGTCATCAGATATTCACCCGTGTTCATGGTGACAACGCCAAGGTCGGCGTACGCGGTGTTACCCTGCTGCGCGGCAAGCAGCATGCCGACACAACGCTGGTCACTGAGCATGACGCCTTGAACGGCGAAGGGCGCAAGCTCTTCAAAACCGTTGTGGACGGTGAAGCACGCGGCGTGTTTCAGGGCAAGATCATCGTCAAGCAGCATGCGCAAAAGACCGACGGCAAGATGGCCTCCAATGCGCTCCTGTTGGGTGAAAACTCTTCCATGCATGCCAAGCCAGAACTGGAAATCTTCGCTGATGACGTGGTCTGCGGTCACGGTGCAACCGTAGGTGCCTTGGATGACAATTTGCTTTTCTATCTGATGTCCCGTGGCATTTCACGCAACGAGGCGGAATCCCTTATGATTCAGGCGTTCGCAAGTGATGCGCTGGAGCATGTGGGGCACGAAGGTCTGCGCGCGGTGCTGATGGACATGACAGCCGATTGGCTGAAGGCAAGAACATGACGTACCCCATTGACCGCATCCGCGCTGACTTCCCTGCCCTGCGGCTTGAGCCCTATGGCAAGCCACTTGTTTATCTCGACAATGCTGCCTCCGCACAGAAGCCGCAATCTGTTCTGGACCGTACGATCCGCGCCTATGAAACCGAATATGCCAATGTGCATCGCGGTCTGCATTATCTCGCCAATGCGGCCACTGAAGCCTATGAAGAAGCCCGCGAGATCGTGCGGACCTTCATCAATGCCCCCTCCTCCGAGGAAGTGATTTTCACCAAGAATGCGACAGAGGCCTACAATCTTGTGGCGTCATCGCTCGGACGCCATCTCGACATTCGCGAAGGCGACGAGGTTATCCTGTCGATCATGGAGCACCACTCCAATATCGTGCCGTGGCATTACTGGCGCGAGCAAAAAGGTGCCGTGATCAAATGGGCGCCTGTGGATGACGACGGCAACTTCCTGATGGATGAGTTCGTCAAGCTCATCTCGCCACGTACAAAGGTCATTGCCATCACCATGATGTCCAATGCACTGGGCACCATCGTCCCCGTGAAGGATATCTGCGCCCTGGCGAAACAGCACGGCATACTGGTGCTGGTCGATGGCGCACAGGCCGCAGTGCATCTCGATGTGGATGTGCAGGACATCGGTTGTGATTTCTTCGTCATGACCGGCCACAAACTTTATGGCCCTTCAGGCATTGGCGTATTGTGGGGCCGAAAGGCCTTGCTGGATGCCATGCCGCCGTTTCTTGGCGGTGGAGAAATGATCCGGACCGTGACAACAGACGCGGTGACTTATAATGAAGCGCCGCACCGGTTCGAAGCCGGCACGCCGCCACTTGTCCAGGCCATCGGCCTTGGTGAGGCTTTGAACTACATAAATGCCATCGGCAAACCGGCAATCCGGGAGCATGAAGACAGCTTGGTGAAGTATGCCCATGAACGTTTGGGAGAAATCAACTCGGTTCGCATCATTGGCAAGGCGAAACACAAAAGCGCTGTCGTATCCTTCGCTTTCGAGAACGCCCATGCCCATGATGTCGCGACTATCATTGATCGTCAGGGCGTGGCCGTACGGGCAGGAACCCACTGCACAATGCCATTGATGACACGTTACGGCGTGACGTCCACCTGCCGGGCATCTTTCGCACTCTACAATACCCATGCAGAAGTTGATGCGCTGGTTGCGGCGCTGCGCAAGGCGGAAGCCTTGTTTGGTTGAACCAAAAGGCCTAGATAAGACAGATGACTGACACGCTCGACAAGCCACTACCCAATGCGCCCGCTGTAGCGCCATCTGCCACGTTGCCGCCTGAAGAGATTGATCGTCTGACGGATGACATCATCGCGGCACTCAAAACCGTCTATGATCCTGAAATTCCTTCCGACATCTATGAACTCGGCCTGATTTACCGCGTCGCCATCAACGACGAGCGCTTTGTCGATATCGACATGACATTGACGGCACCCGGCTGCCCCGTTGCTGGCGAAATGCCCGGTTGGGTTGAAAATGCCGTTGCTGCGGTTCAGGGCGTATCCGGCGTCAAGGTTGCCATGACATTCGAGCCACCATGGGATCAATCACGCATGTCGGATGAGGCCCGCGTCGCACTCGATATGTGGTAGGTTTAGGTAACGGGGTGAAAATCCCGCTGCAAAAGGCCCATGATCACGTCATCGACCCAGGTCTCGCCGATGCGTGCGGCCTCCCGTTCTATGCCTTCGCGCACAAAACCGATTTTCTCATACGCCTTGATGGCGCGTTCGTTGAAGGCGAGCACGCGGATTGTCAGGCGGTGCAGGCTCAGTTCAGTAAAGCAGAAGGTTGCGACCGCTGAAACCGCCTCTGAACCAAGCCCCTTCCCCAATTCACGCGGATCAAGAATACCAATGGCCAATCCCGCCCGGCGATCCGCATCAACCGGATTATTGATCATGATCTCGCCAATCGCCTTGCCGTTGAGATCGATAACCCAGGCTGCCGGATGATAGGCAATGCTGTCGACCCAGGACACGGCGTTTTCAAAGGTAAACGGCGTGAGTTTGGAAATATCAGCGCCAAACATGCGGTAAATCTCCTCATCTCGGCCGAGAGACAATCGATCCTCCACATCGGAGTGTTTCTGGCGGCGCATCAGCAATCGTGATGTACGCAATTCAGGAAGGGGATCTGGCAGGCGCATGAAATATCCGAATCTTGTGACTTAGCACCCATGGTGGTTATCAGGCCTCCTTTGTAAACCGAGGCTGATGAACAAACTGCGCCTGTGGCAAAAATCCTGACACAAAAATTTTGCCTTCACTCTCGACGTTTTTGCTTAAGACACTTACATTAGAGTACGTTGATCACGGGCCTTTAACCCGTTGCTCCAAGGAATACATCCATGCGACCCAAAATGCAGGTCATGTCCATTACAGAGGCCGCAGCCGAGCGGGTTCGCGCGACTGTCGCCAATGCAACGACCCCGGTTGTCGGCCTTCGCGTCGGTGTCAAGAACGGCGGGTGCGCCGGCATGGCTTATACAGTTGAGTATGCCGACAGTGTGCGTGCGCATGATGAGGTCGTTGAGGACAAGGGCGTCACAATCCTTGTCGATCCAAAGGCCATGCTTTTTCTGCTCGGCACACAGATGGACGTGAAGACAGACAAGTTTTCATCCGTTTTCGTGTTCAATAATCCCAACGAGACATCGGCGTGTGGGTGTGGCGAAAGCGTTTCGATAACGCCTGTTGTGATGAGTGAAGAAATAGCCGCTTCGCATTGAATACAATAATCATTTGTAAAGCGCAGTTGCAATATCCGTCATTGGTTCGGAAGCAAGTCTCTGATGTGCGGAAGCGCCAAACCTGTTGCTGACCGTGGTGCCGGGCGCTAGATGCAACCAGAGTGTTGCCCCCAGAACCGGTAGGATGACCAGTCCCATCACAATGACGGCACCCGGATGACCGGGGTGCAAGACGGCTGTTCCTGCCGTCAGCATGGCAAAAGTGGCAACGATGGCGGTCCACATGCAGGCCAGCGCCAGACTACCCGGCAACCACCAGCCACTCAGATCCATGTCGTGCAGGCGCTTGATGACAGAGGCACAGCATATCCAGATCACGACAGTCTTGAGAAACACCGCAGGTGAAACCCAATCTGCGGATTGTGTGAGTGGTCCTGCAATCAGGAAGCCTTCGAGAATCGCGGCAATAATGGCTGCAACCAGCAATCCTTGTCGATCAGCGCGCCCACGCGGATCAAACAGCGACTTCAGGGTATGAATCAGTCCGATCATGCAAGCAGTTCCCCAACCACACACGGCATTAGGGAAGCGACTTCTTAAGAATAAGTTACATATGGGTTGCCCGACGTTACTTCAGGGGCAAGCAAAGCATTTTTCAGGCAAACTCCATGATCACGGCATCAACACCAAGGCTGTCGCCTTCCTTGGCTTTCAGTGACTTGATGGTGACATCCTTTTCAGCACGCAACACGTTTTCCATCTTCATCGCCTCAACAATGGCCAGTGTGTCACCCGCCTTGATCTCCTGTCCAACAGTAACGACCAGACTCTTCACAAGGCCCGGCATAGGGCAAAGCAGCACCTTGGATGTGTCCGCAGCCCTCTTGACCGGCATCAATGCCGCCAGTTCGGCTTCACGGCGCGTGTAAACCCGGGCCTGCGTTGCAGCACCTGCATGCGATAGCAGCATGCCGTTGAGGATAGAGCGGACCTGAACGGCAATGACTTCGGCATCAATCCTGCCATGCCACACCGGATCGCCCGGTTGCCAAGCCGATTGCACCACAACCGGAGTTGTTTCATCGGCAAAAAGTACATTTACCGCGTCCCCCTTCCCTGAAACAGTGACACCGTGAGTTTCAATGCCGAGCATAACCACTCTGTCCGACTCGAAATTCATTGCCTTGCGTGTTGGCATCTGCCCGCTGATCTGTCGCTTGCGATCGTTCATAAGATGATCAATGGACGCACTCACCGCCGCCAGTTTTCTTGCAACGATGCCTGCAGGCGCGGGTGCCACAAAGCCTTCGGGAAACTCCTCGGCGATGTAGCCGGTTGACAACTCACCCGATTGCCAACGCTTCTGGTTCATCAGTGTCGACAGGAACGGGATACTATGGCGAATGCCCTCAATGGCAAAAGCGTCCAGCGCTCGCGCCTGACCGGAAATGGCTTCAGAGCGTGTGGCAGCATGGGTCACAAGTTTGGCGATCATGGGATCATAGTAGATCGAGATTTCGCCACCCTCCTCCACGCCTGTGTCATTGCGCACGCTTACGCCGTCAAATAACCCTTCGGCTGGCGGACGATAGGTTGTCAGGCGTCCGGTTGAGGGCAAGAAATTGCGCGTCGGGTCCTCGGCGTAGATACGGCTTTCCACCGCCCAACCATTGAGCTTCACGTCCTTTTGCTTAAGGCGCAAAGCCTCTCCGTAGGCCACACGGATCATTTCCTCCACCAGATCAACGCCCGTGATCATCTCGGTAACCGGGTGTTCAACCTGCAAACGCGTGTTCATTTCCAGGAAAAAGAACGAGCGGTCCTGACCGGCCACGAACTCTACAGTTCCTGCACTGTCGTAATTGACCGCTTTAGCCAATGCCACGGCCTGCTCGCCCATCTTGCGGCGCGTTGATTCATCCAGCAATGGTGACGGTGCTTCCTCCACCACCTTCTGGTTGCGCCGCTGCACCGAGCACTCGCGCTCACCAAGGTAAATCACGTTGCCGTGCTTGTCGCCCAGCACTTGAATTTCAATATGACGCGGATTGACAATGAACTTTTCAACAAACATGCGGTCATCGCCAAAGCTGGATGCCGCTTCCGATTTTGAGCGGTCAAAGCCTTCCTGAACTTCTGAAGCCGACCAGGCGATGCGCATACCCTTGCCACCGCCGCCAGCCGAGGCTTTCAACATAACGGGATACCCGATCTCGTTGGCAATGACGGTGGCATGCGCGGCATCCTCGATCACGCCGAGATAGCCCGGAACCGTGGAAACGCCAGCCGCCGCCGCCCTTTTCTTGCTTTCGATCTTGTCTCCCATAGCGGCTATAGCATGCGGATTGGGACCAATGAAAATGATATCGTTTTCCTGCAAGGCCCGTGCGAAAGCCTCGCGTTCGGACAGAAACCCATAACCTGGGTGAACGCCTTCAGCCCCCGTTTGCTTACAGGCGGCAATGATTTTTTCGATAACCAGATAGCTCTGCGCTGCTGTTGCGGGGCCAATATGCACCGCCTCGTCGGCCATGGCTACATGCAAGGCGTCGCGGTCGGCATCTGAGTAGACCGCCACCGTCCTTATGCCCATGCGGCGCGCCGTCTTGATAACACGGCAGGCGATCTCGCCCCGGTTGGCAATCAGGATTTTTGTGAACATCAACCGCCCTCGCCGCACGCCCGTTCAATCAGTAGAGGAGGTGTGCTTATCCGGCAATGCGTCCGGTGTCTTCCCGACCTTGGTCTTATTCTTCCAGATCTTTCAATTCCTTAAATCAGCAGGCAGCGGCCCACTGCAGCACGCATGACGAGCTCTGAAAGGCGCGGAGGTGCAGCTTCTGCCTCACGCACCACGGCAAACAGCACGGCGCGACCAAAGGCGGTTGGCTGATCACCCACAATGCTGATCAGCCAATCGGCATCCCCTTCGGTCACGTGGCCTGTCGGGCGGCATTCCCAAACGATAAAATCGGTCACGGCCTTGACGGCGAAAGGAAACCAGTCGGCCCCTCCCACAAAGCCACAACGGTCGATTGTGAAAAGAAATTCGGCCTCTTCGCGTGATAGCAAACCACGGTCCTGTGCCGCATCCCGGATGCGTCGCAACGAAACTGCCGACATCGCATTAATATCAGTTGAATTGTCGACCACGCCTTCAAAGAGTTGCATCATGATACCTTGCCCCACACCGGACGCACTGACTGGCGACCTTTGGGGTAACATTAGGGCGGGATTCTTGCTTCTTTACTAATGTTGAAAAGCAAGCCGGTGGCAGCGTTAAGAAAGTGGTTTTAGGACCCTGACCGTAAATAGCATGTGCTGATGGTGAGGATTCCCGACCGATGGTCTCATGCGCCAGCATAACCAGCGCAGGGTTGATCGATATCCAAAGACCGGCATTGCACCACGCAACAAATAAAGCATGGCTATCAATGTGTGTGTTTCGTACGCCAGAAAGCATAGCGCTTTGGTATTTCAGGTGATTGCGGGCAGTAAATCCATTTCGTTCCCGATCTAAAAATCGCAATCGCGAAGAGCCATACACGCGATCAGCGCGGTTGTGATGCGCAATGTATACCCGAACATGTGATGCCCGGGTTCAAGCCACGGCATGACTGAGACGATTACTGCACCTGCCCCTCGAATACCACCTTGCCGCCGACAATCGTCGTACGAACGCGCCCGCTTAACTTGGCTCCATCAAAGGGCGTATTCTTGCAGCGGCCTTTCAACAAGGCCGGATCGCACACCCAGGGGTCTTCGGGATCAAACACGATGACATCCGCTGGAGCGCCTCTGGCGAGCGTTCCAGTCTTCAGCCCCAAAACCGCTGCAGGCTTTGTCGACATGGCTTCGATCAAACGGATCAGCGATATTTGCCCCGCTTCAACCATGCGCATACCCGCCGCAAGCATGGTTTCAAGACCCGCGGCCCCGTTGGCAGATTCCGAGAAGTTCAGGCGCTTGGTTTCCACATCCTGAGGGTTGTGATCAGACACGATGACATCGATCAGGCCTTCCGCAACAGCTGCAACCATTGCCAGTCGCTCTTCCTCGCTGCGCAGTGGCGGCGCCAGTTTGAAGAAGGTGCGATAAGGCCCGATATCATGTTCGTTGAAGGTGAGGTTGTTGATGGAGACACCTGCCGTTACGTTCAATCCCATCGCCTTTGCGCGGCGCAGAACCTCCAGCGAATCGGTGCAGGACAGAAGAGCGGCGTGGTAACGACCCCCACACATCGCCAGCAGGCGCATATCCCGTTCCAGGATGATCGCTTCCGCTGCATGGGGAATACCGGGCAATCCTAGGCGGGCGGCAAATTCTCCGTCGTTCATCACGCCTTCCCCCACCAGATCTGGGTCTTCGCAATGCTGTACGATCAACGCATCAAACATCTTGCCGTAAGTGAGCGCGCGGCGGATGACCTGCGCATTGGTGACGGTTTTCGCGCCATCGGTATAAGCAACAGCGCCAACCTCTTTCAGCAAGCCGAACTCGGTCATTTCCTTGCCATGGCACCCTTTGGTCAGCGCCGCCATAGGATAGACCCGCACAACGGAACGGTCCCTCGCTCGTCGTTTGACGAAATCAATGGACGCCACATCATCCAGGGGTGGCTGGGTGTCAGGCATGCAGATCATGGTGGTAATGCCACCAGCCGCCGCAGCAGCACCTGCCGTACGGAAAGTTTCGCGGTGTTCCTCCCCCGGCTCGCCCACAAACACCCGCATATCAACCAGACCCGGTGCGATCACCTGGCCAGCACAATCGCGCATTATGACGCCATTGACAGGTTTAAGGTGATTGAGATGCGGGCCAATATCGCGGATGATACCGTTCTCGATCAGCAACCCGCCCCGCTCATCCCGGCCAGAGGCAGGATCAAGCAAGCGACCGTTTGTCAGGAGAAGGGATGCAGAAGTTTCAGCGTTCATGATGCCTGGAAGAGGTTATATCCCTTCATCTAAACGAAGATCGTGCCTGATAGAAGCGGCTGTCTTTCAGGTTTTGTTAAGACGGACAGTTATCAACCGGCTTTGGCTGCTTTTTGTGCCTTTGCCTTGGCAGCATCATAGGGCATCACATCGGCCCACATCGCTTCCTTGCGTTCAGCAGCAAAGCGGCGACGGCGTTCGGCAAACACAACCATGAGCATAAAAAGCGATGAAATCATACAGACAAGTAAAGTGAGGCCCATACCAATCAGCCAGAAATCAAAAGCACCGGCACCGGTTCGTCCATAAAGAACGTATGCTGTAAGCAGCAGCGGATTTGTGATGGCGATTACGCCAACAAAGCCGGCACGTGTACGTAATTCACGCCAAAAGCTGAAACCGGAATAATTCTGATCGGCCATGGGTTGCCCTATCAAAGTGAACCAACAATTTGATCATGCGCACAATTGATTAAAAGCCGGTTGCGGTTACGGCAGATCAGGCATTTGGCAGTCGACGTGCCAATGCCTCAAGCACAGCCATGCGGACGGCGACGCCCATTTCCACCTGTTCGCGGATCAATGATTGCGCACCATCGGCCACATCGGTAGATATTTCCACCCCCCGGTTCATGGGCCCAGGGTGCATGACAAGAGCATCGGGCTTGGCCAAGGCCAGTTTCTCTTCATCCAACCCGAAATAGCGGAAGTATTCCTTGGTCGAGGGAATAAAAGAGCCATGCATGCGTTCACGCTGCAACCGCAACATCATCACGATGTCCGCGTCTTTCAAGCCTGCCCGCATATCGTGGAAAATCTCGAAGCCAAACCGCTCGATTCCGGCAGGCATCAAGGTTGCCGGCCCAATGAGGCGGACGCGTGCCCCCAATGCCGCCAGACAGATCATATTGGAGCGCGCCACGCGCGAATGCAGGATATCACCGCAAATCGCGACGATCAGACCCTCCACCCTGCCCTTGGCACGTTTGATGGTAAGCGCATCCAGCAAGGCCTGGGTAGGGTGTTCATGCGCACCGTCACCTGCATTGATCACCGAACAATCCACCTTGCGGGCCAACAATTGAACGGCACCCGCTGCATGATGGCGCACGACGATCAGATCAGGCCGCATGGCATTCAGTGTCATGGCGGTGTCGATCAGGGTTTCACCCTTTTTCGTAGAAGAATTGGATACCGACATATTCATGACATCTGCACCCAGGCGTTTGCCTGCGAGTTCAAACGAGGCTTGTGTACGGGTGGATGGCTCGAAAAACAGGTTTATCTGCGTGCGTCCCCGCAGGACGGACTTTTTCTTCTCGACCTGTCGTGAAAACGACACCTCTTCATCGGCCAGTGCCAGAAGCGCTTCGATATCGATGCGCGTCAATCCTTCAATTCCCAGAAGGTGACGGTAGGGAAATGTGTAGTGCTTGCTCTGTGACATGCTCATCTTAAACAGCAGCGGATAGAGCGAAATGTGCCCTTCAACAAGTGCCGGTTTGACAGCGGAGCCAGTCTTCCCCATGTATCACGCCAAATCATGCCATGTTGAAGGCATGCGGAAGGGCTTTCAAGCGTGAGCAACCTGGTCATTGTCGAATCTCCCGCCAAGGCGAAGACAATCAACAAGTATCTTGGCAAGGATTATGAGGTGGTCGCGTCCTTCGGTCATGTCCGGGATTTGCCCGCCAAGGACGGTTCGGTTGATCCCGAGGCAGATTTTGCCATGCTGTGGGAGATCGACGGCAAGGCGACCAAGCGCATGTCGGATATCGCTGCTGCCGCCAAAGTTTCAAAGAAGGTAATTCTGGCGACTGACCCGGATCGCGAGGGCGAAGCGATCTCGTGGCATATCCTGGAAATTCTCAAGAACAAGCGCGTGCTGAAAGACGTGAAGGTTGAACGCGTCACGTTCAATGCCATTACCAAGCAGGCAGTGGAAGAGGCCATGCGGGCCCCTCGTCCCATCGATCAGGCATTGGTTGACGCCTATCTTGCCCGCAGAGCGCTGGATTATCTTGTAGGGTTCAATCTTTCGCCGGTTCTATGGCGTAAATTACCCGGAGCACGATCCGCTGGCCGCGTTCAATCGGTCGCGTTGCGTCTGGTCTGCGATCGGGAAATGGACATTGAGCGCTTTATTTCACGCGAGTACTGGTCGCTGACGGCAACGCTCAAAACTGAGAAAGGTGACAATTTTGCCGCCAAGCTCGTGGGGGCGGACGGGCAGAAGATCACACGCCTCGATATTGCCAACGAGGCGGATGCAACCGCTTTCAAGGCAGCGCTGGACAAGGCGACATTTCAGGTAACTTCGGTGGAATCGAAGCCTGCAAAGCGCCATCCCTACCCACCTTTCACCACCTCGACCTTGCAACAGGAAGCCTCACGCAAACTCGGCTTTGCCCCCGCCATCACCATGCGTGTGGCGCAAAAGCTCTATGAAGGCGTGGATATAGGCGGCGAGACAACGGGTCTTATCACCTATATGCGCACCGATGGCGTACAGATGGCGGGCGAAGCCATTGCCGGGGTGCGCCGCCTTATTGCCAATGATTTTGGTGATCGTTACTTGCCTGGCGTACCGCGTGCTTACACTGCCAAAGCCAAGAATGCGCAGGAAGCGCACGAAGCCATTCGCCCTACCGATGTCTGGCGCAACCCTGACCAGATGCGCAAGTATCTCGGATCCGATGAAGCGCGGCTCTATGAACTGATCTGGAAGCGCACCATGGCGAGCCAGATGGAATCAGCTGAACTGGAGCGAACAACTGTCGATATTCTGGCGTTGGCAGGCGAGCGCAAACTGGACTTGCGAGCAACGGGTCAGGTCGTGCGGTTTGACGGTTTCCTCACGCTTTACACCGAGGACAAGGATGATGAGGACGACGAGGACGGTGGCCGACTGCCGCTGATGCGCAAGGGGGAGACCCTGAAACGCGAGAACATTGCCTCGACCCAGCATTTTACAGAGCCCCCACCGCGGTTCACCGAAGCCTCGCTGGTGAAAAAGATGGAAGAACTCGGCATTGGCCGTCCTTCCACCTATGCTTCAACCTTGCAGGTGCTGCGGGACCGCGAATATGTCCGAATCGACAAGAAACGCCTTGTCGCCGAGGACAAGGGCCGACTGGTAACAGCGTTTCTGGAGAGCTTTTTCTCGCGCTACGTGGAATTTGACTTCACGGCCAACCTCGAAAATCAACTCGATCGCATTTCCAACAACGAGATTGAGTGGAAAGAGGTCATGCGCCAGTTCTGGCATGACTTCTCTGCGGCGATTGGTGGCACCAAGGAACTTCGCACAACGGAAGTTCTTGATAAACTTGACGATCTTCTGGGACCACACCTCTTTCCAAAAGGCAAGAATGGTGAGGATACACGCGCCTGTTCACGGTGTGGCACCGGGCGCATGGGCCTCAAACTGAGCAAGACAGGACCGTTCATCGGGTGCTCAAATTATCCCGAATGCCGCAATACGCGGCCATTCGGTGTCGCTTCAACAGAAGGAGAAGGTGAAGGTGGAGCCGGTTTTGGGCCCGATGGCGCACGTATTCTGGGCAACGATCCTGTATCGGGACTGCCTGTTACGGCACGGTCGGGACGGTTTGGCCCCTTTGTTCAACTGGGCGAGGGCGAAAAACCCAAGCGCTCATCCATTCCCAAGGGTGTGTCGCTGAATGGCATCGAACTGGAGCAGGCGTTGCAATTGCTGGCCCTGCCACGCGAGGTTGGCAAGCACCCTGAGGATGGTGAGCCGATCATGGCCAATAACGGCAAGTTCGGGCCTTATGTTCAACACCTCAAGACCTATGCCAATCTGACGGCAGGCGAGGATGTGCTGACTGTCGGCCTCAACCGTGCCGTTGATTTGATCGCGACCAAACTCGCAAAAGGTCCGGGCGGTTTCCGTCGTGGGGCTGCCCCTGTCGGGCGTCCTTTGGGCGATCATCCCGATGGCGGTGGCGTGCAGGTACTAGATGGTAAATATGGCGCTTATGTCAAATGGGCGGATGTGAATGCCACGATACCCAAGACAATCGAAAAGGATGCCATAACGCTCGATCAGGCCTTGGAGCTGATAAAGGCGCGTCAGGAAGCTGCACCGACTAAAAAGGGCGGGACAAGAAAGCCCGCGACGAAGAAAGCGGCGGCGACCAAACCTTCCACCAGGAAAGCAGCTGGAAAACCCGCTGCAAAGGCAAAAGCCAAACCGAAAGCAAAAGCTGAATAGCGCATTCACAA
>JANMLW010000150.1:0-10562 GCA_031372765.1 Hyphomicrobiales bacterium
GTTCTGGTGGTTTTTGACCCGGCCACGCTTCCGCTGGAGCGTATTCTGCGTACATTCTGGGAAAATCATGATCCCACACAGGGCATGAGACAAGGCAACGATGTCGGCACGCAATACCGCTCGGGCATCTATGCCTCTGATGCGGCTCAGCGCACGGCGGCTATTGCTTCCCGCGATCTGTTCCAGACAGCCCTGAACAAGGCGGGGATGGGTACAATCACCACCGAAATTCTCGATGCCCCTGCCTTCTATTTTGCGGAAGATTACCACCAGCAGTATCTCGCCAAGAACCCCGCAGGATATTGCGGTCTGGGCGGCACAGGCGTCAGTTGCCCCATCGGGATTGGACAGATCGGCAGCACCTGAGAAAACCTCTGGCATCAATCTTGCCATCATTTGACCATACCAAGGCCTTTCCGTTAGGGTTCTGCTGGCAAGGGGGACGATGTCACTCGCAAAAAACTTTACCATCGTCGGCAGCGCCACCCTAGCCTCCCGGATTACGGGCTTTGTGCGTGACATGCTGGTCGCCTCCACTTTGGGGGCAACAGCGATTGCTGACGCCTATGTTGCGGCGTTCCTGATTCCCAATCTGTTTCGGCGTCTGGTTGGCGAAGGGGCTTTCAACGCGGCCTATGTACCGATGTTCACCAGACGTGAGTCGGAAGGCGGGGCTAAATCCGCTGAAGCCTTTGCCGAAGCGGCACTATCGCTGTTTCTGGGCGTGGGTGTTCTGATCCTGCTGATCGCCGAATTCCAGATGCCGCTGGTGATAGCCACGGTTGCGCCGGGATTTGTCGATCAACCGCAGAAATTTCAGGATGCAGTGGCTTTCGGACGCATTCTTTTCCCCTTCGTTGCGATCATCCTGCTGGTTGCAGTGTTCACCGGTACACTCAATGCGCTGGGGCGCTACGCCATCGCGTCCTGGGCACCGGTGCTGCTCAATATCTTTCTCATCATAGCTCTCGGATTTGCGCTCTATTCCGGCTTGCGCGGGACAAGGGATGCAGGGTTTGTGCTGGTTTGGACGATTGTGGCCGCAGGCCTCGTCAATCTGGTGATTGTCGCCATTACAGTCTGGTTCAGTGGCTACCGGCTCATGCCCCATATCCCCCGCTTTGACGTCGATTTGCGTCGCCTGATGCTGATTGCGTTGCCGGGAATCGCCGTAGCCGGGGCTGGCCATATCAATGTTGTGGTGGCGGCCCAGATGTCATCGGGCGTTCCCTCAGCCGTATCGTGGCTGTATTTTGCAGAACGCATCTTCCAGTTGCCCCTTGGCTTTGTCGCTGCGGCTATTGGTGTGGTGCTCTTGCCTGCCGTCTCACGCCATCTTGCCAGCGGTGAAATAGGTGCGGCGCGCGAAGCTGAAAGCCGGGCGCTGGAGTATGGCCTACTGATCACCTTGCCTGCCACCATTGCGCTTGTGCTGCTGGCAAAGCCCATCGTGAGCATTCTCTATGAGCGCGGTGCTTTCACGGCATCAGATTCAAATGCAGTAGCGGCTGCCCTGCGGGCCCTTGCCTATGGCTTGCCCGCCTTCGTACTGGTCAAGGTGTTCCTGCCGGCCTTCCTTGCCCGTGAAGACATGAAGGGCCCATTGATCGCCGCTTTTCTGGGGATTGCCGCCAATATCACGACAGCAATGCTGCTGTTTCCGAAGTTCGGCCCTGTTGCCGCTGCCATTGGTGTCAGCGTTTCTGCGCTCGTCAACGCTGCGACACTGTATATCCTGCTGGTCCGCAACGGGCGTTTCCGGCCAGACAGAGTGGCCCGCCAGCGCTTGCCAAGGGTGCTGCTTGCCTGTCTGCTGACGGGTGGGGTCATCTGGCTCCTGCAGGAGTTTGCCCGTCCTTACATGAAGCCAGGACAGCATGTCGGAATACGTTTTACGGCACTCGGACTTGTCTGCGGCGCTACGCTGGTTTTTCACGCCATGCTGATACATCTGCTGAAAGCGGCGGATCTGACACAGATCAATTTGCCTTTCAGCAGCAAGACCTGATCAGGAAACGGCTTTATCGAACCCGGCGGCGCTCGGCAGCAGGTTGATAGGCAATGGCTGAGTGGTGTGTGCAATAGGGTGTGCCGAAACTGCAATCAGCCCCGCAATAGACAAAATCCGCCTGTGTGGGGTCACCTATCGGCCATTTGCACATGGCTTCCCGCAGTTCCATGATCTGGACACGCCGTGACATCGGCACGACAACTTCAGCCATCGGACGCATCTCTGCCACGATATAGGTTTCGGTGATGGGCATGGCGGCAAGGGCTGTGTTTCCACGCATTTGTGGCATGGATACCGGGCGGGGTGCAGCACGCGGAACCGCCTTGCGGACCCGTGGCGATGAAACGGAAGGCGCCTTCGCACGGCCAGACAAGCCAAGACGGTGAACCTTGCCGATGACGGCATTGCGCGTGACGCCGCCAAGTTCAGCCGCAATCTGGCTGGCGCTCAGGCCATCCGACCAGAGCTTCTTGAGGAGCTCTACGCGTTCGTCATTCCAGGACATACTTGCCTCCGAGATCTGTCTTCAAACTTATTCGGTACGCGACAGAATCCCGCATCCATCCCCGCTGCCAGTGAAGGCAGCGGTGGCGCCAGAAGCGCTTGGCCTGGGAGTTCCCGCACGATATGTCGTGTGCAGACAGAAGTTTCCTACAATATCAAGTGAATCGCTTGCAACGCCCGAACGCACTGCAAGCCGGTTTTTCTCAAGTTCCCTGGGGAAAACCTGTTCTTTTCGAATCAGCCCATTGCGACGGAAAAATGGCGGTCAACCAGATATTGCCAAGTGAGCCTAAAATAACGCGTCAGAAAGTCACGGTACCAGCCATGTTGCGATCTGCTGGTCTGTCAGATTGCCGCCACACAGGATGGTAGCGACTTTCCGGCCTTGAAACAGGCCAGGTCGGGCAAGGATGGCCGCTAGCCCCGCTGCGCCCGAAGGCTCAACCACCAGACCGGCCTTGCAGAACAGTAATCGCATGGCTGCGATAATCGTGCTGTCGTCAACCAGATACACGTCATCAACAATGCCCTGCATGTCATCTACGGCCTCGGCAATGGGCACACGCACCCCTATCCCATCGGCAATTGTTTCAATCGAAGGCGGGAAAACCAGTGTTTTATGCCGCCAGGATTTCTCCATGGCGTCGGCACCGCGCGCCTGAACACCGATGATCTGGACATTGGGCCTTGCAGCCTTGACCCAGCGGGCAATGCCCGTGAGCATGGCCCCATTGCCCAAAGGTACCAGAATGATATCGGGCTGACTTTTGCCGCCCAGCAACTCGATTGCCATGGTTCCAGCGCCCTCCGCAGCTTCCGGGTCAAGCCCATCGGCCAGCATCAAGCCCCCCGTTTCACGGGCAACCCGCTGAGCTTGGATTTTGGCGGCGTCAAAATCAGCGCCAAACAGGCGCATCTCAGCTCCCAGTGCCCGCATGCGCTCAATCTTGAGGGGGTTGGCCACTGTAGCCGCATGCAAAAGCAGGGGCAATTCAGCCGACCGACAGGCATAGGCCAGGGCCTGACCCCAGTTTCCCGCACTGGCTCCCATGATCTGACGGCCCACAAATGTGCCCTTCGCCAAGCGTTCCCGGATCAGGAATGAGGCGCCACGCCCCTTGAAACTGCGGATCGGATTGGCGGTTTCCACTTTCAGCGTCAGATCGCAGCCGACCGCATCACTCAGCGCCTCGCAGTTATATTGCGGCGAATGCAGAAACACCGGGTCAATGACATCCATGGCGCGGCGAATGTTTGAAAGACTCAAACGATGGCCGGGCATGGCGTCAGGCGGAAGGACTACCGGATGCATGCCATAACTCCCGCCGCCACTCTTGCTAACACTATTGCCACCACTGCCGTCCAAGCGATCACATTTGCGAATTTGCAGCACAACGCTAGTTTATTTGACAGATTTCACCTTGGAAACGATAATGTGGCTGTGCCGTCCGTTTTGGGCGGCCATTTTCATTTCTGAAGTCTCGATATGTTTGGTTTCAGACTGACTGGAGAAAGGATACGCCCGTGACTTCCGCGATGATGCCAACTTATGCACGCGCCAAGCTCTCGTTTGAGCGCGGAGACGGCGTTTGGCTGTTTACGGAGGACGGACAGCGATATCTGGACTTTGGTGGTGGCATTGCCGTGTCATCGGTGGGGCATTCGCACCCGCATCTTGTCAATGCATTGACCGAACAGGCCAAAAAGCTTTGGCACACCTCCAATGTCTACACCATTCCCGAGGGCGAGAAACTCGCTGCGCGGCTGGCAGAACTGACATTTGCCGATGTTACCTTCTTCACCAATTCGGGTGCGGAAGCGCTTGAGGGCTCGATCAAGACAGCCCGGAAGTACCATTCAGCCAATGGCAATCCCGAGCGTTATCGCATCATCACTTTCGAGGGCGCATTCCATGGCCGAACGCTGGCAACCATCGCAGCGGGTGGACAGAAGAAATATCTGGAAGGCTTCGGACCCGTTTCGCCGGGATTCGATCAGGTGCCGTTCGGAGATCACAAGGCGCTGGAAGCTGCCATCACCCCTGAAACTGCTGCCATTCTGGTGGAGCCAATCCAGGGTGAAGGTGGCATTCGCGTGCTGCCAACACAATGTCTCAGGGGCCTGCGCGAGATGTGCGACAAGCACGGACTGCTGCTGATCTTTGACGAGGTGCAATCAGGCGTTGGCCGCACCGGCAAGCTCTTTGCCCATGAATGGGCTGGCATAACACCCGATATAATGGCTGTAGCCAAAGGCATCGGCGGTGGCTTCCCGATGGGCGCTTTCATGGCCACTACGGAAGCGGCCAAGGGCATGACAGCGGGCACCCATGGCTCTACCTATGGCGGAAATCCGCTTGGCATGGCTGTAGGAAATGCTGTTCTTGATCTTGTTTCGGATCCGAAACTACTTATGCATGTCGAGGATATGAGCCTGTTGCTAAAACAGCGCCTTGCAGAACTGAAAGACCGTTACCCCGCAGTTATTGCCGAAATCCGTGGCAAGGGATTGCTTATGGGCATACGCACCATCATCCCCAATACCGATCTTGTGGCGGAATTGCGTGAGCAGCATATGCTGACCATCGGTGCGGGTGACAATGTGGTGCGTTTGTTGCCCCCGCTGATCATCGACGAAAATGACGTGGCTGAGGCGATAGCATGCATTGATCGTGCCTGCTTCGCCATTGAGCGCCGTCTGCGTGAGACGGCCCGCACGGCCGCAGAATAGACAGGTCGAGTCATGGCAATGACAGTCAACACCGGCAAAACCCGCCATTTTCTCGACCTGTCGGACATTCCTGCCCGGGAATTACGCCGCATCCTCGACAACAGCCGAGCGATCAAGGCCCGGCGCCGCACGGATACAGCGCACAGGGACCAGGTTCTGGCAGGTCGGAAAATCGCCATGGTTTTCGAGCAGCCATCGCTGCGGACACGCATCTCCTTCGAGGTGGGTATCCGCGAGCTTGGTGGCGATCCGCTGATGATAACCGGCAAGGAAATTGAACTGGGCGAACGCGAGGCCATATCCGATCAGGCCAAGGTATTGTCACGCTATGTCGATGCCATCATGATCCGCAGCCTAAAGCATGATCTGGTGGTTGAGTTGGCAAAACACGCGACCGTGCCGATTATCAATGGCCTGACCAAGCGATCGCATCCCTGTCAGGTCATGGCCGATATCCTGACTTTCGAGGAGCATCGCGGTGATATCAGGGGCCAGACGATTGCCTGGAGTGGTGACAGCAACAATGTTCTGGCCTCCATGGTTCATGCGGCGCAGCGCTTCGATTTCCGTCTGAATATCGCTGCTCCACCCGAGCTGAAACCGTCTGACACGCTTATGGAATGGGCACGGGCCAACAAGGCAAATGTTCATGTGACCACTGATCCGTTTGAAGCCGTGAAGGATGCCGCCTGCGTCATCTCGGATTCTTGGGTCTCAATGGGGGACAAGGATGAGGGCCGCCGTCACAATCTCCTGAAACCCTATCAGATCAACCAGCGCCTGATGCAGACCGCCCGCAAGGATGCGATTTTCATGCATTGCCTGCCTGCCCACCGCGGGGAGGAAGTGACGGGGGATGTCATCGATGGTCCGCAATCGGTGGTTTTTGACGAGGCAGAAAACCGTCTCCATGCACAGAAAGGCATTCTGGCGTGGGTTTTTGAGGCCAATACCTGATGCAGGATCATGAGACCCTCGCGCTCCTGGTCGGTGATTCTGCCGGTCGGGATGATTTTCTATTGCCGTTTCAAGCCGATGGGCTGGATGTGCGCGGACGCTTGCTTAAGCTCGGCGCACAGATCAACACCCTCCTCAAGCGCCATGCTTATCCCAGGCCGGTATCAAAGGCCGTGGCGGAAGCCGTTACATTGACTGTCATGCTGGGCAGCGCCTTAAAATTGGAAGGTCGCTTTCAACTGCAGACCAAAAGCGATGGTCCCATTTCGATGCTTGTGGTTGATTTCGAGGCCCCCAACAGGATGCGGGCCTATGCCCAGTTTGATGCATCAACCATCAACGATGATGCGACTACGGCCTCTTTGCTGGGCAAGGGCCATCTCGCCCTGACCATCGATCAGGGTGGGGACATGAGCCGCTATCAGGGCGTTGTACCGCTGGACGGCTTTGGGCTGGAAGCCGCAGCCCACCAGTATTTCCGTCAATCCGAGCAGATTCCCACGCGCTTACGCCTGGCTGTGGGTGAAATCACGGTGCCGGGCGGCACAGAATGGCGGGCGGGCGGCCTTTTCCTGCAATTCCTGCCTGAAGCACCCGAGCGCATGCGACAGGGTGATCTGCCCCCCGGAGATGCTCCCGAAGGAACTGTTATCAGGCCGGATAGCGAGGATGATCTGTGGACAGAAGCCAAACTGCTGGCTGACACCGTGGAGGACCATGAGTTGCTGGATCCTACCCTCTCCTCGGAAAGCCTGCTCTATCGGTTATTCCATGAGCGCGGTGTGCGGGTTTTTGAAGGACAGGAGATCGTTGAAGCCTGCCGTTGTTCGCGGGACCGCATCCTGACCATGCTCCAGCGCTTTTCCGATCAGGAGAGGTTCGACATGCGCGGTGATAACGGCACGATTGCCATCACCTGTGAATTCTGTTCGACACACTATCATGTGACGCCCGAAGAAGCCGCGCCACAGCAGAATGCTTAATCTGCGTTAATCCTGCTGACAGGCTCTGCTTTTTGCAACGCCGGGAAAAGGATACATTCCTGCAGTTCTGACAGGAGATATCCGATGATCCGTGGATGGATAATCCGTTACTTCGCATTGTTTTGCGCCTTCGTGCTGCTGATCATGGCTGTGCCTGCATCAGCTGGCGTTGACATCAAGGTTAATCTGAATGCGCAGACTCTGACTGCGATCACGCCAGATGGAGCCGTACGCCACTGGAAAATTTCATCCGGCCGCCAGGGATATCGCACCATTCGCGGTACCTATCGCCCCTATATGCTCAAAACCCACCATGTTTCGCGCAAATACGGTGGTGCCATGCCCCATGCCATTTTCTTCAAGGGCGGTTATGCGATCCATGGCACCAGTGCCGTTGGCCGTCTGGGCGCGCCTGCCTCCCATGGTTGCATCCGCCTTGCACCCGGCAATGCGCGGGAGCTCTTCGCGCTGGTAAGGAAGCATGGCCAGCGCTCCACCCGCATCGCCATCAATGGCAGCATGCCAGATCAGGGCAGGACGATGATTGCCGCAAAAAAGAAGGACAGCGCACCGCAGGTCGCCCATATCCGCACCAAGGTGCAGCCGTATATGGTGGTGCCCGCCTATGCGCCGATTGACATCTCGCCTCATTACCAGCCCTTCTGGCGTTTGCGGTGACCCTTTGCCTGCTTTCTTCCCCCCTTGACGTGTAGCCATTTCCCGCGTTCTTTGATCTGAAATAACCAGAGAACGGAAAATGTCATGAACCTTTCGACCAGAACACTTATTCTTGGTTTTGTTGCCGGAGCCATATCCGTGCTGATCTTCCATCAGGGCATGATCTTTCTGCTGTATCTGATGAAACAGACGCCGAACTTTCCGTGGAACACTGCGCTGATGAAAACAGGACTTGGCGTGCCTGTCCTCCTTAACCAGATGTTCTGGGGCGGATTGTGGGGAGTAGGCTTTGCAGCCCTTGGTCACATGATCCCGATTGCGCACAATATCCTGCGCGGCGCGGTCTATGGGCTGCTCGGGCCGTTCCTGCTGGGGGGAGGATTTCTGGTGCCGCTGTTCAAGCAGACCGGACCATATTTCTGGGCCTGGCCAGCTCAACGCTGGATGGTCGGCGCCTTGATCGGCGCAGCCTTCGGCATCGGTGTCGCGGTGATCCTGCGGGCGTTGGCGAAGCGTTGAGGCGGGATGAGATCGACACGCCTAATTGTTGCCCTATGCCAGAGCCCGCACCATCCACAGCGCCAGTCCTGGTACGGCAACAACCAATGCCAGACGGATCACATCCGCCACGATGAACGGCAAGACACCGCGGTAGGTATCCGAAATCGGAATACCCCGCGCCAATGACGAAATGACAAAGACGTTCAACCCGATGGGCGGCGCAGTGAGGCCGATGCCGACCACGATCAGCACCAGAATGCCAAACCAGATCGCCACATCATCGGGTGACATGCCGAAATCCAGCGCCTGGATAACCGGGAAGAATACCGGCAGGGTGAGCAGGATCATCGCCAGCTCGTCCATCACGGCCCCCAGCAGGATATAGAAAGCCAGCATCGCGATCAGCACCAGATACGGTGAAAGGCCCGCATTGCCGATCATTTCAGCCGCCGTGGTGGGAAGGCGTGATAGCGCCAGAAACGCGCCAAAAACCTCAGCGCCAAGCAGAATGATGAAGATCATGCCCGAGGTTTCCGCCGTCTGTAGAATGGCCTCGACGATATCGCTCCAATCCAGACTGCGCGTGGCAACACCAACCACCAGCATGGCGATGGCACCAACCGCAGCGCCCTCGGTGGGCGTGAACACGCCACCATAGATGCCGCCAACCACAACAACCGCAATCAGGATGGCGGGCATGATGGCAACATCGATGATGGCCACAAGGATCGCAAGTCCGGCAAACACAGCCGCATTGTCCCAAGCCAGTTGGCCGCGCATCACCTGCGCGGCGATGGCAGCAAGCGCGAGCCCCGCCAACGCCTTGGGCCAAAGCGGTTGCTTCGCCTTTTCGATGACCACGACGTCCGATTGAGGTGCAAGCTCAGGGTTACGGCGCACCACAATCGCAATGGTGATACAATAGAACAGCGCAGCCAGCAACCCGGGAATCAGGGCGGCCTGAAACAGTTTGGCGATATTCTGCTCGGTGGTAATGGCATAGACTACCAGAATGACCGATGGCGGGATGAGAATGCCCAATGTACCCCCAACGGCAATCGTGCCGGTGGCCAGTCCGCCATCGTAGCGTGCCCGCAGAAGCTCCGGCAAGGCAGCGCGCCCGAACGTGGCCGTAGTGGCAACAGACGACCCGCAAATGGCACCAAATGCCGTGCATGCTCCAATCACCGCCATGGCCAGACCGCCCCGGAATCGTCCGAAGCCGCGCTCTGCCGCCCTGAACAACGATGTGGCGATGCCTGCCCGTTCCGCCAGTGCCCCCATGAGGATGAACAACGGGATGACCGAAAGCGTGTAGTTGGCAAACTGGTGGTAGGAGTTGGTTTTCATATAGCCAAAGAACGCCTGTCCGCTGGATAGATGCACATAGCCCGCGGCACCCACCAGCAGCATGGCAAAGCCGATGGGGGCCCGCAGAGCGATCAGCACCAGCATGACTCCAAAGCCCATGAGCGCTACCATGGTGCCACTCATGACGGATCTCCTGTGCGCGTGGTCCCGAGCAGCGCCACAGCGCTCGCAACGGCGGTGATGGCAAGGAGTCCGCAAAGCAGCATCGAAAGGCCAATACTGGGCCAGATCAGAATTTGCCGCTGCATGGTGGTTTCACCACTTTTGAGCGCATCGAGAGTACCCTGGAGCAGCGCATAGGCAAGAAAGGCAATAAACGCTGCATAGGCGAGATCCCAGAAGGCATCGATCACCTGTCGCGTCCGCACGCCCAAACCCATTGTGAAGGTATCCACCATGATGTTGCCGCGCCGCGCTTGTGTGTAGGGCAGGTAGGCAAAGACCGCGATGGCCGTTGCCATCTTGACGAACTCGAAATCACCCTCGATCGGCACACCCAGAAGCCAGCGTCCCAGCACGCTGGTGGTAACCAGAAGCGCAACACCCAAAGCGAGCACTCCGCCAAGGGTCGCGACGGCGCCTGTCAGTCGTGTCAGGGTAGTTTCCGGCCGGTCATGCCCGCCTCCAGCTTCCACCGGCAATTCATCCTCGGCCATGTTTTCCCCCTGCAATACTCTTCCCCTTGCACGACGTCATACCCTTCCATCCATGCATCACGCTTGTTGTCCTGTAGAGCCAGAGGCTGTTTCAAACTGGTAGGCTTCTAGGGCCTCTTCGTGTCCGAACAGACATTGGCAAAGCCCCATGTCGGCTCGGAGCATTTGCTG
>JANMLW010000164.1:0-1712 GCA_031372765.1 Hyphomicrobiales bacterium
CGGCGCTGCTTGAAGAGGGCAAGGCGCGGCAATTACAGCTTGATGGGTTTGACGAAGTCCGGCGCACGATGAGCGAAGACATTGTCAGTCCCAGCCGCAAGGCCGCCGGGATCGTGCTGGCGCAGATGAAGACAGTGCAGAAATTACCATGATAAAGGGGGCCAGAAGCCCCCTTTATTATAAACTGCTCCAGAAATCAGCGACGTTGCGCTACGGGTATGTAGTCCCGTGTTGGTGCGCCTGTGTAGAGCTGACGCGGTCGACCGATCTTCTGGCCTGGGTCTTCGATCATTTCCTTCCACTGCGCAATCCAGCCAACGGTGCGGGCCAGAGCGAACAGCACCGTGAACATCGATGTCGGGAAGCCCATCGCTTTCAGGGTTATGCCTGAATAGAAGTCAATGTTGGGATAGAGCTTCTTCTCGATGAAGTAAGGGTCGCTGAGTGCAATGCGCTCCAGCTCCATGGCAACATCCAGCAACGGATCATCCTTGATGCCAAGTTCCGCCAGGACTTCATGGGTTGTCTTTTGCATGATGCGGGCACGTGGATCATAGTTTTTGTAGACGCGGTGACCAAAGCCCATCAGGCGAAATGGATCGTTCTTGTCCTTGGCCTTGGCAATGTACTTTGGAATGTTCTCCACCGAGCCAATTTCAGCCAGCATCTTCAGGGCGGCTTCGTTGGCACCGCCGTGTGCAGGACCCCAGAGACAGGCGATACCAGCTGCAATACAGGCGAATGGATTGGCGCCCGATGAACCGGCAAGACGTACGGTCGAGGTTGAGGCATTCTGCTCATGGTCGGCATGCAGGATGAAGATACGATCGAGCGCGCGCGACAGGATAGGGTTCACCTTGTAATCTTCAGCGGGTACAGCAAAGCACATGCGTAGGAAGTTTGAGGAATAATCCAGGCTGTTTTGCGGATAAACGAACGGTTGGCCGACAGTATACTTGTAAGCCATGGCAGCCAGTGTCGGCATCTTCGCAATCATGCGCATCGAGGCAACCATGCGTTGTTGCGGATCGGAAATGTCGGTCGAGTCATGATAGAATGCAGACATGGCGCCAACCGCGGCCACCATTACGGCCATCGGGTGCGCATCGCGACGAAAACCCTGATAGAAGCGGGCCATCTGCTCATGCACCATGGTGTGGCGGGTCACGCGGTAGTCGAAGTCCGTTTTCTGGGCAGCGGTTGGCAATTCTCCATAAAGCAGGAGGTAGCAGGTTTCGAGAAAATCGCCGTGCTCGGCCAGCTGCTCAATCGGGAAGCCCCGATACAGCAATACGCCTGCATCACCGTCAATATAGGTAATCTTGGACTCGCAAGCGGCAGTAGAGGTGAAACCGGGGTCATAAGTGAACATACCGGTCTGGGCATAGAGCTTGCCGATATCGATCACACTCGGTCCAATCGTACCCGGTTTGACAGCGAGATCGAGTACCTTATCGTCAACTTTCATCGAGCTTGTGTGTGCAGTCATCGAACGGACCCCTTCATACCGGCATGGGTGAGTGGCCCCGATCCGGCTTATTGTGCATTGCGGTATAAACCATGAGTATCGCATTGCCGTGTTGTCAGCAAGCTAGGGCGTGTCGTCAGTCAGGAACAAATGGTGCATTTCGATCTCACCGCTGGTTGAAATCTCTTTTTCAGTGTGGCGCGGTTAAAATGGCCCAGTGTTTTGTGCCTCCGTCTCTCAAACC
>JANMLW010000191.1:0-16293 GCA_031372765.1 Hyphomicrobiales bacterium
CTGCTGGTCGAGGAGATGTTCCGTCTCATCCAGCGCATTGCAGGCGATGGCATCGCCGTGATGCTGGTGGAACAGAACGTCATGCAATCACTTGATGTAGCCGGTCGTGCCTATGTCCTGGAAAACGGCACCGTGGCGATGGCAGGCCGCGCCGATGATCTCAAGCGCGATCCTGCCCTTGAAAAAACCTATCTGGGGATGTGAGCCATGGTCAAAGCATTCCCAGGCATTGTCACATATGGCGTCGTTCCTGCCTCCATACTCATCACTGGCAAACAAGCGCTATGGTTAAGGCAATGGGCCAGCTTTGCACGCAAGACCCGCTTCAGGGATTTGCCGGACCCTGTTATCGAGCGAACACGCCTTGTGCTGCTGGATAGCCTTGGTGCGATCATAGCTGGACGGGCGGAACCTGAAATGCGGGCTGTGGAGCCGCGCCTTGCGCGCACCGCAAAAACCCGCAAATCCGGTTCGCCCTTGCTGCGGGCTTTCATGGACGGCACAGCAGGAACGATGCTGGAGATTGACGAAGGCAACCAGTATGCCCGCGGCCATCCCGGCATCCACGTCATTCCCGCCGTGTTTGCTATGGCGCAGCAACGCGCTGTCAGCGGCGCAGATGCCATTCTTGCCACAGCACTCGGCTACGAGATCGGCGCACGCATCGGCATTGCCTCCAGACTGAAGGTGCTGATGCATCCGCATGGCACCTGGGGCACGGTTGGGGCAGCGGTAAGCGTGGCCAAGCTCAACCGCGCCAGTACCGCTGAATATGCTGCCGCCATCAACATCTCGTCGTCGCTTGGCTTGACGACCAGCCGCCGCACCATGCTGGAAGGTGGAACGGTCAGAAACACCTATGCCGGGTTTTCCAACATGCTGGGCATGATGACATGGGATCTGGTGAAAGCCGGTTTCACAGGCGAAGCCGACGGTGTGGGCAGCGTCTATGGTGGCATCGCTGCCGATGACTGGCGACCATCCGAGATGGTGCATGAACTTGGCACGCGCTGGGAAATCGCCCGCAACTATTTCAAGCGCCACGCTGCCTGCCGCTACAACCACGGCGCACTGGATGCATTGACAGAGATCGTGGCGCAAGCCGATGGCAGGATCGAGCCGTCCGCAATCAGATCCCTGCGAGTCGAGACCTATGTCTGGGCCGCTCAGCTGGATAATCCGGCCCCGGCCAACATGCTGGCAGCGAAGTTTTCCATGCCTTTCTCGCTGGCAACATTCCTTGTGCATGGCGCGGCAACGCTCGATGCTTTCCGGCAGGATGCGCTAGACAACCCAGCCATCCTTGCCTTGGCAAAGCGCATAACGGTAACGGAAGATCCAGCTTTTACGGCCCAGTTGCCGGGCCTGAGACCTGCCCGCGTCATGCTGGAACTGACGGATGGCCGCCGCTTCGAGAGCCTCACCCTGACCAACAAAGGGGACAGCGAGAACCCCTATTCTTCATCTGAGGTAGTCGAAAAGTTCATGGAAATCACCCAGCCGCAGATTGGCACAGAGCGCGCCGCCAGACTGGTGCAGGCCATGCTGAATCTCGACGGCAAGTCCTCCCTCAAGACCATTCTTGCATTGGGCAGAATATCATGACCGAAACGCTCAATCTGCGCCTGAAACGCAAGCCGATCGTGCTGGCGCCGGGCGTCTATGATCCGCTCACCGCGACACTGGCCATGCAGGCAGGCGCGGAAGCCATTTACCTGTCGGGTGCTGCCATAGCCTACACGCGCCTTGGCAGGCCGGATATTGGTCTGGTTTCCGTGACGGAGGTTTCTGAAACCATTGCGCTGGTGCGCGACCGCGTGCCAACATCGCTGATTGTTGACGCTGACAACGGCTATGGCAACGCGCTCAACATGCAACGCACCATGCGCCTGTTTGAGCGGTCCGGTGCTTCGGCCCTGCAGATAGAGGACCAGAGCTATCCCAAACGCTGCGGACATCTGGCGGAGAAGCGTCTGGTTTCAGCGCAAGAAATGGTGGGTAAGATCAAGGCTTCTGTCGATGCACGCCATTCTGCTGAAACACTTGTCATTGCCCGCACTGATGCCATTGCCGTGGAAGGCTTTGAGGCTGCGCTCGAGCGGGCCAATCTCTATGCCGATGCGGGTGCTGACATGCTGTTTGTCGAGGCACCCCGCACGCGTGAACAGATGGCAACCATCGTCAAGACATTGGGTTCACGCCTGCCGCTCATGGCCAATATGGTCGAAGGCGGCCATACGCCCATGCAGACAGCGGCAGAACTGGAAAGCATGGGCTTTGCGCTGGTGATTTTCCCCGGTGGCATCGTGCGGGCCATTGCCCATGCAGCGCAGTCCTTTTACACCACGCTGGTGCGTGACGGCTCGACCGCCGCTTTCCAGAACAGGATGTTTGATTTCAACACACTGAATGATGTGATCGGTACGCCGGAGATGCTGGCATTGGGAAAAACCTATGAAGGCGATACGCCATGAGCCGTACGCTTGATCCCGTGACATTCTCCATCCTGATCGGACGGCTTGAGCAAATTGCCGACGAGATGGATGCGACGCTATATCGCTCGGCCTTTAACCCGATCATCGCTGAAGCACGCGACGCCTGCCATGGTCTATACCATGCCGGGACGGGCGCAACCCTCGTGCAGGGGGCAAAGGGCCTGCCCGTTTTTGTCGGGGCCATGGCTTTTGCGGTCAAGGCCGTCATCGACAAAGTGGCCGAGCGAGACGACTGGACCCGGGAACTCTCAGCCGGAGATACCTTCATCTTCAATGATCCCTATGCGGGCGGAACGCACCTCAATGACTTCCGTTTGGTGCGACCGTTGATGCGCAACGGCAAGCTCTACGCCTGGCTTGCCTCTGTCGGACATTGGCTGGACATTGGCGGCAATGTGCCCGGTGGCTATAATCCGCAAGCCACGGAGAGCTTTCAGGAAGGTGTCCTGATCCCGGTCGTGAAGTTGTTCAAAGGCGGTGTCTTGCAGCAGGATATTGTCGACATCCTTCAGGCCAATACGCGGGTGCCGCGCTCCAACTGGGGGGACCTTAACGGTCAGCTCAATGCGCTGGATCTGGGCGAGCGGCGCTTTCACGCCCTGATCGATGCTTACGGGGACGATGTGGTGGCGCAGGCGCTGGATGCTGCCTCTGACAGGGCAGAGGCACTGATGCGCGAACATGTCATTGCCCTGCCGGATGGCGTTTATTCCTTCGAGGATTATCTCGACAACGATGGCATTGTGGACGAGCCGCTGCTGATTGCGCTTGATCTGACCATTGCTGGCGATTGCATGGCCCTGGATTTCTCGCGCTCCTCACCGCCCTGCAAGGGGCCGGTGAACATTGCCTATTCCACTGCTGTTGCCTGTTGCTATGTGGCGCTCAAGCATGTTTTCACGGCTGTGCCTGCCAACGCCGGATGCCTGAGGCCCATTACCTTCAATATCCCGGCAACGACCTTTCTAGGCGTCAGTGCCCCCCGCCCTGTCGCGGGGTATACGGAAACCATCCTGCGCATGATCGGCGTGGTCTTTGGGGCGCTGGCGAAGGCTGATCCATCGCGCGCCACCGCGGCACCCTTCGGCACGATCAATGCGCTCTCACTGGCGGGATACCGCAACAATGGCGAACGCTGGGTGATGTTCTCGTTCTTCGGCGGCGGTCTTGGCGGCAATCCGCAATCGGATGGCCTGAATCACGCCAACAACCCCATTTCGACCGCCACCATTCCGCCGGCAGAAATTCTCGAAGCCTCCTATCCTATCATGTTCACCCAATGGGCCTTGCGGCCTGACAGTGCCGGGCCGGGCCTGCATCGCGGTGGCATGGGTGCCATCTATGAAATCGAGGCACTGTCCCAAGGTGGCGCGGATGTGGCCCTGCTGGGTGAGCGTGGCCGCTTTGCGCCCTTCGGCGTGGCTGGTGGCGAAAAAGCCGCACTCAACCGCTTTATATTCGATACGGCGGACGGCCCACGTGAACCCCCTATGGCCTCCAAGATAACCGGCATCAGGATAGAGCAAGGACAGCGCGTGCGATTGGAAACACCTGGCGGTGGAGGCTATGGCTTGCCTCTGTCGCGTGATCCGGGCAGCGTCGCCAAGGATATCCGAAACGGTTTCGTCAGTGCCAAAACGGCAAGGGAGACTTACGGTGTCGTTACATCGGCCGACGGCATGACAGACCCCGTCGCCACCAGTGCCCTGCGCAAGATGCGTGCATCATGAGCCGACAACACATCTCCATCGTTGGCGTGGATGTTGGTGGCACTTTCACCGATCTTGCCTTTTTCGACGAAGGAACACGCGCCTTCCGCACGGCCAAGGTGCCCTCCAACCGGGGGGATGAAGCTACCGGCTTCATCGACGGGCTCGGCAGCTTCGGTGATGTGGCAGCGCTTGGCGCCATCATTCATGGCACTACTGTCGGCACCAATGCCCTGCTGGAGCGCAAGGGCGCGAAGATCGGCCTGATCACCACGACAGGCTTTCGTGATGTGCTGGAAATGCGCCGGCGAGACCGTCCCAATACCTGGGGCCTTTGGGGAGATTTCGAGCCTGTTGCCTCACGCGATTGCCGCCTCGAAGTCACGGAGCGCACACTCGCCGATGGCACAATCCGCACTGCTGTATGCGAGACTGAGGTTGAAGCCGCATGCAATGCGTTGCTGGCCAAGGGCGTGGAAGCGCTCGCTATCGTGTTCATCAATGCCTATGCCAACCCGGCGAACGAACGCCTTGCACTGGCGGTCGCCAAGCGTGTGTGGCCCAATGCTCATGTCACCTGCTCAACACAACTGCTGCCAGAAATCCGCGAGTTCGAGCGCACCTCGACAACGGCCCTGAATGCCTATCTGCAACCGGTTGTCGCCAGCTATCTGGCCAAGCTGGAAGGAGCGCTCGAAGGTGCCCGCTTCCCTGGTTCGTTCCATATCGTGCAATCCAACGGCGGTGTCATGTCCACCGCATCGGCCCGGCAGTTTCCTGTTCGCACGGCACTATCGGGTCCCGCTGCCGGCGTGATTGCAGCTGCGGCCATCGCGCGGGCGGCTGGCTATCCGGACATCATCACCGGTGACCTTGGCGGCACCTCCTTCGATGTTTCGCTGGTGGCCGATGGTGTGGCCTCGCTGGCAGCCCAGACCACTATCGATTTCGGCATGGTCATCCGAACGCCGATGATCGAGATAACCACGATTGGTGCGGGGGGAGGCTCCATCGCCCATGTCGATTCAGGCCGCATGCTGGCTGTGGGGCCTGAAAGTGCTGGCTCGCGCCCGGGTCCCGTTGCTTACGGGCAGGGCAACACCCTGCCGACCCTGACCGACGCCAACGTGGTGCTGGGGCGCATCAATGCCGAGAAACCCATCGGCGGCAAACTGGCGCGGCTGGATGTCACCGCCGCGCGACAGGCTATCCTCACTCACGTGGGTGAACCTTTAGGCCTCACTATCGAAGCCGCTGCCGAGGCCATCGTGCGTGTTGCCAATGCCCGCATGGCAGGAGCCATCCGCCTCGTCTCGGTTGAGCGTGGTTATGATCCCGCCCGGTTCACAGCCGTGCCCTTCGGGGGGGGAGGGGCATTGCATGTCGGCGCACTGATCAATGAGGTTGGCCTCAAGGGCGCGCTGGTGCCGCGCTATCCCGGCATTACCTCGGCATTGGGCTGCATCATCGCCGACATCCGCCACGATCAGGTGATGACTCTCAACCTGATGCTGGACGGGTTGGACGGCGGCGCGCTGGCCTCAAGGATGGAAGCTGCAGGTCAGGAAGCCCATGGGGTGGTCGCAGCCTCCGGACTGAGCATGGAACGTATTGATGTGCAGTTTGAACTGGATATGCATTATCAAGGGCAGACCCATACGGTGGCGGTGCCGCTTCCCATAGCCTTTTCTGCCAAGGAAATGAGCATTTCAGAAGCCGCCGTACGCAAAGCCTTCGAGATAGCCTATGCCAAGGCCTTCTCGCGCCTGCTGCCGGGAACCGCCATGCGCATCGTCAACCTGCGAACGGCCGCCATTGGCCGACGCCCGGCCTTTGACCTGAAAGCGCTGGCACCCGCTGATGACGCCAGCATTGAATCGGCACATCGCGGTCACCGGCAGGTCTGGTTTGACGACGCCTGGCACACAACAACGATCTACGAGCGGTTGAACCTGCCGGTTGGCGCAGTCATCCATGGCCCGGCCATTCTGGAGCAAGGCGACGCCACCACCCTGATTGATCCGTCTCTATCAGCCCGTGTCGATGATTATGGCAACTTGATCGTAGAGCGCCGCACATGACGCATCAACCGCTTGATCTCACGTCAACCGCGCTGCTGACCATCGATCTGCAGAATGATTTCCTTGATCCAAAGGGAGCCTACGGTCGCGCCGGGCAATCATCAAAAGAGATTGCAGCGCTACCGCAACGGCTTGCGCCATTGGCCAAGGCGTTCCACTCAGCTGGCGGACTGGTTATTGCCATGCAGTTCACGCTGGTGCCAGGACGGGGTGGCGAGCCAATCATTTCCCCCCATCTCAAACAACTCAGGCCCTTTCTCAAGAAAGGTGATTTTGCGCCCGGTTCGTGGGGCAACACCACAGTGGACGCATTGCAGCCTGTCGATATCGCGGTGGAAAAAGTGGCTTACTCCGCCTTTTATATGACCCGACTTGAGTGGATACTGCGCAAACTGGGCATCACCCGGCTTCTGGTCGGAGGCATCGTCACCAATGGCGGCGTTGCCTCCACGGTGCGTGATGCGCATGTGCGCGATATCGACACAATCGTGCTGGAAGATGGCTGTGCGGCTTTTACGGTTGAAACGCATGAAACTGCCATCAAGGCCTTGAGGCCGGTAGCGCGGATCGCCACTATTGCGGAAATGCTGCGGGAGGTGAAAGCCGTCTCATGAGTTCAGGGCGCACGCTTTTTGACAAACTGTGGGACAGTCACGTCATCACTTTCCGCGAGGACGGCGAAGCCCTTCTCTGGGTTGACCGCCATTTTGTGCATGAAGGCTCGCACCATGCATTTCGCAAGCTCGATGAACGGGGTGCATCGGTTGCCGAACCAGGCCTGACTTTTGGAACGGCTGACCACTATGTGCCCACACGCGGACGGCCCGTCATCACCAACACTGAAGTGGCCGGCATGGTGGAGCGTTTGCGTGCCAACACAGACAGGCACAACATCCGTCACTTTGACATCAATCACGCCAATCAGGGCATCGTGCATGTCATAGGGCCTGAGCAGGGCCTTACACTGCCGGGCATGCTGGTCGTCTGTGGTGACAGCCATACCTCCACCCACGGAGCGTTTGGCACCTTTGCATTTGGTATTGGCGCATCGGAAGTGGCGCATGTGCTGATGACCCAGACCATCTGGCAGCGCAAACCCAGACGCATGCGCATCACGGTTTCAGGTGTGCTGGGCGCGCATATTGCCGCCAAGGATCTGGCGCTGCATATCATTGCCACCATCGGAATGGACGGGGCGCGCGGCCATGCGCTGGAATACGCAGGACCCGCCATCACGGCTCTGTCGATGGAGGCGCGCATGACGCTATGCAACATGTCGATCGAGGCCGGTGCCCGATGCGCCATGGTAGCGCCCGATGAGACAACCTTTGCCTACATCCGGGACCGCCCCTTTGGGCCATCGGGACAAATGCTTGCTGAGGCGGTTCTCGCCTGGCGACAGTTACCGACAGATGCGGATGCGGCATTCGATCATGAGATAAAGATCGATGCATCAGGCATTGCGCCTACCCTCACCTGGGGCACCAGCCCGGAAGACTCGCTGCCCATCACGGGTGTCGTGCCCGGCATTGATGGTCTGGACGCGGCACGCACCGTCTACATCAGCGAGGCGCTGCACTACATGGGCCTGATACCAGGCATGGCTTTGCAGGATATCACCATCGACCGGGTGTTCATCGGTTCGTGTACCAATGCGCGGCTGGAAGATCTGCGGGCAGCGGCAGCGGTTCTACGCGGACGCAGATCAAAAGTCCCCGGTCTTGTTTCGCCCGGTTCCAGCGGGGTGAAACGAGCGGCCGAGGTGGAAGGCATCCACAGGGTGTTCATTGACGCTGGTCTGGAATGGGCAGAGTCCGGCTGTTCCATGTGCGTTGGCATGAACGGCGATCAGGTCGCGCGCGGCGAACGCTGCGCCTCGACGACCAACCGCAATTTTCGCGGCAGACAGGGCCTTGGGGCCCGTACGCACCTCATGTCGCCCGCCATGGTGGCGGCTGCAGCTGTCATGGGGCACCTGATGGATGTACGTGAGCTGCCTGAACTGATCGCATCACTCTAATGGAACGCTTCACCACCCTTGAAGCGCTGGCCTGCCCCCTTGGCCTTGAGAATGTCGATACGGATCAACTGATCCCGGCGCGCTTCATGAGCCGCTCTCGCACGCAAGGCTACGGTGGCTACCTGTTGCATGATCTGCGCTTTGACGAGGCGGGTCACCAACGCGCTGATTTCATCCTGAATCAGGATCGTTATGGCGGTGCTAAAATTCTCGTGACACGGCGCAATTTCGGCACAGGTTCTTCCCGAGAGGCGGCTGTCTACGCGTTGTGGGACTACGGTGTAAGGGCGATCATCGCCCCATCTTTCGGCGATATCTTCTCCTCGAATGCTGTCAAGAATGGCTTGTTGCCCGCAGTTGTCTCGTCAACAGACTGCGAAGCGCTCCTGGCCAGATTGCATGCTGAACCTACACCTTTGCTGGCTGTTGATCTTTCGGCTCTGGAAATCAGGCATGGCGGAACAAGCATGCCTTTCACCATGGATGCGGTACGACGCCTGCAACTGCTCAACGGCTGGGATGATATCGACCTTACCTTGCGCCACACCGATGATATCGCACTGTTTCGCGAGGCTTACCGGGTGAAAGCCGGATGGATCTTTGATACTGATCCGCAGGGTTGATCACATTATAAACTGCCCCAGGCCTGCGGGATTTGCATTACAGTCTTCCAGGAACCATGACTGGGATTCCCCTCCCTTCATTCCCCGTGGAGGAGGAAGGCAACGGCATAGTGCGCATAGCATGAAAGGCAGTAAACCTGTGACAGACCCTCTGCTTTCCCTGCGTGATCTCACAGTGTCCTTTCGCACCAATGACGGGGTTGTGTCGGCTGTCAAAGGCGTTGACCTAACCATTGCGCGCAACGAGATCGTCGCCATAGTGGGCGAGAGCGGCTCGGGTAAAAGCCAGACGATGATGGCGTTGATGGGCCTGCTGGCGGCCAATGGCGAGGCCACGGGCGCCGTGCGGTTCGACGACGGCCAGGAAGCGGCTGTTGCCGATCAGCCTTTGAAAGCCTGTCGGGGCAATGCCATCACCATGATCTTTCAGGAACCTATGACCTCGCTTGATCCGCTCTACCGGATCGGCGAGCAGATCATGCTGGTTATCCGCCGCCATCAAAAATGCACTGTCACCGAGGCAAAATCCAAAGCGCTCGATATGCTGCGCCTCGTACGTATCCCTGATGCCGAGCGGCGCATGCGCTCCTATCCCCATGAGATGTCCGGTGGTCAGCGCCAGCGCATCATGATAGCCATGGCGCTGGCCAATACACCCAAGCTGCTGATTGCCGATGAGCCGACAACCGCCCTTGACGTGACCATACAGGCCGAGATCCTCAAACTGATGACTGACCTCAAGGTCCGCATGGGCATGTCCATCATCTTCATCAGCCATGATCTCAATGTGGTCAGGCGCTTCGCAGACCGGATTTATGTCATGCGCCACGGCGAAGTGGTGGAATCTGGTACGGTCTCAGATGTTTTCGCCAATCCCGCTCACGCCTATACCCGCATGCTGATTGCCGCCGAACCCGAGGGACGCAAGGAACCGCCCCCTGTCGATGCACCGATGCTGCTTGAAGGCCGCGATATCCGGGTGACATTCAGAATGCCGCGACGGTTCCTGGGCAAAACCACACCTGACCTCAAGGCCGTTGATGGTGTTAACCTCACTGTTCGCAAGGGTGGCACGCTGGGCATCGTCGGCGAGAGCGGATCGGGAAAATCAACCCTCGGGCGGGCACTGCTGCGCCTTTTGCCATCAACTGGCCAGATACGCTTTGACGGCAAACCGATCGAGGGCTTGCCAAGATCGGCCATGCGCCCGTTGCGGCGCGACATGCAGGTGGTGTTTCAGGATCCCTTTGGCTCGCTATCGCCGCGCATGACGGTGGGTGAAATCATCGCGGAGGGACTGCTGGTGCATGACCCTACCCTCAGCCGGACGGAGCGAGACAAACGCACCGCAGCAGCCATGGCGGAGGTGCAGCTTGAGCCTGCAACCCGCAACCGTTATCCGCATGAATTCTCAGGTGGACAACGCCAGCGCATTGCCATCGCCCGCGCCCTGATCCTCAAACCAAGACTGATGCTGCTGGATGAACCAACCTCGGCCCTAGACAGGACTGTCCAGAAATCCGTGATCGCGCTGCTGCGCGACTTGCAGGTGCAGTACGGCCTGACTTATCTTTTCATCAGCCACGATCTAGCCGTGGTCCGCGCTCTGTCGGACCACGTGATGGTCATGAAAGACGGCCGGATTGTCGAAGAAGGCGACGTGGAGCAGATTTTCGATGCCCCACAACAGAACTACACCCGCGACCTGATAGCGGCAGCTTTTCCGGATGATGGATTACGCACCCAATAACCTCACTTCTTCAGCAACTTCTTGTATTTTTCCACCTCATCAGGAACCAGCTTTCCGAGATGGGCTGCGGTCCGCTCTGCATCGGAGGGCGCGATGGTCGCCAGCTCACCAAAGCGCTTTTTCACGATCTCGGTGTTGAGAGCATCGTCCAGCGCCTTGTTCAGGCGGTCAACCACTGCTTGCGGCGTGCCCTTGGGGGCAAACAGTGCATTCCAGCCTTGCAATGAAAAGGCAGGCAGACCGGCCTCGGCTGAGGTGGGTACATTCGGCAAGGAAACAATCCGGTCTGTGGTTGCGACAGCCAGCGCTTTCACCGCCCCGGCATTCACATGGGTCTGCAGGGAGGTGGCCGCATCACAGACCCCGTCAATCTGGCCAGCCAGCACATCGTTGAGTGCAGGTGCAGCACCACGGTAGCCCACAAGCTGTGCTTCCCCGCCAACAGCCTGCAGGAAATTCAGGCAGATCAGATAATTGGACGATCCGGTGCCAGCATGGCCAAGCGTTACCTTGCCGGGATTCTTGCGGATGTAATCCACGAACTCCGCCATTGTGTTTGACGTTGATTCCTTCTTCAGCGCAATCATGGGCGAGGTCTTGGCGACCATGCCGATCGGCACGAAATCGGCGGGTGTGTAGGTGAGATTATCGTAGATCGAATATCCCGCCGCATTGGTGCCACTGTTGCCAATGGCGATGGTGTATCCATCTGCCGTGGCACGCGCGGTGCGCGACAGGGCGGCGGAACCGCCGGCTCCAGGCACGTTTTCATGCGTGATGCGCTGGCCGAGGGTCTGGCTCATCTGATCTGCAACGATACGGGCAATCACATCCGACGTGCCGCCTGCCGCGAAAGGCACGATCATGGTGATCGGACGACTCGGGTAAGCGTCCTGCGCCTGAACAGGCAGGCTCAGAATTCCTAAAAATGTAAACAACATCTTGCAAGAATGACGATTGGGCATCTCTCGTTTTCCTCAAAAAACCGGAATTTTCCGATTATTGTTTAGTTTCAGTACGATACACTGTTATCTTGCCGACTGCCCTAACGCAAACTTAAGAAAAATCCAGTAATTTACAAAGGTACAATTAAAGGCAATTTCTTCAATGCGAACAATCAGACACCGAATGGCTGCAATCGTTACATGCTTGTCGGTCATCACAACACTTGCCATACTGACATCAGTCTGGTCCCTGCACAAGAATGAGCGGGTGATCCAAAACATCCTTGCCGATCGCATTATTCCCCTGCGCGATCTCAAGATGATTTCCGATGCCTATGCAGTTGATATAGTCGATACAACCCACAAGGTACGTGGCGGCACCTTCACCTTCGATCAGGGTATTGCCAAAATTAGGGACTCGCAAAAAATTATCGAGGAGCGCTGGAGTGCATACCTTGCTACATCCCTGACCGATGCGGAAAAACAGCTCATTGCGGCGGCCGAAGACACGAAAAAACAGGCCAACGCGGCCATCACGAATATCCTTGAGGTTATGGGCGACCAGAACCGCGGCGCGATTGCCATGTTCGTCGACAGTAAACTTTATGCCGCCATTGAACCCGCCACAGCTGCGATCGACAAACTGGTGAACCTGCAAATTGTCGAATCCGAGCTGGAAGCCAAGAAAGCCTCTGATTCTGCCAATCTGAACCGCAATGTCATGGGTGTGGCGGCTCTGGTATCGGCGATCCTGATTGCGGGATCTCTCTGGATCGTGTTTGTACTTGTGCTTGGACCTCTGGGTCGCCTGACACGGTCACTGGAAACCATGGGAACGGGCAATCTCGATATCCCGATTGCCGATCAGCACCGCAAGGACGAGATTGGTCGCATGGCGGTGGTCGTTGACGCATTGCGGGTAAGCAGCCTTCAGATGCGCCGTATCGAGACTGAAAAACTACAGACGACCGAGCAGGAATCAGCACGCAAGGCCGCGCTTCTTGCTGCCATAAAAACCATGGGCGACAGTGTTGTCCAGGCCTCGGAGATGGTCGGCAAAGGGGCGGAAGCCATGATGTCAACCTCGACGATCTTGACTGAATCCGCCAGTGAAACGGCAATACGATCCAGTGGTTCGCGCGCCAGCCTGGAAGGCAACACAGAGGCGATCCAGTCCATGGCTGCCGCAACATCCCAGCTGTCCATGTCGATCATGGAAGTTTCCGAACAGGGCCGCCGTATTCTCGATTCCGTCACGATCATGGCTGAGCGGGCCGTGCTTGCCGGGTCGCGGCTCAATGACCTCCAAACCATCGCCGACAAGGCAGGTGTTGCGGTTGAATTGATTGCCACTGTGGCAGACCAGACCAATCTGCTTGCCCTCAATGCCACAATCGAGGCTGCCCGTGCCGGTGAAGCCGGCCGTGGCTTTGCCGTTGTCGCCAGCGAGGTGAAAACACTGGCCGGACAGGCTGCGAGGGCAACGGCTGATATCCGTCAGCTGATCGGCACCATGAATCTGACCGGCTCCGAACTGCGAACCGCCATGGGTGATGTGCTTGGCGGCATTGATGACCTGCAGAATGTGGCAACCTTCGTCAAAGAAGCGGTGGAGGAACAATCCCGCTCGACCGAAGCCATCAGCCGCAGCATCGAGGAGACCGCCCAGGTGGCGACCACCATTCTCGAGGACATGAATGTCATGAACACTTCCGCCAACGAGACCGGTGACGTGGCCCAGACGATGCGGAGCGTTGCCGGCGACATGAATGCCGCATCACAGGCCCTGCGCAAGGAGATGGCCGGTTTTGTCCAGCAGATGAGCGCCGCCTGATTGACCTGACTGATCCGTTATTTGCCAAACAGTTTGCCAATAACCGGTTTGACCGCTTCCCGCAGCCGGGTTCATCAGCTATTGCGGAGCCACGGCGTCAACCATGGAGAGCGGAGCACATGGCTCTGGATACAAAGCGCAGCAACATAATGGCCGGCAAGCGCGGCCTTATCATGGGTCTTGCCAACAAGATGTCAATTGCCTGGGGCATCGCCAAATCCTGCCATCAGCATGGGGCGGAACTGGCCTTCACCTATCAGGGTGATGCGCTAAAAAAACGTGTCGAGCCATTGGCAGCGGAAGTCGGTGGCATCGTGCTAGGCCATTGCGATGTCACGGATACCGCTTCTATGGATGCCGTCTTTGCCGAACTGGAAAAACGCTGGGGCCGCATCGACTTCGTACTGCATGCCATTGCCTATGCCGACAAGGACGAATTGCAGGGGCGCTACCTGGACACAACCGAGGGCAACTTCACCAAGTCCATGCTGGTGTCATGCTACTCCTTCACCGCCATCGCACAAAGGGCTGAGAAGCTGATGCCTGAAACTGGTGGCAGCATGCTGACCCTCACCTACTACGGCGCTGAAAAATGGATGCCGCATTACAACGTCATGGGCGTGGCAAAGGCAGCGCTGGAAGCCTCCGTACGCTATATGGCGGCGGACCTTGGCCCCAAGAACATCCGAGTCAATGCCATCTCGGCTGGGCCGGTGAAAACGCTGGCGGCATCAGGCATCGGCGATTTCCGCTACATTCTGAAATGGAACGAGTATAACTCACCCTTGCGCCGCACCGTCACCATCGACGAGGTGGGCGATGCCGGCATGTACATGCTGTCCGACCTCTCACGTGGTGTTACGGGTGAAATCCATCATGTTGACTCAGGCTATCATATCGTTGGCATGAAGAACCCGACGGCACCTGACATGACGCTCGACAAGGATTGAGCGGATAACCCTGTGATGCTTGCTGCCGATATCACACTCTATTTCATCCGGCATGGCGAAACGGACTGGAACGCCGAAGGACGCCTGCAGGGCCAGCGCGATATCCCGCTGAATGATCTGGGACGCGTGCAGGCTGTTGAAGCTGGGGGCATCCTGAAAGGCCTGCATCCACAACCCGAAGATCTGGACTGGTGGGTGAGCCCTCTGTTGCGCACCCGCGATACGGCAGAACGCTCCCGCGAAGCCATCGGCCTGCATCCAACCTTTTACAAGATGGACGAACGCCTGAAAGAACTGACATTCGGGCGCTGGGAAGGACTGACCTGGAAAGAGGTCCGCCGGTCCGATCCCAAAGGAGCCGCTGGCCGTGAGCGTGATAAATGGGATGCGGTGCCACCCGACGGCGAAAGCTACGCCATGCTGACAGAGCGCGTCAAAACCTTCCTGCCCCTCATCCGCCGCGATACCGTTCTGGTGTCGCACGGCGGCGTGGCACGTGTGCTGATGGCGATGATCGGCGGCATTGCCCCGCGCAAGGCCTCCAGCGAGGACATCTGGCAGGGGCGTGTGCTGGTGTTTCACAATGGCCGCTGCGAGTGGTTCAAATCCTGACACGCGTCAGTTATTCTCTGCTACTCAGCCGCCTGCTTCATACTTTCCTGCGCATGTAGCCAGCGCTCGGATTCGAGTGCCGCCATACAGCCCAGACCAGCCGCAGTCACAGCCTGTCGGTAGACGTCATCCGCCACATCGCCTGCCGCATAGACACCCTCGATGTTGGTGGCGGTGGAATTGGGTGCTGTCTGGATATAGCCGTTGGAGCGAACCGCAACCTGCCCCTTGAAGATATCGGAAGCGGGCACATGGCCGATGGCAACAAATAGGCCATGCACCTTCAGATCGCTGATGCTGCCGTTGACCACGTTCTTCAGCCTGAGATGCGTGACGCCCAACGGGTTCTCATCGCCGCAGATTTCCTCGACCGCACTGTCCCAGATAACCTTGACCTTTGGATGCTTGAAGAGACGATCCTGCAGGATACGCTCCGCCTTCAACTCCCGACGACGGTGAATGAGTGTGACGCTGGATGCCAGATTAGCCAGATACAGCGCTTCCTCGACCGCTGAATTGCCGCCGCCAACCACGGCTACATCCTTGTTGCGATAAAAGAAACCATCGCAGGTTGCGCAGGCCGAGACACCAAATCCCTTGAACTTTTCCTCGGACGGAATACCCAGCCATTTTGCTTTGGCACCCGTCGCGATGATCAGCGCATCACAGGTATAGACCATGCCGCCATCCCCCGTGAGGCGAAACGGCCGCTGGTTAAGGTCAACGGCGGTAATGTGATCCGACACCATTTCGGTGCCCACATGCTCCGCCTGCAGTTTCATCTGCTCCATCAGCCATGGGCCCTGAATGGAAGTGGCAAAACCGGGGTAGTTTTCCACATCTGTGGTGATCATCAACTGACCGCCGGGTTCAAAGCCCGAAATCATCATGGGCTTGAGCATGGCACGCGCGGCATAGACAGCGGCGCTGTAACCGGCAGGACCGGAACCCACGATGATAACCTTGCGATGTGTCGTGGCCATGGATGGCTCCTGTAAATTCTGGATGTCAGCGCCGCGCAAAGGCCTTAGCCAGCGCAACAGCAACAATTGGAGTCGCATCTAGAGGTTCATAGGCCCATGTTTCAAGATGGTCAGACAGGGGACGCACAGCTCCGTGATCGATTAGTCCCTTCACAAACGATGATATCTTCGTGTGGCCACCGCTTGGGGTGAACAGATGGATGGGTTTGCCGGTGCTGGCTGCCTCGCCCAGCATATTGACGCTATCCGCCGTCACCACCAGATGATCCGCATGGGCGAGAATGGCGAGATA
>JANMLW010000196.1:0-6129 GCA_031372765.1 Hyphomicrobiales bacterium
CCGGCACGAGCCGGTCGAGCTGTGCCTTGATCTGATCCAGCACGGCAGCCGTGCCCTTTGTGATGATGGTGAGCCGCGAAACGTGCTTCTCGTGCTCGGTTTCGGTGACTGTCAAACTCTCGATATTGTAGCCGCGGCCAGAGAACATGCCCGCTATGCGCGCCAGCACGCCCGGCTCGTTGTCGACAATTATGGCCAGCGTGCGCCGCTCGATGATCTGGGCATTGGATGGATCGTTGTAATGGGATTTCATGGTATCTTCCTAAATTCTCAAACCAGGCAACTCAAACCAATCCCCTGCCCTTGGCATCGATGACATTGCCGAGATCACCGGCAAAATCGGGCATGATCATCTCGTTATGCGCCTTGCCGGACGGGATCATGGGGAAACAGTTTTCTTCCTTGGCGACAAGGCAATCGAAAATGACAGGGCCTGGATAATCGATCATCTCTTGAATTTTTGCATCCAGTTCATTGGGATCAGAACAGCGGATGCCCTTGGCGTGATAGGCTTCCGCCAGCTTCACGAAATCCGGCAATGCCTCCGAGTAGCTGTTAGAATAACGCCCGCCGTGCAGCAACTCCTGCCACTGGCGCACCATGCCCATATACTCGTTGTTGAGGATGAAAACCTTGACCGGTAGGCGGTACTGCGCGGCAGTGCTCATTTCCTGCATGTTCATCAGGATCGAGGCTTCACCTGCCACATCAATCACTAGTGCCTTTGGATGCGCCATCTGCACACCGATGGCGGCAGGCAGGCCGTAGCCCATGGTGCCCAAACCACCCGATGTCATCCAGCGGTTAGGCTCCTCGAAGTGAAGATACTGGGCTGCCCACATCTGATGCTGGCCGACTTCCGTGGTGATGTAGGTATCCCGGTTCTTGGTCAGTTCATAAAGCCGCTGAACCGCATACTGCGGCTTGATGATGGTATCCGAATTGCGGAAGGCAAGGCTGTTGCGCGCACGCCAGGTTTTCACCTCGCCCCACCAGTCCTTCACCGCTGGTTGCGCCTTGTGCTTCTTTTCTTTCCACAAGCGTACCATCTCGTTCAGAACACGCCCGGCATCGCCAACAATGCCCAGATCAGCCTTGACGATCTTGTTGATAGAGGACGGGTCGATATCAACATGGATTTTCTTCGAGTTTGGGGCAAAGGCATCGATGCGGCCCGTGATGCGGTCATCAAATCGGGCACCGATGTTGATCATCAGATCACAATCATGCATCGCCCAGTTCGCCTCATAGGTGCCGTGCATGCCCAGCATGCCCAGCCATTGTGGATCGCTGGCAGGAAAGGCACCAAGGCCCATGAGGGTTGATGTGATGGGAAAGCCCGTGGCGCGCACCAGTTCCCGCAAGGCTTTGGAGGCTTCGGGGCCAGCATTGATGACGCCACCGCCGGTATAGAACAGCGGCTTCTTCGCCTTGGCCATCATCTCGACGGCCTGTTCGATCCTCACCAGATCGCCATCAACACGCGGCTTGTAGGTGCGGTGTTCAATGTTTTGGGGGCCTACGTATTCACCTGATTTAAACTGGATGTCCTTGGGAATGTCGATCACGACGGGGCCGGGACGACCATTGGCCGCAACATAGAATGCCTCGTGGATGATGCGCGGCAGATCCTCAATGCGCTTCACGAGGTAGTTATGCTTGGTGCAATGGCGTGTGATGCCAACGGTATCGCATTCCTGAAAAGCATCGGAGCCGATCAGATGGGTCGGCACCTGTCCGGTAAAGCAGACCAGCGGTATGGAATCGAGCAACGCATCCGTCAGGCCAGTGACGGCATTGGTTGCACCTGGACCGGATGTAACCAGCACCACGCCAACCTTACCTGAGGATCTTGCATAGCCTTCAGCGGCATGCACAGCGCCCTGCTCATGGCGCACCAGAATATGCTCAACGCCACCCATTTGATGCAGCGCATCATAGATCGGTAAAACTGCTCCGCCAGGATACCCAAAGATGTGTTCCACACCTTGATCGTGAAGCGCCCTGATGACCATTTCTGCGCCGGTCATCGTCATCGTTTCGGCAGGTTTTTCGGCCTTCTTGGCAGTTGCGGTGCTCATGGCGTTTCCTCAGGTCAGTCTTTAATCAGATGTATTCAGGCAAGAAAAAAGGGCCTCAGGGGCCCTCGGGTTACGCGCTAGCGGCAGGATGTACGCGGATTACCCACGTCCCTTGGCCAGCGCGCATCGTACTACAATAAGAATGCTCATGAATTTTGCATAGCTTTGCGAGCGCCACGGGTCAAGGGCGGAATGCTGCCGTTGATCCGATTGGCAAACAGACTCCGGGCGTATGCTATCAAGCAAGCCATTGCCAATCTGCCATGAAGCGTCTTGCCCAGGTGAACTGCCGCTTGGCGTAGTTGCGCGTATCCTGTTGGCCAAGCCTGATGGCCTCATCCGGCGACATATCGCCCCTGAGATGCGCCAGCAAATGCGGCATACCATGGCTTTTCATGACACCGCGGTTGGCGGGCAATGCCAGAGCCTGAATGATGCGTACTTCTTCCAGCGCACCTTGCGCCATCATGATATGAAAGCGGGCGTTGATACGCTCATAAAGCGTGGCACGATCAGGTGCGAGAAACACACCTTTCCAGCGGTCGGCTGCCAGCAAAGGTGCCGTCGCCTCCCTTTGCCATTCGCCCAGAGTCCTGCCTGTTGCCCGTTTCACAGCAACTGCGCGCTGCAAACGCGGGATATCGGTTGCTGATAGCCTTGCTGCGGAGGCAGGGTCCTCACGTTGCAACCAGCCGTGCAAGTCGACGCCCTGCATTTGCATCGCCTCGACCTCCTGCATGATGCTGACAGGAACATCGGGCATGGCGACAAATCCTTTAGTCAGCGCATTGAAATAGAGACCCGTGCCGCCAACGATGACGGCAAAGCGTCCTTGCGCTTTCAATTGCGCCAGCACTGGCTTTATTGCCCGCACATAATCACCGGCGGAAAACGCAATGGCCGGATCAACAAAACCATAAAGTCTGTGGTCCGCGTTTGCCTCCTCTTCCGGAGAAGGCCTTGCCGTCAGAATGCGCAAGCCATCGTAGATCTGCATGGAATCGGCATTGATCACTACGCCGCGAGTATGCTGCGCCACTGCAAGAGCCAATGCGGACTTGCCGCTGGCTGTGGGACCTGCAATGAGCAGCGCATCCCGGTTGGCGCTTTCGGCCACCAGTCTGTCCACCGTCTCAATGACTGATTCTGCTGCCATGACCTACGTTGCAATCCTCATATCAAACCCGCTGAACCCTGCCGTTGATGCAGGTTTGCTTGCCCGCATCGTGGCAATCTTGTCCCGTGCGGATGCTCCGCGCTGGCTCTCCTTGGGTATCGCGGCAGAGGTGGCCTTCGCAAGCGCAGAAGCTGATCTACCCGCTATTGTAGTCGCCCTTCGCACGATTATTGGCGATTTGCCTGTCGATCTCGCTGTGCTCCCGCTTGCGCACAGGCACAAGAAACTCCTGCTGGCTGATATGGATTCCACCATGATCGAGCAGGAATGCATTGATGAACTTGCCGCTTTTGTCGGCTTGAAGGACAAGGTTTCAGCCATCACGGACCGCGCCATGCGAGGCGAGATCGCGTTTGAACCGGCGCTGAAGCAGCGTGTGGCGCTTCTCAAGGGCTTGTCTGTTTCCGTGGTGGATGAAATCATCACCAAGCACATTACCCTGATGCCTGGTGGTCGCACGCTCATCAGGACCATGAAAGCCAATGGTGCCTATTGCGCACTGGTTTCAGGCGGCTTCACGGTTTTCACATCCAGAATTGGCCAGACACTCGGCTTTGACGAAGACAGATCCAACATTCTGGAAATCACAGACGGCAAGCTTGACGGATTGGTGCGGGAGCCAATCCTCGGAAAGGAAGCCAAGCAGGAGCGCCTGATCGCGCTCCGCAATGAACGTGGCTTGCTCCGGGAAGAGGTTATGGCCGTAGGAGACGGTGCGAATGATCTCGCCATGCTCGGCGAGGCCGGATTGGGTGTGGCACTCCATGCCAAACCAGCCGTGGCCGCAGCTGCCCATGTCCGCATAGACCACGGAGACCTGACAGCCCTGCTTTATCTTCAAGGTTACGGCAAGGATGTATTTATTGTCTGAGCATCAATAAAAAAGCCGCCAACCGGCGGCTTTTTCAAAGGTATTGAAGCTCGTTTACACCTGTTGCTGGGCTGACAGAACCCAGATCTGGCCAGCACCATCGCGGCGGAAGGTCCAGATTTCCACGGTTTCCTGCGGCTGATTCAGGCTGCCTTCAACAACCCTGCCTGAAGTGCGCTCCAGCGTGGCATCGCTCATGGCATAACGCATGGCAACGGTTGCATACGCACTGTTGTCATCATACCAGGCTTCGGCAAGATCACCCTGCAAAAGTTGGGGCTGGCCAAGACGGTTGGTCACACCGCGCATCTGGTTGTCTTTCAGTTCGCGAATGAAATGTTCGGCCATTTCAGGGGTTGTGACACGGCGAATGCCGCCAATGTCTTCTGCGGAATACGCCCCCATAAGATTGACCAAAACAGCCTGGAAGCCGTTGTAGTCATCGGGACCAATGCCAACAGTGTCAGAGCGCTGTGGCTCAACCTGCTGCGGCACCTGATTGGTGACAGAAGCGGCCGAACCACTTGCCATTGCACCTGTACCGCCACCCATGGTCTCGGGTGAAGGCGCACGTGCATAGCCGGCACCGGCGGGTTGCAGCTGGTTGGCGGCCTGACGGTTCTTGAAAAAGCCCCAGACAAGGCGAACAACCAAGGCGATGAGCGCAACCTGCAGAAGCAGGCCAAGGAAGCCCGCAATACCGCTCAGGCCACCAAAGAGACTACCGCCGGTCAACAGACCAAACAGGCCAGCACCGATGAGCCCCATAGCGAAACCCTTGGCCATGGTGGACATCATGGATGGCTTGGCGGCCTGTGCGGCCGTTGCAGCAGCTCTCCCGGGCATTGATGCAGGGCTGGATGGGGCACCTGTTGTGGCGCGGGGAGCGGTCGGCGTGGAGGGCACTGACGTGTCAGTACGACTGCCTCGGCTGCCGGAATTGCTGCCACGTCCGGGTTTGGCATCCACAAATTCAGCTGAAAGTCCAAGCGTTAGAATGGCAATGAAAAGTGCCATCATCATACGGCCAGTGTAACGGGACATAATTCCTCCTCAGGATGATGAAGACAGATATAGCGCAGATGCTGTATTTTACAAATCTCATCGTAAAAAATATGTCCGCATAATCGGAAAGATTAATCTCAAAAGCGCGCAGGGTGTTGGCTTCCCTTCGCAAAAACAGCAACTGATTGCGAAAATGCAATTTTATTGATTGTCATATCCCGTGAAACAGCCTGTGATCACGAGGATCATGGGGAGGTGACAAACCAATTTACCATGCTAAACCTTGCTTAGAAGCAATCGCGAATCCGCAGGGGGCTTCTGTCTTTATTCCATTATGGAGGAACCGATGGACCATCTTGCTGACATAAAAAAATACACCACAAAAGTGGACGAACTGGCCGTTCAGGGCATGTCCAAGACTTATGCTCTGGTTATGAGCAAGGCAGACACGCGTTATGTTGCTGCCAGCGATCCTGTGGAAGTTGACCGTGTCGTTGCCAACTTTCTGCAGAAGAAACTGGGCCGCAAGGAAGACAAGGCTGCTTTGACAGGTGCGTGCAAGGCAATCGCCGAAAAGATGAAGGCGGACCGTACCAAGTCGCGCATCACATTCTACTACCTGCTTGCCGAACATTATGGTCAGCTGGCGGCTTTCCATCCCAAAAAGAAATAAAAGACATACCTCTCTTTCTGGCGGGAAAACCGCTGGCAACACAAAACCCCCGTATCGCAAGAACGGGGGTTTTCGTTTGGGATAAGCGTTGGGAATAGCGGACAGACGCAGGGAATCGCGCTAATGAGCCGACATGCGTCAATATCACGATCTCATGGCCCGCATTCTGGATGAGGGTGTCAAAAAATCGGACCGGACCGGCACGGGAACACTCTCTGTTTTTGGCCACCAGATGCGGTTTGACCTGTCACAAGGCTTTCCACTGGTCACCACCAAGAAACTCCACCTTAAATCGATCGTTCATGAACTGATCTGGTTTCTG
>JANMLW010000212.1:0-21202 GCA_031372765.1 Hyphomicrobiales bacterium
GTAGGGGTTTGATCCCTCCCTCTTGGGGAGGGTGGCACGCGCAGCGTGACGGGTGGGGCTCGCGATCTCGACGGTAGCTCCGAAGCCCCCTCCGGCGCTGCGCGCCACCTCCCCCAAAAGGGGAGGATCAAGCCTCACAGCCAGGTCGTGGTCTCATCCAGTGTCTTCTTGGTAATCACCGGCACCATGCACCCCTCTTTGGGATAGCCCACAATCAGCAGGATCACGGCCTTCTCGCTCTCTGGCCTGCCGCAAATCTCGTTGAGAAACCCCATGGGGGAGGGCGTGTGCGTGAGCGTGGCGAGGCCTGCCTGATGCAGCGCCGCGATCAGGAAACCCGTGGCGATGCCCACTGATTCCGGCACGTAGTAGTGCTTCACGCGCTTGCCGTCCGCCTCGCCCCAGCGCTGGGCGAAAATGGCGATCAGCCAGGGTGCTTCCTCCAGAAACGGCTTCTGCCAATCGGTGCCGAGATGCGACAGGGCATCAAGCCAGTCTCCACCGGCGCGCCCGGCGTAGAACTGCTTTTCCTCTTCTTCCGCTGCCTCGCGGATGCGCTTCTTGAGCGCGGGCGAGGAGATGGCAGCAAAGCTCCAAGGTTGCTGGTTGGCGCCGGAGGGTGCCGTGCCAGCGGTCATGATCGCATGCTCGATAATTTCGCGGGGCACCGGGTCGGTCGCGTAGTCGCGCACTGTGCGCCGCCGCGTCATTTCGGTGCGGAAGGCAGCGGCGGCGGCCAGCATTTCGGCCTCGCTTTTGCGGGCAAAATCGAGCGGATGATACGCGGCCTTGCTCATGCTGATCAGCCCCCAGCCAACGCTTTGCGCACGGCATCGACAAGTCCGTCTCGTGGCACGGCATATTGCACCTCAGTCCGCGATTTTGCCTTGTAGGCGAGATATTCTTCCCGGTCCGCGATCTTCTTGGCGATCTCTTCCTGTGCAGCGCCCTTGATCAAGTCCTTGATCTCGACTTCGCCTCTGGCAAATTCATCGGGGCCTTGAATGATGGCAAGGGGTGCATTGCGCTTGGCGCAATACTTCGTCTGCGCTCCAAAGCTCGTGCTTTCACCCAGATAAAGTTCCGCCTTGATCGGCAGGACTCCGGGAATCGGACGTCCGTCCTTATCCAAATGGGCATTGCGGAGTTCTGAGGTCATCTTCTGATATTCGGCGATACGTTCTTTATCCATGACAGTGACAACAACCGGACCAACCGGCTTTTCGGTCTTCAATTTGCCCAGATGGGTCAGCGCCGCCTGCAGGCGCGAGACGCCGATGGAAATGCCGGTGGCTGGCACATCCTCGGCGCGGAAACGGCCGACAAGTCCATCGTATCGCCCGCCGCCGCCCACGCTGCCGAAGCGCACGGGCTTGCCGTCCTCACCGGGGACATCGAAGGTCAGTTCGACTTCGTAGACCGGGCCGGTGTAATATTCGAGACCGCGGACGACGGAGGGGTCGATGCGGATGCGGTCACGTCCAAAACCTGATGCTTCAACAACTTCTGATATCTGCCGGAGTTCGTCGATACCTTCGCGTGCTTTAAGACTGTTGCCAAAGTGCGTTTGCATACCATTAAGCACGCCTTGATTGGATTCGACGTAGAATGAATCGTCATCATCGCTACCGGACGAAGAAAATCTGAGAACTTTACCCCGCTTCTCTTGTTCAACAAGCGGTAGGTTTGTAACGTCCTCTAATTCCGTTACATTTCCACTTTGTAGAATTGCGAGCGAAATCACGGTGCTAATGGCACTAGGGTTGAGCCCCGCCCCCTTGGTAAAATCCCCGCTCTCATCCTTCCGCCCCGGCCCCAGCAACTTCCTGATCTCCTCCACCGGAAACTTGTCCATCTTGTCAATCGCCCGCAGCACCGTCAGCCGCGTCCCCGCATGCTCCGGCCCGCCAATGCCGATGGCCTCCATCACCCCGTCCAGAACCTTGCGGTTGTTGACCTTCACCACATAGCTGCCGCGCGGAATGCCCAGCGCCTCCATGGCATCGGCGAACATCATGCAGTTCTCGGCATCCGCCGCCACGGAGCTTGCACCCACAGTGTCCGCATCAAACTGCATGAACTGGCGGTAGCGACCCGGACCCGGCTTCTCGTTGCGAAACACCGGGCCCACCCGGTAGCTGCGATAGGGCTTGGGCAACTTGTCAAAATTCTCCGCCACGTAGCGCGCCAGCGGTGCCGTCAGGTCATAGCGCAGGCTCATCCACTGCTCATCGTCGTCCTGCAATGAAAACACACCGGCGTTGGGCCTGTCCTGATCCGGCAGGAACTTTCCCAATGCATCAGTGTATTCGAAGAACGGCGTCTCCACCGCCTCGAATCCATAGCGCTCATACACGCCACGGATCGTCTCCAGCATCTCGCGCTGGGCGGCAATCTCCGCCGGGCCATGGTCGCCAAGGCCACGCGGGCGGCGGGCTTCGGTCAATCTGGCTTTGGGAACGGCATTATCTTGGGACATGGTGCTTTCACGCGAAGGGGGCGTTGTCAGAGGCTGGATAAGGCTGTTAGGCAAGCGAAGGTGTTTCGACAAGTTTTTTCCTGTCATTCCCGACGCCCGCAGGGCGAGCGGGAATCCAGAAAGTCTATCGATGAAAAGTCTGGATTCCCGCTCGCGGCTTTGCCGCGTCGGGAATGACAAAGTACCAGGAGACCAATGTCCCGCATTTCCCCAGAGCAACGCAAGGCAGCCGATCCCGGTCAATCCGTCTGGGTCAGCGCCAACGCGGGTTCGGGCAAGACAACCGTGCTTACCAGCCGCGTCGTCCGCCTGCTGCTGAACGGCGCTGATCCGGCCCGAATCCTTTGCGTCACCTTCACCAAGGCGGCCGCCGCCAACATGCAGAACAGCATCTTCAAGAAGTTGGGCGAATGGGTGGCGATGGATGACGCAACCCTTGCCGCCGCCATAACCGACATGGAGGGCGTGACACCGGGCCCCGCCCGCCTGAAAGTGGCGCGACGCCTGTTTGCCCGTGCTGTCGAAACACCGGGCGGCTTGAAAATCCAGACCATCCACGGCTTTTGCGAGCGCGTGTTGCATCTCTTCCCGTTTGAAGCAGGCGTGCCCGCACGCTTTCAGGTGATGGAGGATGTGGAGCAGGCTCAGGCCACGCAAGCAGCCATGACCGCCATGTTGCGCGCGGCCCTTGGCGATGCCACCGGCACATTGGGGCAAGCGCTGCGAACGGCTACGACCGGGATTGCCGAAGGCGCTTTCCGCGAGGCGCTGGAGGCTTTCATGCGTCAGCGGCGGGAGCAAACAGCGCCGCTTGAAACCAAGTTTGCCAATGCTCCCTTGCGTCAGGCGCTTGGTGTGGACGTCTCCGATACCACGGAGAACGTAACCCGCGATATCCTGAACAATGGGCTATACGCCGGGGATTGGCAGGAGATTGCGGATTGGCTGGGTTCATCGGGCAAGACCCGCGATGAAGATATGGCGTTATTGCTGAGAACTGGTTTAGATTTATTTGGCAATGATCAACTTGAATCCTATTGTCAGGTCTTTTTGAATACGAAGGGTGAGCCAAGGACTGACAAAGGCTGGTTCATGTCAGCAGATTTGAGGAAGACGAACACTGAACTTGTAGAGGTGATGCTCAATGAGCGTGCGCGTGTTCATGACCTCGTCCAGCATCGCAAGGCCGTGCTGACGGCAGAGCGTACCGAGGCGATCATACTGCTGGCCGATGCCGTACTGGAGCGATACCGCGCCGAAAAGCGCCGGGTTGGACGGCTCGATTTTCCGGATTTGATCAGCAAGGTCGTAACCTTGCTGACGACCGATACGGCACAATGGGTGCTTTTCAAGCTGGATCAGGGCCTTGATCATGTGCTGGTTGACGAGGCGCAGGACACCAGCCCGGAGCAGTGGCGCATCGTCAAGGCGCTGTCCGATGATTTTTTCACTGGCGAAAACGCCCGCGCCACCATCACCCGCACCATCTTCGCAGTGGGTGATGAAAAGCAGTCCATCTTCGGCTTTCAAGGGGCCAGACCTGAGGAATTCGAGAAGACACGCAGGCATTTTGCCGGTCAGATCGCCGCTTTCAATGCGGAGGCCCGCACCGCACACGCCTTCAGCAAAATCGCGTTGCAAACATCCTATCGCACGGGGCCTGATGTGCTGAGCGCCGTGGATCAGGTGTTTTCCATCGAGGATAACTACCGTGGTCTTGATAGCGAGAACAGGAAAACCGTGCATGAGAGCAACCGGCAGAAGGCGCCGGGACTGGTGGAACTGTGGCCACCGATTGTGGGTGAGAAAAAAGAGATAACCGATCCCATGGCACCGGTGGATGCGGTGCCTGTTGCCGCTCCGTCCGCCTTGTTGGCAAACCGTATCGCCTCCCGTATTGCGCACTGGATCAATACGGATGCCCGCTTTGCCGATGATGGCAAGCCGATAGGTCCCGGTGATATCCTGATTTTGGTTCGCAGCCGTGGAGCAATCTTCAATACGGTGATCAAAGCCCTGAAAAAGCACAATGTTCCGGTTGCGGGGGCGGACCGCATGAAGCTGAACGAGCAAATCGCGGTGCTTGATCTGCTGGCGCTGGGCCGGTTTGTATTGCTGACTGAGGATGATCTCAACCTGGCCGCGCTGCTGAAATCGCCCCTTCTGGGCATGACAGAGGAGGAACTGCTTCTCGTAGCCAACGGACGCGGCAAGACGAGCCTTTGGGTCTCGCTACAGGCCGAGGCAATCGGCAATCACCGTTATGCTTCCATGGCGGATAAGCTCGTGCATTGGCTGGCGCTGGCAGGGCGGCGAGACCCTTTCGGATTTTACAGCGATGTGCTGTCGGTTGATGGCGGTCGTCGGAACCTGCTGGCACGATTAGGGCAGGATTCCGCAGAAGCCATTGATGTCTTCATGGCCCGCCTTCGCCAGTGGCAGGCGTCCAATCCACCGTCGCTGCTGACCTTCATCGAGATGATGACAGCAAGTAATACCGATGTGAAACGCGATATGGAGGAAGCCCATGGCCGCGTGCGCGTCATGACCGTGCATGGTTCCAAGGGTCTGGAGGCCCGCGTGGTGTTTCTGGCAGATGTGTTCAATTCGACAAAAGGAGGTCGCAAGACGCCAAATCGCGTCGAGATCGAGATAGACTCGCCTGATACGGCTGTCTGGTCGCCGCGCTCAAAAGATGATCCTCCCATGGTCACAACTGCCAAGGAGCGTCTGCAACTCGTGGCGCTGGAGGAACATCGCCGTTTGCTCTATGTAGCGCTCACCCGCGCCCGCGACAGGCTCTATATCGCAGGCTGCCATGGCAGCGGCAAGCCGCCCGATGACAGCTGGCAATTGATGATTGATGCCGCGTTGCAGAACCATGAAAATGTACGCGATATGCCGGATGAAACCGGCCCCGCTGGCGTGCGTCAGTGGTTCGTGACGCCCCGAGCGGCACCGCCACCCTTTGAAGCTGAACCGGTGGCTGATAAGGATAGCGCGCCGACCTGGCTGTTTCAATTCGCGCCCAATGATCTGCCCCGGCCTCCACCCTTGCGACCGTCGCGTCTGGCGGATGCAGCCGAGCCTTTGCCGCAGCGTGAGTTCATGACACCGCAGACACAGGCACGCCAGCGTGGACAATTGATCCATCACCTGTTGCAGCATGTGCCCGGTGTTGAAGCCAATCGTCGTGAACCCGTGGCGCTTAAACTGGCTTTGGCGCGCTTTGCCGGCATGGATGGCACAACGCGACAGGAGGCGATTGCCGCAACCCTGCGCATGCTGGACGATCCGCGCTTTGCTGCCCTTTTCGGGCCTGATGCAAAGGCCGAGGTTGATATCGCTGGCAAGACCGAAATCGACGGACAGCTACTGGATGTTGCCGGGCGTATTGATCGCCTGTCCGTTTCACCTGCCGAGGTTGTGCTTGTCGATTTCAAGACCGGTCGTCCTCCGCGTGATATCAGCGATGTGTCTGAAAACCATTTGCGGCAGTTGGCGGTCTATCACGCCCTGCTGAGGGATATCTATCCGGATAGGAAAGTGACGGCTGCGGTCATCTGGACCAGCTTGCCCGATATCGTGATCCTGTCAGACGCGCAGTTGAAAGCAGCTCTTTCATCCATCAAGGTTCGGTGAGCGGGTCCGGTATTCCTTGACGTGCGCCGGTGGGCTTCCTAGCTTCAGTCAACATCGTGCGAATCTGCTGCGATGACAGCAATACTTGAAAAGAGAAACGCCATGGGCGCCGCTACCATCAAAGTCACCGATGCCTCCTTTGAAGCCGATGTCATCAATTCGGACCTGCCGGTCGTGCTGGATTTCTGGGCTGAGTGGTGTGGCCCTTGCCGCATGATTGGCCCGCATCTTGAAGCGCTGGCGGCTGAGATGGCTGGCAAGGTCAAGATCGCCAAGATTAACGTGGATGAGAACCCCGGCATCGCTGGTCAGGTCGGTATCCGCTCCATTCCTACCCTGATGGTCTACAAGGGCGGGAAGCACGTCAATACCAAGGTGGGTGCGGGCTCCAAGGGTGATCTGCAGAAATGGATCGAAAGCTCGATCTGATTGCTGCATGAACGGTCAAATTTTCAAAAGGGCCGGTGATTCGCCGGTCCTTTTCAGTGCGCAGCATCCCAGTTGTCAGCCGCCCGAGCATCCACTTGCAGCGGCACCGCCAGTTGTACCGCTGGCATAGGCGCATCAATCATTACCCGGGTGATCACGGGAAGAGAAGCCTCCACCTCGGCTTCCGGCACCTCGAAGATCAGTTCATCATGTACTTGAAGCAGCATTTTTGCGGATAGTTTCGCGGCGGCAAGCGCTGGTTCCATGCGCACCATGGCGCGGCGGATGACATCGGCGGCTGATCCCTGGATCGGCGCATTGATGGCAGCCCGTTCCAGAAACGCCCGTTCCGACGGGTTCTTGGTCGTTATTTGCGGATAGTGGCATTTTCGGCCAAAGATAGTGCTGACAAAGCCATCTCGGTGGACGGCCTTTTTGGTCACTTCCATGTAATCCTTGATGCCGGGAAAGCGCTCGAAATAGGTGCGGATATAGGCCCCTGCCTCTTCGCGGCTGATGCCAAGCTGATTGGCGAGACCGAAGGCTGAAATACCGTAGATGATGCCGAAATTGATGGCTTTGGCCCGACGGCGCACCTCGGACGGCATGTCCTTGATCGGTACGCCAAACATTTCGGATGCGGTCATGGCGTGGATGTCGAGGCCATCGGCGAAAGCCTTTGTAAGCTGGGGAATATCTGCCATGTGGGCCAGCACGCGGAGTTCGATCTGGCTGTAGTCAGCGGAAATCAGTTTGTTGCCCGGAGTCGCGACAAAGGCGGTGCGGATTTTGCGGCCCTGCTCGTTGCGCACGGGAATGTTCTGGATATTGGGTTCGGACGAGGACAATCTTCCGGTCGTGGTTGAGGCCAAGGCAAAAGATGTATGCACGCGCTTTGTCTGCGGGTTGACGAAGCCGGGGAGGGCATCTGTGTAGGTGGACTTCAGCTTGGCGAGCTGTCGCCAGTCGAGAATACGGGCTGGCAATTCGTGGCCCTGCTCGGCGAGGTCTTCCAGTACCTGCGCACCTGTCGCCCATTGGCCCGTTGCAGTTTTCTTGCCACCGGGCAGGTTCATCTTGCCAAAGAGTATGTCACCTAACTGTTTTGGAGAGCCCAGATTGAAAGGCTCTCCCACCATTGTCTGGATCTCGTCTTCCAATCCCGCCATGCGCTGAGCAAACTCGCCTGATAGCCGCGACAGAATCTGCCTGTCGATGGCGATGCCGTGCTGTTCCATGCGCATCAGCACGGATACCAGCGGACGTTCCAATGTTTCATAAACCGTCGTCATGCTTTCAGCTGCAAGGCGGGGCTTCAGTACGCGCCATAGCCGCAGGGTCACGTCTGCATCCTCGGCGGCATAGGCGGTGGCCTTGTCGATAGGCACACGGTCAAATGTGACGCGGTTTTTCCCGGTGCCGGTCATGGCGTCATAGCTGATTGGTGTATGCCCCAGCCAACGTGTGGACAGTGCATCCATGCCATGCCCGCCGCCACCAGCGCCTCCGTCCAGCGCATAGGACATCAGCATGGTGTCATCGATGTTATGAACAGTGATGCCGTGCTGCGCGAAAACCATGGCATCGAACTTCATATTCTGGCCGATTTTCAGCACGGAATGATCTTCCAGCAGGGGCTTGAGGCGCGAAATCGCTGCCTTGCTGTCCATCTGCCCCGCCAGTAGAGTGCCTCCGCCGAAGAGATCGCCAGTTCCTTCGCCCTTGTGCAGCAGGGGCGTATAACAGGCCTTTCCGGGTGCAGTCGCCAGGCTGAATCCCACCATGTTGGCCTGCATCGCATCAAGGCTGTCTGTCTCGGTGTCGATGGCGAGAATACCGATATCCCGCGCCGCCGCAATCCAGCGATCAAGCTGTTCCAGCGTGGTCAGGGTTTCATAGATTGCTGTGTCGATCTTGGTGGCTGCCGCTTCTGCCTTGCGGGTAGCGGCCAAATTCCCAGTGCCGGCACCTGTTCCTGCCCCTGGAGTGGGATTAGAATTGTTCGTAAGCTCCCTCTCCCGCCTCGGCAGTGCCTCGCCACCTTCTCCTTCGGCGGGAGGCATGGGGGTCCCTGCCCGTGGGCCATAATTTCCCACCTTCAACCGTTCATCCGGTTCCACTTCATTCACATCAACATCAGCCTTGTCGGCGATGCGCTTGGTGATGGTGGTGAATTCCATGGCCTTGAGAAAGGCGATCAGGGGCCTTGCCTCAAAGACAGGTAGAGAAAGATCAGTCAGCGGTGTCAGCAAGGGTACATCACGCACAAGATTGACGAGCTGCTGCGATATACGCACCTTTGCGATGACATCGGGATCAGTCAATGTTTCGCGCTTCTTGGGTTGCTTGATTTCGCCAGCACGGGCCAGCAAGGAATCCAGATCGCCATATTCCTGGATCATCTGCGCAGCAGTTTTGATACCAATGCCTGGCGCACCGGGAACATTGTCTGTGGAATCGCCTGCAAGCGACTGAACATCAACGACTTTCTCAGGGGGAACCCCGAAATACTCGATCACCTCATCGCGGCCAATCTTGCGCTCCTCACGTGCGCCTTTGGTGCCGGCCTGCCCGGATGCGGGATCGTACATCGCCACGCCAGGCTCGATAAGCTGCATCAGGTCCTTGTCGGCCGAGACAATCAACACTTCTGCGCCGGCATCCACAGCCTGGCGTGCATAGGTGGCAATCAGATCATCGGCCTCGTAGATATCCTGCTCTACCGGGATAAGGCCGAAAGCCTTCACGGTTTCGCGCATCAGGGGAAATTGTGGCACCAGATCTTCCGGTGGGGCCGAGCGATTGGCCTTGTATTCTGGATAAAGCGCCTTGCGAAACGAATTCTCGGACTTGTCGAAAATGATTGCGAGATGTGTGGGCATCACGCCCAGCACTCCCTCGGTGGCAAATTGCAGCATCTTGACCGCGAACAACCGCACCGCACCGGTCGGCAATCCATCCGAGCGATAGAGATAGCGCCGGTCCTGATTCATGGACTGGAAATAGGCCCGGAAAATGAAGTTCGAACCATCGACCAAAAACACCCGGTCGCCTTTGCCAATGGCACCATTGCGGACCGGTTGCGGGTTCATGGATAACTCCTCTTTCTGACGGTCACGATTGCCCCGCTGACAACGGCATTGCAAGCCACAAGGATGCTGGAGTGACATTGGAAGGCAGATTTTAACTCATTTCGAATGAGCGCGCTCTGCGTGATCATCTTCCCATTTCGACAAATTGCCCATAAATCAGCTGTAGTCTTATATCGGTGCCACAGGAAACCAACATGACACTCCGCGGAAAATCAGCTGTTATCACGGGCTCCACCTCGGGCATCGGGCTTGGCTTTGCCGAGGCATTGGCTGCTCAGGGCGTCAATATCATGCTCAACGGCCTTGGGGACGCTGCGGCCATTGAGGCAACACGCGCGCGGTTGGCTGGGGATCACGGCGTCAAGGTGCTTTACTCGCCCGCTAACATGATGGTTGGCGAGGAAATCACTGACATGGTGGAGGCTGCCATCAAGGCATTCGGCAGTGTTGATATCCTTGTCAATAATGCGGGAATCCAGCATGTGGCACCCATAGATTCCTTCCCCGACGACAAATGGGAGGCGATCATCCGTATCAACCTGATCTCGTCGTTTTACAGCATAAAGGCGGCTCTGCCGTCCATGAAGGCGAAAGGTTGGGGGCGGATCATCAATCTCTCGTCAGCCCACGCGCTGGTGGCATCGCCGTTCAAATCAGCTTATGTTGCGGCAAAGCATGGCATATCCGGCCTTACCAAGACGGTAGCGCTGGAGGTGGCAACCCAGAAAATCACGGTCAATGCCATTGCACCGGGTTATGTCTGGACGCCGCTGGTCGCCAACCAGATTCCTGACACCATGAAGGCCAGAGGCATGACCGAGGAGCAGGTGAAGCGTGATGTGCTGCTGGCTGCACAGCCCACCAAGGAGTTCGTCACAGTGGAGCAGGTGGCAGGCTTGATGCTGTTTTTATGTTCGGATGCCGCTTCAGCGATTACTGGTTCAACCTATTCGATGGACGGTGGCTGGACTGCGCAGTGACATAAACTGTGTCTTGGCTGCCACGCCAATGGCCCAGAATGGACAACCCTTGACGAAATTTTCGCCACGGCGTCACAAAATGTGTATTGAAAACCTTCATGTCTGACACCTAGTCTCACATCGCTGCAATGGATTCCGAATCCGGAGCAGCATGGACACAGTGACTGAGCCGCCGGATTTCCGGCCAAAGAGGAATACTCCACTGCTTACGACCGCTCCAATCAAGGCCGCCAAGCGCGCGCCACGCGCACCCAAAGTTCTTCCGGTTGAACCAACCAAGCCCAGCGCGCTCCAGATTATTCTTGACTGTCTCGAGGACTCGAAGGCTGAAGAAGTCACCACCATCGATCTTCTGGGCAAAACCTCGATCGCCGATCACATGGTCATCGCCTCCGGGCGATCAGACCGTCACGTCGGCGCTGTTGCGGATCAGATCGTCTCGAAATTGCGGGACGAAGGCCATGGCAATGCCAAGGTTGAAGGCTTGCCACTGTGCGAGTGGGTGCTGATTGATGCGGGTGACATCATCGTGCATGTGTTCAAACCTGATATCCGCAGTTTCTACAATCTGGAAAAGATGTGGGGCGGTGACAGGCCTGAGGAAGCGGTTCGCCGCTAAACGCGGTTCGTTGCCATGAAAATCGGCCTTGTCGTTGTGGGACGGCTAAAAGCCGGTCCCGAGCGGGATCTGGCAAACCGCTACGCCGGGCGCTTCGAGGCTTTGGCTCGCGGGCTTGGTCTGTCCGGCCCCGCAATCACGGAATTGAGCGAAAGTCAGGCCCGCAGTGCCAGCGAGCGCAAGGCACAGGAAGCCCAGGCGATTCTGGCGACCATTGCGCCGGATGCCTTGATCATAAGATTGGATGAGCGCGGAAAAACCTTCACATCGGAAGCCTTTGCCCAGCGGATCACAGGTTTGCGAGACGAGGGACGCAAATCATTGATTTTTGCGATCGGTGGGGCGGACGGCTTTGGCGAAGCTGTGGCAGTCCGCGCACCTGATGTCATGTCCTTTGGCCAGATGACCATGCCGCATCAGCTCGTCCGGGTGCTGCTGCTGGAGCAAATTTACCGTGTTGCAACAATTATGAGCGGACATCCCTATCATCGCGTCTGAATGCTATCCTATGGCCGGGTTGCATGGCAGAGATATGAGTATGGTGAATCGCGGTTTAATCGCCGGGCTGTTATGGGTTGCAAGCGCATCGTTGGCGCTGTCACAGCAGCAACCGGCGCGCCCTTTGCCTGAAACCATCACGCCGGAACAAAAAGTAGAACGCGAGCAGGAACTCCGACGTGTCGAGCAGGCTTTGCAGCGCGTCCAATCCCAGAATGCGGAACTGGCGGGCGAGATCGCCCGCATCCGGGGAGATCGTGCCAAACTGAACACGGAGCTTGTCACCACATCTGCCCGCGTACGGGATGGGGAAGGGCGCCTGCAACTTGCCGAGCAGCGCTTGCAGGGGTTCACCATAACAGAGGGTGCGTTGCGCAAGTCTCTGGACACACGCAAGGCGACCATTGTGGAGGTGCTGGCCTCGCTGCAACGCATCGGACGCAAGCCGCCGCCAGCGGTACTCGTTAGCCCTGAAGACATGCTTCAAGCCATTCGCACCTCTATGCTGCTGGGCACCGTCTTGCCGGAATTGCGTCACGAGGCGGAAATACTGGTGCAGGACCTGACCACGCTTGTGACCACACGGGAGGGCATGGCGCGTGAGCGGGACCAGATCGCAAAAGAAACAAAACGCCTTCAGGATGAGCGTCAGCGTGTCACCGCATTGATGGAAGCCAGGCAGACTCAATTGGCCTCAAGCGAATCACAGTTCACCGAAGAGCGTCAAAAAGTGCAGCAACTGGTCCGCCAGTCGCAAACTCTCAAAGAATTGATCAGCCGTATGGAAACGGAAATTGCCTCTGCCAATCGTGCGGCCATGGCTGCCCGCTCCATGCCGTTGCCGGCGCAGAACCCGGCGCAGGCGGCAGCACTGGCTCCTGGTGTTTTGCGCGATATGGCACGTTTGCAGCCAAAAATCGCTTTTCAAGACACAAAAGGAACACTTTCTCTGCCTGCAACAGGACCGCTGGTTAAAACCTTTGGCATTGCTGATGGCTTTGGCGGGCGTGAAAACGGCCTTTCGATGGAGACTGCGAAATTTGCCCTGGTTACGGCGCCTGCCGATGGCTGGGTTTCTTTCGCTGGAAGCTATCGATCTTATGGACAAGTCTTGATCATCAATGCCGGAGGCGGCTATCATCTGGTAATGACTGGGTTGGACAGGGTCAATGTCGATATTGGCCAGTTCATCCTGGCAGGAGAGCCAATCGCGACCATGGGCAATACGTCCGCAGGTGCGCTGGCGTCGGACACTGGAAATGATAAACCGGTGTTATATATAGAGTTTCGCAAAGACGGGGTTCCGATCGACCCCGGTCCATGGTGGGCAAAATCCGACGGCGAAAAGGTTCGTGGATAATGCGCAAGCTGTCCTATCTCATGCTCGGTGTCGCCATTGGCGCGGGCAGTGCCATGATTACGACGCAGTCCGGGTTTCTGACAGGCAACAGGGCTATTGCTGCCGCGTCAGATACCTACCGCAAACTCAATCTGTTTGGTGACATCTTCGAGAAGGTGCGGTCCGATTATGTCGAGGCCCCCAACGAGGCCAAGCTGATTGAAAGCGCGATCAACGGCATGCTGACATCGCTTGATCCGCATTCCAGCTACATGGACCCGAAGTCCTTTACCGACATGCGCCAGCAGACACGTGGCGAGTTTGGCGGACTGGGCATAGAAGTGACGATGGAAGACGGTCTCATCAAGGTTGTTTCGCCCATCGAGGATACGCCCGCTGCAAAGGCTGGCATTCTTGCCGGTGATCTGATCACCCACATCGACGATGAACAGATCCAGGGTCTGTCACTCAATGATGCGGTCAACAAGATGCGCGGCCTGATCAATACACCGGTGCGTCTCAAGATCATCCGGGCCTCGAACAAGAAGGTCGAGGAGTTCAAGCTGGTCCGTGACAAGATTCAGGTACGTGCCGTACGCTGGCGCAAGGAGGGCGATGACATCGTCTACCTGAAGATCAATACCTTCAGCGAGCAAACCTACGAGAACCTGAAGCGTGGCATCGAGACAGTTGTAGCTGAGATCGGACCCGAAAAGGTCAAGGGTTTTGTCATTGACATGCGCAACAATCCCGGTGGCCTGCTTGATCAGGCCGTTTCGGTGTCTGATGCCTTTCTTGATCGCGGCGAAATTGTCTCGACCCGTGGTCGTGAAGCAGCCGATACGCAGCGTTACACCGCCAAGCCGGGTGACCTGACCAAGGGCAAGCCCCTCATGGTGCTGATTAACGGTGGTTCAGCGTCAGCCTCGGAGATCGTTGCAGGTGCCTTGCAGGACCACAAGCGTGCAACATTGATCGGTACGCGCTCATTCGGCAAGGGCTCCGTGCAGACCATCATTCCCCTGCGGGAGCAGGGTGCGGTTCGCCTGACCACAGCACGCTATTACACACCGTCCGGCCGGTCCATTCAGGCCAAGGGCATCGATCCTGACTTCAAGATCGAGCAGGATATTCCTGACGAGTTGAAGGGCAAGGACGAGACGAAGGGTGAGGCTGGCCTCAAGGGGCATATCTCCAGCGGACAGGGCAACGAAGAGAAGGGTGGTTCATCCGCCTATATCCCGCCCAATCCCAAGGATGATAAGCAATTGAACTACGCAATGGATCTGCTGCGCGGTGTGAAGGTGAACCTGGCCCCTGCGCCAACCACTCCGGCTGTTCCTGCACCAGCCAAGGCAAACTGAGCCTGGGCAAAGCGTTGTAATTGTAAATTTTTTTCGGACTGATGCATCCATTTGCAGGGGTCCGGAGTTTCATTGACGAGGCCGATCACAGGGTTGTGTGGTCGGCCTTTTTTATTGGCCAATCCAGCTGTTGCAGCAACAAAATGAACTTTAAGTCATCTTCCGTTCATGTCCTGCAGCTCAAAGATTGCCTCACTATGCCGAAGTAAGTTTGCAGGGAATTTCTCCTGACAACTTTTAGGAAGGCACGGTCCGGGTAGGGATATCCGTTGGGAAGGGTAAAAAGGGCGTCATGAAACATCCTCAAGAGATATTTGGATCCCGTATGGATCTGAATGAGATTACCGTTGAACGTGCTCTTGCGGAGTTTCGTGCCTCACGTCCCGTTGTAATTTTTGATGGCACTTCAGCCATTCTTATGTGCGGCGTTGAAGGGCTTGATCATCATCTTGCTGCCAATCTTGATTATCTGGCGCAAGGTCGTGGTCGGCTCGTTTTACCGGCAGCACGGTTGCGCCGCCTCGGGCTTGATCGCAAGGTGCCAGGTGTTGTGGCCTTGCCAATTATCGATGCCGACCGCATCGAGGCGCTTGCCCTGAAAATTGAATCGAAGGTCGATGCACCGGTCAGTCCCGTGCAGGCGCTTGATGATGTTGCCCTTGAACTGGCCCGTCTTGCGCTGACCATACCGGCCATTGTCACCATGCCTGCTGATCTTGCAGAGCTGCCTGAATCATTATTCGTGCGCGTCTCGGCGGACGCTGTCCGTGACTATCGTGCTTCACAGGTCAAGGCGATGAAGATTGTCGGCCGCGCCCCCGTTCCTCTGGAAGGTGCGCCAGAAACCGAGTTCGTGGTCTTTCGCGGTGGCGAGGGTCTGCGTGATCAGGTGGCGATCATAGTCGGCAAACCGGACATGACACAGCCTGTCAATGTGCGCATGCATTCAGCCTGTCTCACCGGTGATCTTTTTGGCTCACTGAAATGCGATTGCGGTGACCAGTTGCGCGAAACCGTTACATGGATGGCCGAGAACGAAGGCGGCATGCTGCTCTATCTTGATCAGGAAGGACGCGGCAACGGCATCTCCAACAAGATGCGCGCCTACAAGCTCCAGTCGCAGGGGTGGGATACATACGACGCGGACGAAGTGCTGGGCTTTGATCTTGATCAACGCCGGTTCGATTTTGCCGCCGTCATGCTTACCCAGCTTGGTGTGAAACAGGTCAGCCTCATGACCAACAATCCCGAGAAGATACAGGCTCTGCGCGATGCTGGTCTGGAACTCGCGGAAAGCAAGCGTGTTCTGGGGCGTCCAAACCCCAACAACGTGCGCTATCTTGCCTCAAAGCGGGATAGGGCGGGTCATTACATTGACTTTGAGGCTCTTGCAGCCAGAACGCCCGCTGAGTAAGCGGGCCTGTCTCTTGCTCAAGGCAGCTTTATGCCATTCAGCTGCGCCGTTGCATCCGTGACCATCGGCACGAATTCCTCTCCGCGTCCTTGAGCGATGGCGACCGCGTAGGCGTTCTTCACCGCATTTCCAAGCTGGTTGGACATCATCTGCGAGTCGGCCATGGCTTCGAGGTAACGCATGTCCTTCAGCGCGTTGGACAATGTAAACTTGTGGGCATTGCGATTACCATCAAGCACATACTGGAAGAACGTCTGGTAGAAACCACAGTCCATCCGGCTACCGCGCAGTACGCTGTCAAAGGTCTGTGGCGTGATGCCGACTTTACTGGCCAATGTCAGGGCTTCGGCGTAAATCGCGCCGTATCCCATGGCAACAAAGTTGTTCAGCAATTTCATCTGGTGGCCAGCGCCCACTTCTCCAATGCGCACAACCCGCGCAGCCCAGGCCTCTACCGCTGGCTTAATGCGGGCAAATGTTACCTCATCCGCTCCAATCATGGCACCAAGCTGCCCCAGTTCAGCCTGCGCTGGCGTGCCATTGAGCGGGGAGTCACATAAGGTAATTCCCAGCGTTTTCAGTTCCGCTGCCAGTTCCAGCGTCGAGACCGGATTGGCCGTGGAGGTATCGACAATGATCAGGCCGTTGTGTGCGCCAGCCTTGATGCCATCAGGGCCGCGAATAAGTCGCTCAACAACCGATGAATCCGTGACACAGAGAAAGATTATATCGGAGGCTTTAGCCAGTTCTGCTGGGGTTTTGACTTCCGTGGCACCTTTGGCCACCAACGCATCAACCGGCGCACGGTTCCTGTTGCCCATGATGGTGAGGGAATAACCCTTCTCCAGCAGGTTTCTGGCCATACCGTGCCCCATGAAGCCAACACCGATGAAGCCGATACGGTCTTTTTGCGATGATGTGCTCATTGTGCTTGTCCCTTATGAAGCGCTCAATGAGCGACCATCATCAATGGCAAGTCAAGCAAGAGCACGCAGAAAACAGAAAATCGCCAAGCAGTTTCTGCGCTTGTCAGACGTAAACGGCACGGCCTTCAGGATGGCGAGCAAGCAAGGCCGCCTTCAACTTTTCGATGGCGCGGTTCTCGATCTGGCGGACCCGTTCCTTTGAAATACCAAGCCTCTCGCCTAACGACTCAAGTGTAGCTCCATTGTCCTGCAAGCGGCGTTCCTTGATGATACGCACTTCGCGGTCGCTCAGGACATTCATCGCCATGCGCAACCAACCAACCCGGCGGTCGCTGTCCATACTGTCTTCGATGACCTGATCCTGCAAAGGCTTGGGATCGATCAGGAAATCCATGCGGTCCGCACCACCCTCGATATCCTGATCAGCCAGCGGCGCATTCAGCGAAGCATCGGGCCCAGAAAGCCTTACCGCCATTGTAGCAACATCAGCCTTAGAAACGCCAACAGCGGTAGCTATTTCGCTATAGACGTCATTGAGTGAAACACTGGACCCAGCCGTCTGGGTAATGCGTGCCCGCAATCGGCGCAGGTTGAAAAACAGGGCTTTCTGTGCGGAGCTTGTACCACTGCGCACGATCGACCAATTGCGCAGGATATGATCCTGGATCGAGGCGCGTATCCACCATGTTGCATAGGTTGAAAAGCGCACTTCGCGTTCCGGCTCGAACCGTGCAGCGGCTTCCAGTAGCCCTACATGGCCTTCCTGAATGAGATCAGGCATCGCCAGTCCGTAGTTTTTGAATCGGGCGGCCAAAGCGATAACCAGACGCATATGCGCTTGTGTGAGTTTGTGCAGAGCCTTCTCGTCGCGCTGGTGGACCCAGGCTTCGGCAAGTGCCCGTTCATCTTCTCGCGTCAGAAAGGGCGCATCCATGGCCGCTTTTATAAAGCCGCGATGTACGCCAATCAATTGAGCCATCATACTCTCCCGTGCATGACCATGAATATTTTACGTCATTACACGGGAATTGGATCAAGCAATCATCTGGACATTTTGGCGCAGGTATTTCAGCAAAGAGCAAATTAAGGAAGCGGGGCTGTTTGGCTTTTTCCCGATCCACTTTGTGCTTCTGCATCAGGGCTGTCCTGTCCGGTCTGGACGATGCCACGGCGGATGTCGCGCGCCCGTTCAAACAGGGCGAACAATTTTTCTCCTTCACCCCAGCGGATGGCGCGTTGCAGATAGAACAGGTCCTCCTGAAAGCGTCCCAGAACTTCCAGCACAGCTTCGCGGTTATGCAGGAAAACATCCCGCCACATCGTCGGATTGGAAGCTGCGATGCGGGTAAAATCACGGAACCCGCCTGCTGAGAACTTGATGACCTCGGATTCAGTCACTGTAGCCAGATCATCGGCGGTTCCCACGATATTGTAAGCAATCAGATGGGGCACATGGCTTGTAACAGCGAGCACAAGATCATGGTGTTCCGGCGTCATGATTTCGACAAGCGATCCCGCACGCTCCCAGAAAAGGCGGAGCTTGTCCGTAGCGGCTTGATTTGTGCCTTCAGGCGGCGTGAGAATACACCAGCGCCCGACGAACAGACCGGCAAAGCCCGAATCCGGGCCGGAGTTTTCGGTGCCAGCCACCGGGTGCGCGGGAACAAAATACACATTATCCGGCAGATGTGGCTGTACGGCCTTGACCACGGCGCCCTTCACCGAGCCAACATCCGAGATGATTGCCCCGGCTTTCAGGTGCTTGTTCATGGATTGCATCACATGGCCTGCAACGCCGACAGGCATACATAACACAACAAGATCAGATCCTTGCACGCCTTTGCCAATGTCAGTCGTTGCCTCATCAACGATGCCAAGCTCAAGGGCGCGATGGCAAACCGCATCGGACTGATCGACACAGACAATGGTGCCCACAAGACCATTCTCACGCGCAGAGCGTGCCAGAGATGACCCGATCAGCCCCAAGCCAATCAGGGTGAGTTTCTCAAACAGGGGTTTCATGCAGGTTTGCCACGCATGAACGCGGTCAGGCATTTGATGAAAAACCGGTTCGCGGCTTCATCCCCGATGGTCAGCCTCAGCGCATCCGGCAAACCGTAGGCTCCAACAGCCCGCAGGATCAGTCCTTGGCTGGAGAGATAAGCGTCGGCCTCTTTTGCGGTTTTGCCCTTGGTTGCAGGAAAATGCATAAGCAGGAAATTGCCCACACTGGGCGTGACCGTAATGCCCAGTTGACTGATTTCGGCGGTCAACCATGGCAACCAGACATCGTTATGCGCTACCGCCGCATCGATATGGGTTTGATCCTTGATCGCCTCGATTCCGGCGACAATCGCCGCGCCATTGACATTGAAGGGGCCGCGAATGCGGTTCAGGGCATCGATCAGATCAGCAGGGCCATACAGCCAGCCCAGACGCAGATTGGCCAGACCGTAGATTTTTGAAAATGTACGCGTCATCACGACGTTTTCAGAAGTGGCGACAAGCTCAAGTCCTGAAGCATAATCATTGCGCCGCACATATTCAGCATAGGCAGCATCCAGCACCAGCAGCACGTGCGGGGGCAGAGCGGCATGCAGACGCTTCACTTCGTCGAAAGGAACATAGGTGCCAGTCGGGTTATTCGGATTGGCGAGATAGACGATTTTGGTGCGTGGCGTGACAGCCGACAGAATGGCATCCACATCCGTCGTCAGATTCTGTTCCTTGACCACGACGGGCGTGCCGCCAGCCGCCAGAATGGCAATCTTGTAAACCAGAAAACCATGCTGTGTGTATATGCCTTCATCGCCAGGGCCCATGTAGGCATTGGTGATCATCGACAGCAATTCGTCCGACCCGGAGCCACAGATGAGGCGTGCCGGATCAAGTCCGAACTTCGCGCCTATGGTTTCCCGCAGCGCTGTTGAGCTGCCATCAGGATAAAGCTCCAGCTTGCCTGCCAGTGCCTGCATGGCGGCTTGCGCCTTCGGGCTGGCACCCAGCGGCGTCTCATTGGACGAGAGCTTGTAGATTTTAGTTACGCCAGGACCCACGCTGGATTTGCCGGGGACATAGGCTTCAATCTGCATCACACCGGGGCGTGGGACAGGGCGGTTCAGTGCTGCGGACATCAGATTGATCCTGAAAGAAAGAGTGCTTTCACAACGCCTTTACAGAGAACGGAGCAGTATGGCCACCAATCTCGTGATAGCGCACAGTGCCGCAGCCCATTTCGGTCAATGTGGTGATGATGAAGTCCGGCGAAAGCGATTCCGGATGGGCCGTGAGCACTGACAAAGCCGCATGGGTGCCGCCAGTCATCACCACCTTCATGCCGAGCTTTTCCAGCTTGCCAATTCTTTCAGGCTTGCCCGGTGCATCCGCTTGCCATTTCTCGACGCTGATGCTGGCAACGATCACTTCGCGAACGGCAGCATCAGCCAGCGGTTTGGAAATGACATAAACCGGCAATCCGGCTGGATGGTCCGGTCGGTCTACAAACGGCAGGCGTGCAATGATCTTGGGCGCATTGGATCCTTCAAGCATGCGCCACCACGGCCCCGCATCCATGGATTGATCAAGCCGGAAAATGCCCAGATCGCCCTTAGAAGCATCGACTGCGGCAATCACTTCGCTTGCCCCTCCATGCGTGATGAAAGGCACCGTAAAGCCAAAATGAAAGCGGGCGGAATCACGGATGGCCGCTTCATCCCCGGTGATGTCGGCATGAACGGCATGTGGAGCCTGCACATAGGTGAAGGTGGAAATGATAACGCGCCAGATACTTTCCACCGTATCAAGCGGCAGCAGGCCCTTGTGACGCTCCACCAGACGGCGCAGCACCTCCGCTTCGCGGGCAGGGCGAAATGCCGAACCGCTGGCTGCGGTCTTCTTCACGCCGATCAGTGTTTCGATCACCTCGCTGCGCTGCATCAGCAGGCTGTGCATGGCTGCATCCAATCGATCAATCTCGGCGCGGATGTCTGCAAGGGTCGGGTTCGTTGGCAGGGGCATTGGCTACAGTCACGTCACTCGCTTCGCTGGGAATGTCATAGCGGCTTGCAGGGTGCCGTCAAAGCGCATTGATGTGTCTTGCGCGCAAGTCGAAAACCGCTGGAATCAAGATAGGGATATGTTGAATGTTCCATCACCATATTTCCAGGAGAAGGGAAACGCAATGAACCCCTCCTTTCGAGGCGTCTGGCGTAGCCATGCCTCGAGAAGCAAGGGGGTGTGCTAACCCCATAAATGTTTCTAGGCTCGTTTCGCTGCGCACCTCAGGATGAGGAAATTGGTGTGCTGCATGTCTCGCAAGGTTAGCCTCCATCCCTTCTCCCCTTGAAGGAGAATGTGACCATTGCGTTAGCGAAGGTCGGATGAGGGGTGTCCAAAGCAAGGTGAATGTATGCAATTTATA
>JANMLW010000239.1:0-4916 GCA_031372765.1 Hyphomicrobiales bacterium
GATAGCGCGGCTATCGGCGCGTCTTTTATCTTTCCATTCAGTGCATTTCGATCTCATCCACCATTTGTTCCTGACTGACGACACGCCCCAGCTCATCCGGTTGAAGAGCAAACCACTGGTATTCCACATCTTGGCTTATCCCAGCTCATTTTATCATCGGCAGCCCATCATGCTCCTGCGCGCAGTCATGGCTTTATTTCTCCTCGTTCTGACCTCCATACCTATGGCGCTGGCGCAGGACATGGAAAAGGCTGTCACGCGTTTTGCCGCTGACAGCTTCCCGGAGACGGAGGCAGCCATCAATGATGTAATCGCATCGGGCATACCCCATGCTGCAGCATTGCTCGAAGCACTGGGCGATCGCCGTCTGCTTGTTACCCGTGACAAACGTGTCATCTTCCGCGATGGAACAGGGAAGATAATCGATGCTCGCACTGGTACTCCTCAAGCAGATGCCTCTCAAGACAGCGGTGCTGGAGAACCTGTTCGCCTTAACAACCGTCTGCGCAGTGTCGTATCTGGTGCAATCGGCGCATTGACACTGATGGCGTCCGATCCGCGCCGCCGCCTTGAAGCGGCAAACGCTGTCTTCCGGAATCGTGATGCAACAGTCTTGCCTGCACTGGAACAGGCAATTATCCGCGAAACGGATCCGAAAGTGAAAAAGGCATTCACCGAGGCCCGTGCCGCTATTGTCCTTTTGTCGAAAGACACCGGGGATGTTGACAAGATACAGGCAGCGCAAACGATTGCAGGCCGTACGTCAGCTGATGGATCAGCTCTGCTAAAACAGGTTTCCATAACGTCGACAGGTCCTCTCAAGGTGCTGGTCGATCAGGGAATTGCTGATCTCGAGAGCCGCCAGAAGGTTGTCGAGGTTGCCAAAACACTCTGGTTTGGCATTTCACTCGGCTCTGTCCTGCTGGTGGCTGCCATCGGCCTTGCCATAACCTTCGGTGTCATGGGCGTCATCAACATGGCGCACGGCGAAATGGTGATGATCGGGGCCTACACAACCTTTGTCGTGCAGGAGACGATCCGCACCAAGGCACCACACCTGTTTGATTGGTCATTGCCCATCGCCATACCCCTCGCATTCATCGTGGCCGGACTTGTCGGCATAGCCATCGAGCGCGGTGTCATTCGCTTTCTGTATGGTCGCCCGCTGGAAACGCTGCTGGCAACCTTCGGCGTCAGCCTTATCCTGCAACAGGCCGTGCGGACATCGTTCGGCCCCACCAATCGCGAAGTTGGTGCCCCAAGCTACATGTCCGGCTCGCTGGATATTATGGGGCTAGAACTCACCTATGCCCGGCTCTGGATAGTCGTGTTCACGCTTGTGGTTTTCGCCGTGCTTTTGCTGGTGCTGAAAGCGACACCCCTCGGCCTCCAGATGCGTGCCGTAACGCAAAACCGGCGCATGGCCTCATCCATGGGCATCCGCACGCGCTTCGTAGATGCCATGACCTTCGGGCTCGGCTCCGGCATCGCGGGTATCGCCGGTGTTGCCCTGAGCCAGATTGACAATGTCTCGCCCAACCTTGGTCAGAGCTACATCATCGACAGTTTCATGGTAGTGGTTTTTGGCGGGGTCGGCAACCTGTGGGGGACTTTGCTGGGGGCATTCACGCTTGGCATCGCCAACAAGATCCTCGAACCTTTTGCCGGTGCTGTATTGGGCAAGATCATCATCCTCGTTCTGATCATCCTGTTCATCCAAAAACGCCCCCGTGGCCTCTTTGCCCTCAAGGGCAGGGCAATCGAACAATGAGTGCGGCCCAACCATGATCACGGCACGCTTTTTAACCTTGATCGAAGGCCGTGGTGCGGCGTTTCTCGGCATTCTGGCTGGCCTAATTGTGCTGATACCTGTCTGTAATCTTGCAATGGCACCATCATCCCCATTCCATATATCGGATGGCACCGTAGTGCTGCTGGGCAAGTATCTCTGCTATGCCATGCTGGCGGTGGCACTCGATCTGGTCTGGGGATATTGCGGCATTCTTTCGCTTGGGCACGGCGCATTCTTTGCGCTCGGCGGCTATGCAATGGGCATGTATCTGATGCGCCAGATCGGCACGCGCGGCGTCTATTCACACCCTGTACTGCCCGATTTCATGGTCTTCCTCAATTATAAGGAACTGCCGCTGGCATGGTGGGGCTTTCAGAGTTTCCCCTACGCCATGACCATGGCCCTGCTGGTGCCGGGATTGCTGGCTTTTGTCTTTGGTTGGCTAGCCTTCCGCAGCCGCGTTACGGGAGTCTATCTGTCCATCATCACACAGGCCATGACCTATGCGCTCTGGCTGTCATTCTTTCGCAACGACATGGGCTTTGGCGGCAACAACGGCTTGACTGATTTCAAGGATATCCTCGGCTATAGTGTACAGGCTAAAACCACCCGCGCCGCGCTGTTTGTCATCACCGCTGTCTGCCTGATGCTGACCTTCATCCTCGCGCGGATCATCGTGTCCTCGGCTTATGGTAAGGTGCTCGTCGCCATACGGGATGCTGAAAGCCGCACCCGTTTCATCGGCTACAGGGTGGAGCATCACAAACTGCTGGTCTGGGTGTTGTCAGCCATGATCGCTGGTCTGGCCGGTGCCCTGTATGTGCCCCAGGTCGGCATTATCAACCCTTCGGAATTTCACCCCTCGAACTCCATTGAGGCCGTTGTCTGGGTCGCCATTGGCGGCAGGGGAACACTCGTCGGTGCGGCACTGGGAGCAGTGGTGGTTAACTACCTCAAAACAATTTTCACCAGTGGCCCATTGGCAGCCTACTGGTTGTTTGCACTGGGTACACTGTTTGTCATCGTCACGCTGGCATTACCCAAAGGCATTCTGGGTGTCTGGGATCAGTTCCGCAATCGCTGGAATGCCAAAGCCGTCACCGATGCGGCAAAGGCCCGTTGAATCATGTCCAACGTCACCCAGTCCATCCTCTATCTTAACGGTGTGAATGTCTCGTTTGATGGCTTCCAGGCCCTTCGTTCGCTATCGCTGACACTGGAACCCGGAGAGATGCGCGCCATCATTGGCCCTAACGGTGCGGGCAAGACAACCATGATGGATATCATCACTGGCAAGACGCGACCCGACAATGGCGATGTACTGTTTGATCTGGGCAAGGTTGACCTGACCCGTCATGACGAGGCCGCCATCGCCGAAATGGGCATTGGCCGTAAGTTCCAGAAACCAACTGTTTTCGAGAGCCACACGGTGGCCGACAACATCCTGCTTGCGCTGAAAGGCCCAAGAGGCCCCTTCTCGGCGCTGTTTGGCTTGCGCAACCACGTAGCTGATGACGAGATTGACAGGGTACTCTCCATCGTGCGTTTGAAGAATCACAGAGGGCGGTTGGCGGGCGATCTTTCCCACGGCCAGAAGCAGTGGCTGGAAATTGGAATGCTGTTGGCGCAGGACCCAAAAGTGTTGCTTGTGGACGAGCCGGTTGCAGGCATGACCGACGCCGAGACCGAAGCGACAGCCGAACTGCTTAAGGCGATTAACCGCGATCATTCGATCATCGTTGTCGAGCATGACATGGGTTTTGTCCGCGCCCTCTCCTGCAAGGTAACGTGCCTGCATGAAGGCTCTGTCCTGGCCGAAGGATCCATCGATGCCGTCGCAGGCAACGACCGGGTCATCGAAGTCTATCTGGGACGATGAGATGCTGAAGGTTGAAACCATCGATCTGCACTACGGCGCGGCACAGGCGCTGCGTAGTGTTTCTATCGAAGCCAGGATCGGTGAAGTGACCTGCGTACTGGGCCGCAATGGCGTTGGAAAGACTTCCTTGATGCGGGCGATCGTCGGCCATCAAGCCATCTCCGCGGGTAGCATAACCGTTGATGGCAGGAACCTTGCTGCCTTGAGGCCAGAAGACCGAGCCCGCACCGGCATCGCCTACGTTCCACAGGGGCGCGAGATTTTCCCACTTCTGACGGTAAAGGAAAATCTCGAGACCGGTTTTGCTCCGCTCAAGCGGGCGGATCGGCACATCCCCGATGAGCTGTTCACGCTTTTTCCCGTGCTGGAAACAATGCTTTCCCGGCGCGGTGGCGATCTGTCCGGTGGCCAGCAGCAACAACTTGCCATCGCACGTGCGTTGGTCACACGGCCCAGATTGCTGGTGCTGGACGAACCGACCGAAGGTATCCAGCCCTCGATCATCAAGGACATCGGACGGACGATTTCCTATCTGCGCAACAAGGGGGACATGGCGATCCTGCTGGTGGAACAGTATTTCGATTTCGCCAAGGAACTGGCTGACCAATGGTATGTCATGGACCGCGGGGAAGTCACGCTTTCGGGTGCGCGCGCTGACATGGATGAGCAGGAAATCCGCCGCCGCATGAGCGTATGATACACTACTGGTCTGCAATGTGTTGGTGTATGTGTCAAGTTCACTGTATCGTATGTGTCTGAAACAATATGCACAATTGTCACGAGGAACTGTGACAGACGAAAAGTGGCGATTGCGTGATTGAACTCATGTAAGTGGCGCGCCCTACCCTTATGGGTCCATAACTCAGGGGCTTCATAAAAGTAGCTCAAAGATCATCATGGAGAGAACAAATGGACATTGAAGATACAATGCGTCCAACATTCACGAAAGAAGGCCTGAGCCGCTTGGTTGGCCATTGGACCCCTGAGGAGATCGAAGCCACCGGGGCAAGCCGTGAATGCGTGGCGTCGTTCTTGGGGTACTTGGAGAGGGTCACAGAGACGCCACCTGAGGAAACCGACAAGGCCAAGGTTACCGCTCACCTAAAGGAGAGGCTTGCTGAGAACCCCGAGTATGACGAATGGCGGGTGGCTTGAAGGTTACTGGTGGCTACCGATTCAGTAATTAAACTCTATGGCTGACCACTTTTTACCCGAATTTGAGTGCTGCGCTCACGAACTTTGCTA
>JANMLW010000248.1:0-34439 GCA_031372765.1 Hyphomicrobiales bacterium
GCGTTTCGCATTCTGAGGATGAGGGAGGGTATGAGCGTGCCAGGGTTTGTTAACCCAACGTTGACCCATGTTTTGAATGCGTGGAAATTGGGGATACAGGAGCTTCCAATCCGAGTGGCGTGTAAAAGAAATTTGTCATCAAGGCTGTTATGCCTTTGCTCGCTATCATTAAATGATCGTACGAGATTAAATCGTCGATATTCGTATGTGTCAGGTGAGCCAGTTCCTTGTTCGCTATCTTAAAGATTACCAAAAAGGCGTTCTCCGCATCGGCAGATAATCCTGGATAGAACTTGAGTGCTTCGGCAGGCGTCGCTTTTTTCAACGGCCCACTGGCGTTTGAGAATTGCTCAATGCCTATGTCATCTTCACTATGCCGTTTTCTTATTTCGGCTAACTGATTGCTATGCTTGCACCAGCACAGTCCGAGAAACTCCAATAGAGCACGGCAGCTTATGACGCCGTTTATGAACATGGGGTCCAGAAAAAGGACCAGACTTCCCTTGATAGATGGGCCGTTTTCAACGTCGATTGTTGCTGTGGACATGCCGTCATGATTGTTATTGAGATCAACCACCCAACTCAGGATTTGTATGGCGTGAACACGTTGTCGAATTGAATCATGAGCCCGTTGCATATCCAATGGAGCGGCTTTCAAATCTGTGGAAATTATGAGATCAACTTTTCTCATGGACAGCAAAGAAATCTTCACGTTTCACGCGGTTACGATCCCATCCGTGGAACTCTGCTGTCGAAACCGCTCCTGCGCTGTCAGTTCAATACCCAGCGCCTTCATCACCGCAATTGTCGTCTTCAGCGTTGGATTGCCGGTGTCGCTGAACGAGCGGTAGAGCTGCTCGCGCGAAAGACCGGTATCTTTCGCGATCTGCGTCATGCCCTTCGCGCGCGCCACCACGCCAAGCGCATGGGCGATGTAGCCGGCATCCTCTGAGGTGAAGGCTTCCGCCATGAAGGCAGCGATGGCTTCGTCGGATGTCAGCCCCTCGGCTGGGTCGAACGGGGTCAGTTTCTCGGCCATTTTATTCGCTCCAGTCTTTCGCCAGACGTTTCGCCGTCCTGATGTCCCGCTTCTGGCTACCCTTGTCGCCGCCGCAGAGTAGAACGATGATCGTGCTGCCCCGCTTCTGAAAATAGACACGGTAGCCGGGACCGTAATGGATGCGTAGTTCGCTTATACCTTCGCCAATAGGCGAAACATCGCCAGCGTGTCCGTAAGCCAACCGGTCAAGCCGACCGAAGATCACGCCTCGCGCCCGCTCGTCCTTCAAGTGCTGCCACCATTTTCGGAATGTGTCCGTTTGGCGCAGTTCAATCATTGCCATCTGTAGTCTAAAAACTACGAACAATCAAGGGAGTTGGTCAAGTAATTCACCTCACCCCCCCGTCATGCTCATGTGACGTCCCACCGCAGGCGCTCGCGTCGTCCGGTCAATCACGAAATCATGCCCCTTGGGTTTCCGGCCAATGGCCTCATCAATGGCATCATTCAGCAACGCATCGCTTTCCGATGCCCGGAGTGGCTTGCGCAGGTCCGTCGCGTCTTCCTGTCCCAGACACATGAACAGCGTTCCGGTGCACGTCACGCGCACACGGTTGCAGCTTTCGCAGAAATTGTGGGTGAGGGGTGTGATGAAGCCGAGGCGGCCTCCGGTTTCCTTTACATCCAGATAGCGCGCCGGGCCGCCGGTGCCGTGCGTGCTGTCGGTGAAGGTGAAGCGCTGCATCAGGTCCGCCCGCAGGCGCGAGAGCGGCAAGTATTGGTCCACCCGGTCACCGTCGATGTCGCCCAGCGGCATGACCTCGATGAAGGTGATGTCCATGCCGCGCCCGTGGGCCCAGCGGATCATGCCCTCGGCTTCCGCCTCGGTGCTGTCCTTCAGTGCCACGGCGTTGATCTTGACATGCAATCCTGCCTTTTGGGCAGCATCAATGCCTTCCATGACGCGGGCGAGATCACCCCAGCGCGTCAGCGCCTTGAAGCGGTCGGTATCCAATGTATCCAGCGAAACGTTGACGCGCTTCACGCCGCAATCCGCAAGCTCCTGCGCGTATTTTGCCAGTTGCGAACCATTGGTGGTGACGGTGAGTTCATCCAGCGCGCCAGAGACCAAGTGCCGTGAAAGGCCGCGAAACAGCGTCATGATATCACGCCGCACCAGCGGCTCGCCGCCTGTGATGCGCAACTTGCGGGCACCCTTGGCGACGAAAGCCGAGCATAGCCGGTCCAGCTCTTCCAGCGTCAGCAGGTCCTGCTTGGGCAGGAAGCTCATGTGTTCCGACATGCAATAGACACAGCGAAAATCGCAGCGGTCCGTCACCGAAACGCGCAGATACGAGATCGTGCGGCCAAAGGGGTCGATCATCGGTTTGGCAGGCGGAAGGCCGAAGCGATCCAGGCTGGGCAGTTGGGCGGTCACGATTGTGATTTTCCAGTAAGCTGTATGCGTTCAGTCATCTACAGGTGGCCTTTTCCTGCGTTTTGCGCAAGAGCATCCAAAGTCACATTCTCAAGCGGAGCCTTTCCTTCATGACACGCTGGCCGACGGAACTGCGCCTCTCAAAGGACAAGCGCGCACTTGAGATCGCCTTCGAGGATGGCGTACGTCATGCGCTCTCGGCCGAATACCTGCGCGTCATGAGCCCATCAGCCGAAGTGCAGGGCCATTCGCCCGATCAGCGCAAGACGGTGGGCGGCAAGATCAACGTGATGATCCTCAATGTCATTCCCGTGGGCAACTACGCTGTGCGGCTTACCTTTGACGATATGCACTCCACCGGCATTTTCGGCTGGGATTATCTTGATGCGCTGGGTCGCGAGCATGAAGACCGCTGGGCTGGATATCTGTCCGAGCTGGCAGTCAAGGGGATGAAGCGGGAGCGGTGAAGGTAATTCCCTTTCTCACTGAACCAGCAGTCAGGCATCTGCTCATGTTGTCATAATTCCGCACGCAGGGTCGCAAGCAGTGCGATGGCATTACTTTTGACGACACTGGCCAAATCTCCTGGCTTGTAGAGCGTTGAGCCAACGCCAAATCCCGCGCAGCCAGCCAAGCGCAATGCCGACAGGTTATCCAGCCCTACCCCGCCCACAGCAATGAGCCTTGTTGCTTTGGGTAACACAGCACGCATCGCCTTGACGCCGCTGACGCCGATCATCTCCATGGGAAAGAGTTTCAATCCATGGGCCCCTGCAGCGAGGGCAGCGAAGGCTTCGCTCGGGCTGAGAACGCCGGGCAGGGATATCATCTCCGCAGCGACCGTGGCGCGGATGACGGCAGGATCGAAATGGGGCGAAATGACCGCTGTTGCGCCGATGTGTCTGAGCTCGCTGACTTGTGCGATGCTGGTAACCGTACCCGCCCCGATGATTGCCTTGTCGCCGAACCGGCTCACCAGCCTGGCGATGCTATCGAACGGGTCTGGCGAGTTCAGCGGCACCTCTATCACCCGCAGGCCGCTGTCGAACAGCACTTCGGCAATTTCCAGAACTTCGCCAGGTGTGATTCCGCGCAGGATGGCGATCAGGGGACACGCCGCAAAAGCCTGTTCGAATCGTGTGACGGTGCTCATGCTTGTTGCCTTCCCAACGAGGATAAGCGTCGAAAACCCTCAACCGCGGCATGGTAAGGTCCAATCTCGGCTTTCTGACCAAATTCCTGAAGCGCAAAGGCGTAGCGTGCGGTCAAGGTGGCATCGCCCACCAGCAGCAAGCGTCCACCGTCGTGCATCGCAAGGCCAGCTTTCAGTTCATGCCCGATGAGCATTCCCGAGAGCCTGTCGGCGATTGATTCGGCGCTGAACATGCCCAGCAAGGCACCCGCACGGGCCGTGAAGACATCATTGAGCAGGCTTATGGATCGATCACTTTTCACGAGTGCGACGCCCTCGCGAAATGCAGCCTCATCGAATGGTCTTTCCCCGGGCGGAATCAATCTGCCGACGATGGAATGGGATTTCAGCAGCGCAAAGGTTTCGCCCGTCAGAAATGTGCGAAACCCTGTGATGGCACCAGCGCGCACCTGTGTCCATTTGCTGTGGGTGCCGGGCAGCACGACCGTTGCGCTTTCATCGGGTTTTATGGCGCCAAAAACCTGAATCTCTTCCCCGCGCATCACATCAGGGCCTGGTGAACGGGCGGCAACACCAGGCAGGAACTTCAACCGAATGCCGCGTGTGGAATGTCGGATCACGGCACTGGCCGCAAGGTCGGATAAGGTCGCTGGCGTTGGTGCGTAGGGCGTTTCCACCCAACCGTTACGGCTGGTGATCATGCCTGAAAGCACGATCTCCGCGTCATCGCGCATCCAGCCTCCTATCTCGCGTTCCAGTACAGCTTCAAATTTGCCGTCCATGACGGTCAGGATGCCCGCATCCGCCTGATGTTGGTCAGTGATTGTGCCATCATTGTCAAAGCGGTATCCGCGAAAACTGCTGGACCCCCAATCGACAACAATTTGCGTTCCATGTTTCACATCACTGGCAGGGTAGGCACACACGCGTCTGTTCTCCGTCATGCAGGATGATCAGGCATTTGATCTGGCTTGACCATAGATGGTTTCTTTCCTATGGTCCACATATAGGTTCAATAGTCCATAATATGGACCTTTTAGGATCAAGCATGATCAATGGAGTTTGGCCCGTCCTCTGCACGCCGTTCACGGCTCAGGGCGAGATTGATTCAGCCGCGCTGCGCAGGGTGGTGAACTTTGCGCTTCGCTCCTCGGTGAGCGGCGTGGTTTTCCCCGGTTTCGCCAGCGAGGTGGACAATCTGGATGCCGATGAGCGACAGGCCTTGCTGGAGGTGGTCGTGAAGGAAGTGGCAGGGCGCGTTCCCATACTGGGCGGTGCCACGGCGGGATCGGTTGGCGATGTGGTGGCGCGTATCAGGGAAAGTCTTGATCTTGGCATTCGGCAGGTGATGATTCAGGCACCCAAATCCGTGGGTGGCGATGAATTGGCGGTGTCGGCGTTCTATCAAGCGATATCGGTTGCCTGTCCTGATGCCGACATTGTTCTTCAGAACGCACCAGCACCGCGTGGATCGGATCTCACTCCGCAGGCTGTGGTTGCTGTTAGTGCGTCCAATGAACGTATCCGTTACGTCAAAGAGGAGACGATACCGTCTGGCGGTCCGATATCAGCGATTCTGGCCTCTCGTCCGGCTCATCTTATCGGTGTGATAGGCGGCGGCGGTGCCCGTTTCGTGATTGACGAATTTTTGCGGGGCGCTTGCGGGGCCATGCCAGCCGTCGAGTTTTCAGATATCCATGTTGCGATGTGGCGGGCCTTGTCCGCCGGGCGGGAAGCAGAGGCGCGCATGCTCTATGAACGCACTTTGCCGCTGCTCATGATCCAGTCCCACGCACGCATGCGGTTCACAAAGCGCGTGCTGATGCGCCGTGGGGTTTTGACCAATGATTTTGTACGCGCAGCAGTCCCCCCGTTCGATATCCGCGATCTCGACGAGATCGATGCGTTGCTGGCGCGGATTTCTGATCTGATGCAGGTTGATCCTCTGGCGAGGGCTGCATGACGGTGGATCGTATCGCCAGCGTTGAATGCTTCTGTCTGACGATCCCACGCGAAACGCCTTATCTTGGTGTATTGCGGCCGGGCGAGGAAGCCAATCCACGCGGATACTTCGTGCGCAAGGGCAACCGGACCGTCTACCCGACGGTTGATCGCAATGTTCTGGTGCGGCTGAAGACGGCCAATGATGTGGTTGGCTGGGGAGAGACCTATGGCATCGTTGCGCCACGCGCCACCATGGCCATCATTTCTGATCTGCTGGCAGATTTCGTTGTCGGCACCGACCCGTTCGATGCGGCGGTAACCCATGATCTCCTCTATGACCTGATGCGCGTGCGGGGGTATACGGGTGGATACTATCTTGATGCGCTAGCCGCGATTGATATCGCGCTGTGGGATATCGCGGCACAACAGGCAAAAGTGCCGCTTGTAAAGCTGCTGGGCGGCCAGCGGCGGGACACGATACCCGCCTACGTCTCCGGCTTGCCAAAGCCAACGCGTGATGCCCGTTCAGACATGGCGGCGGACTGGCAAACCAGAGGGTTTTCAGCCTTCAAGTTTGCGGCTCCCGTGGCTGATGACGGGTTGGTCGCCGAGATGGAAACCCTGCGCAACAGACTTGGGCCTGACGCCCGCATCGCTTGCGACATGCATTGGGCCCATACGGCGGCCAGTGCCAAGGCGGCCATCCGCGCCATGGAGCCGCATGATCTCTGGTTTGCGGAAGCGCCAGTCAACCCTGAGGACATCGCCGGATTGGCGGAGGTCTCTGCCGCAGTCGCAACGCCTGTGGCGGCAGGCGAGGAATGGCGCACGGCATACGAAGCAGAAGCGCGACTGTCGCGCCGGGCTGTCGGCATTATCCAGCCCGAAATGGGCCACTGCGGGATCACCGAATTCATGCGGATGGCAACATTGGCTCATGTCCATCACTGCGAGATGATTCCGCATGCAACCATTGGCATCGGCATTTTTCTGGCGGCTAGCCTGCATGCCAGTGCGGCGGCGGCGCGTGTGACCTTCCACGAGTACCAGCATTCCATCGTTGAACCGAACCGGCGGTTCCTTGATGGCGAAATCATCTGTGAAACCGGCCACTATAGCCTGCCGGGCAGCCTTGGCCTGGGCGTGCGCCCATCACCTTTGGCACTCGCCCAAATGGAAATTTGACGAACAAAAAGACGGGGCGCTTCAGCGCCAGGACAAACAAGGGAGAATGAGCATGATGAAGCACTTCACGGTCCGCAGTCTTGGATCCGCCGCCATGGCAGGCGTTGCCGCCATAAGCCTGACGCTGGGTGCCAGCCCCGCGCTGGCGCAAACCAAGACGCTCAAGTTCGTATCCTGGCAAAAGGATGAACGGGGTGTCGGTGACTGGTGGGCCAGTGTCATCAAGGCTTTCGAGGAAAAGAACCCCGGTGTCAGGATCGAATGGACGAAGGTGGAGCGTGGCGCATATGCCGACACGATGACGACACTGTTTGCGGGCGGCAAGCCGCCGGAAATCGTCCATCTCGCTTCGTTTGAATTTCAGAAATTTGCCGATCAGGGATGGCTCGAAGACCTCGGCCCCTACATCAAGTCCGCCAATCTTGATCTGACGGACTGGGCCGGTCAAAGCGCCTGCGTCTGGAAAGGCAAGACGGTCTGCACCATGATGCTTTACTTCGGCAACCTTTTTGCCTGGAATGAAGAGCTTCTCAAGAAAGAGGGCCTGTCCGTTCCCACGAATTACGCAGAATACATTGCTGCGGCGCGTAAATTGACCAAGGACACAAATGGCGACAACATTCCTGACCAGTTCGGAACCGGCCATGAAACCAAGGGCGGTGGTGGCCAGTATCTCAGCGAGTTGATGAACTACACACTGGATGCAGGCGGGCGCTGGACCAATGATGCAGGCAAGGTGACGATCAACACCCCCCAGATGATCGAGGGCCTGTCGCGCTGGAAAGATGTCGTCAAGAACAGCCTGACACCGCGCGATCTTTCGGCGGGCGAGGTCCGCCAGATGTTTGCCGATGGGCGCATCGCCATGAAGCTGGACGGGCCCTGGCTTTACCCGATCATCCAGAAAGGCAAGGCAAAGGACCAGATCAAAATAGGGCCTGTGCCGTTCAAGCCACCGATGGGCGGATCATCCAATATCCTGGGTATGGCGTCAGAAATTCCGGCTGATGCCAAGAAACTGGTGTGGGACTTCATTGCCATCGCCACCTCGGATACGTTCCAGACGAGCTACGCCACGCTTGCCAACTCAACCCCACCGAGCCCCCGCGCCAAGACAGACGCGGCAAAAGTCACGACCCCACATTTTGATATGCTGGTCGACATGGCGAAAGCAGCCTCCAAAGCAGGTGTCGATCGCATCCCCAAGGGATTGGAGCTGAACTACAATGAGTTTGCAAAGATGGTGATGGAGGAATCCCAGCGGATGATTATTCAGGACCTCGACCCCAAGACTGTTGCTGCGACGATGCAGCAGAAGGCTGAGACGATACAGAAGCAATGATGTTTTTCATCGGTGGCGGCGCGTTGCCGCCACGCTCATTGTTTTCAATCATCGCTGACACATACCAAAAGCAGGCAGGATAATTCATGGCGCAAAGCCGCTTCAGCCTTGACCTTGCGCGTCCCAGCCGACAGCACTGGCTCGGCTATTTTCTGCTTGCGCCTGCGGTCATCCTGATCGCCGCAATCATCATCTATCCCCTCGTGATATCGGTCGATCTGTCATTCCAGAACGTCGGTATCGCGCGGCTCGATCAGCCACGCCGTCCCTTCACAACAGATAACTATGCCAGACTCTTCACTTCGCCGGACTTCTGGAACGCCTGCTGGGTAACGCTGAAACTGATCCTTGTTGTCACCACGGCCTGCTTTGCGCTGGGACTGGGAACAGCCTTGCTTGTCAATAACCGGTTCAAGGGCCGCTCGATCGCACGCCTGCTCGTGGCCATGCCATGGGCTGTGCCGGAAGTCATTGCCACAGTCATCTTTGCATGGATGTTTGACAGCTCTTTCGGTCTGTTCAACTGGCTGTTCATAACAACGGGATTGGCGGACAAGCCGATCAACTGGTTTTCTGAAACCGGTCCGGCCTTCGCAGTGGTGGCAACAACCATGGTCTGGAAAGGCTATCCCTTCGTCTCCATCATGATACTGGCCGGGTTGCAGTCCATCCCTGACGATTTCTACGCCGCAGCCCGCGTCGATGGGGCCAATGCCTGGCAACGTCTCGTCAATATAACCCTCCCCAGCCTGATGCCGGTGATCGGTGTGACCATGATCCTCGTCATGCTGTGGGTATTTCGTGACTTCTCCATCATCTATGTGCTCACCGGTGGCGGCCCCCTCAAGGCAACCCAGACGCTGTCGATCATGACCTATGAGCAGGCCTTCAGCTTCTTTCGCATGGGTTATGCCTCCGCCATCGGTGTCGTCACGCTCGTCATCTGTGTCATTGCAGCCAAACTGATGATGAGCCGGGCACCGGAAAACCTGTAAGAACTGAGGACACACCCGAGTGAAACCCCGCATTCTGACACAACTGTTTCTGTATGCTGCCGTGCTGGTGACATGCGCCTTCCTGATTTTTCCGATCTACTGGCTCGTCGTCACCGCGTTGTCTCAGCCGGATCAGCTCAGGCAGTTGCCGCCACGCTTCTGGCCAGCAGACCCCAACTGGTCGGTGTTCGGCAAGATACTGGGTGAAAGGCCCATTGGTCTTTGGCTTGCCAACTCCGCACTTGCCGCCTTTGGGGCAGTAACCATCTCCATGGTTGTATCGGTGCTGGCGGGCTATTCCCTGTCGCGCTTTCGTGTGCGGGGCGGCCAGAGTCTCGGATTGTTCATTTTGACCTCGAAGATGCTGCCAGCGACGCTTCTGGTCATTCCGCTGTTTGGCATCTTCCGCATGACGGGATTGATAGGCTCGCTATGGTCGATCATCTTTGCCCATGCCACGCTGATCATCCCCTTCACCACCTGGATGCTGAAGGGCTATTTTGACACCATCCCCCGTGAGCTTGAGCAGGCCGCCATGGTCGACGGCTGTTCGCCGCTTGGTGCGTTGTTCAGGGTGATCCTGCCTGTTTCCGCGCCGGGACTGGCCGCAACTGCACTCTACGGCTTCGTCCTGTCCTGGTCTGATTATGCCTTTGCCCGCACTTTCCTGACCAATGCGCAGAATAACTGGACCGCCAACCTCGGCATCACGACAATGAAGGGGGAGTATATCTCCAACTGGGCTGACATTTCTGCGGCATCCATCCTGATCGCATTGCCGATACTGGCGATCTACCTGTTTCTCGAACGATATCTCGTCGGCGGGCTTACCGCCGGATCGGACAAGTGAGTCTCCATGGCCAACATTTCCATCCGTAATATCTGCAAGAGTTACGGCAATCTCAACATTCTCAAGAACTTCTCACTTGATATCGATGATGGCGAATTTGTCGTGCTGGTAGGCCCGTCTGGCTGCGGCAAATCGACAATGCTGAAGATCCTTGCCGGGCTGGAGGCGGCCAGCAGCGGAACGATCCACATTGGCAAGCGTGATGTGACGGACATTGCGCCGGGTGACCGCGACGTTGCGATGGTGTTCCAGAATTATGCGCTCTATCCGCACCTGACCGTGGCACAGAACATGGGTTTTGGCCTGAAGATGCGCGGCACACCTGCGGCTGAAATCACCCTTCGTGTTGCCGATGCTGCGCGAAGCCTCGATATTGAGCATCTGCTCGCGCGCCGGCCCCGCCAGCTTTCAGGCGGGCAGCGCCAGCGCGTCGCCCTTGGCCGCGCCATTGTGCGGGAACCACAGGCCTTCCTGATGGACGAGCCCTTGTCCAATCTCGACGCCAAGCTGCGTGTTCACATGCGGGCCGAGATTGGCGCATTGCACCAGCGCCTCGGCGTCACGACAATCTATGTCACGCATGATCAGACCGAAGCCATGACAATGGCCAACCGTATCGTCATCATGAAAGATGGCGAGATCCAGCAAATCGCCGATCCGGAAACAATGTTTGCCAAACCGGCGAACCTCTTTGTCGCCGGGTTCATCGGATCGCCCGGCATGAATTTCCTGAAGCTGGAGCAAGCAGCCTCCGGTGGCCTGACGTTGTTTGGGCAGGTGCTGCCCGGTCTGCCTGCGGTGACCTTGAGTGGCGGGCGCAACATCATCGCGGGGTTGCGGCCTGAGCATATCCGCATGGGAGAGGGAGCGGCCACTATCACCGTGCACCCTAGTCTGGTGGAAGGTCTGGGCTCCGAAAAGTATGTTTATTTTGATACACCAGTGGAAAACCGTGTGGCGCTGCAAGGCGTTGTTCATGTTGAAAAGGATGAGTCGGAAAGCCAGCAGCGGGGCAACCGCCTGATTGCCCGTCTCATGGATGTCGGACCCGTTCGCGTGGGCGAGGCATTGCGGCTGTCATTCGATCCGGCGCGACTCCACCTGTTTGATGCAACAACCGGTGTTGCGCTTTCACCTGCTGATACTCTCGCGAGGACAGGATGACGGTTTCCAGCACAGATGATTCCTGCAGAGGAAGGTAGACCTGCGGTGTGATGGCGTGTTCTACGCAACCGCGACAGAAAGCTGCGAAAGCATGGTGGATAAAACACAGGTCCTGAAGCCTGATGAACGGGATGTCCCCGGTGGCGCTGCGGCGCTGGCCAAGGGACTGTATCTGCTTGACGTGATCGGCGAGCGGGACACACCGCCACGCTTCAAGGACCTTCAGGTTGCGACCGGGTTGCCGAAGGGTACATTGGCCCGCATACTCAATACATTGGTTGCATTCCGATTGGCGCGGCATGAGTCGAGCGACAATACCTACAGGCTTGGAAACCGGCTGTTCGAGCTGGCGCATCGCGTCTGGGAGACGTTCGATCTGCGCGGAGCGGCATCACCCCAACTTGAAAGACTGGCGCTTGAAACGCGTGAAACGGTGGCTCTGACCGCAGCGGATGATGATCAGGTTGTCTATATCGACCAGCGCAGCCACGGCGGGGCATTTGCGTTTCGCATTGAGGTAGGCCGCCGCGCGCCCCTGCATTGCACGGCTCCCGGCAAGGCCCTGCTTTCCTTTGCTTCCCCGCACGAACAGCGGGCCATTCTGGCGCGTCTTTCGCTGGAATCCTTCACGCCAACCACAATAACAGACCGGGATCAGTTGCTGGCAGATCTCGCACTGACGCGGGCGCGGGGCTACGCGCTGTCGCATGGTGAGCACGTTGACGGGGTGTCATCAGTTGCGGCTCCGGTTTTCGATCATACCGGAAAGGCTCTTGCCGCAATCGGTGTCTTTGGTCCAACCTCACGGATGTCGAACGAGCGGCTGCATATTCTGGGCCGTGATCTTATGGAGGCAGTGCGGCAGATTTCTGGCAATGTGGGTGCCGCGCCCGTGAGCCTTCATTCCACGGCACCGCCAAGCCGTGGGGCTGATGCCGGGGTCGAATGTGTCCTGCCGTGGGGTGCCAGCCTTGCGGAAGGCCCGGTGTGGTCGGCAAGGGAGCAGCGCCTGTACTGGGTAGACATTCTTGAGCCGGCCGTTCACCGGTTTGATCCGGCCACAGGAACCAATGAAACCTGCCCGATGCCTCGCCTGGTGGGTGCCGTCATCGAGCGGCGCAAGGGCGGCCTGATTGTTGTCACCCAGGACGGGGTGGAAGCGCTGGACTTTGCCACTCACACTCTGAGCGCACTTGTCGATCCCGAGAGCAACATGCCGGACAACCGCTTCAATGATGGAAAATGCGATGCGAATGGTCGCATCTGGGCTGGCACCATGAGTCTCGATGCCTCGCGCAAGTCAGGGGGGCTTTACCGCATAAAGCCTGATCTCTCCTGGAAGCGGATGGATCATCCGTTTTTGGTTGCCAATGGTCTCGACTGGAGCCCGGATGGGCAGACGCTGTATTTTGTCGATTCAGCCCAGGGCACTATTTTTGCCTATCCATTCTCGCCTTCAGGCGGAGAACTGGGGTCGCGTCGCGTTTTCGCCAGGATCGAGCCACGTGAAGGGCGGCCTGATGGTCTGGCTGTGGATGCTGAGGGTTGCCTGTGGTGCGCATTATGGGACGGGTGGGGCGTTCGCCGTTTTGCACCCGATGGACGTGTGTTGCGGGATTTGCGTTTGCCCGTTCCGCGACCCACCAGCGTTGCTTTTGGCGGTCCCGATCTTGATGTCCTTTACATAACAACCGCCCGCATCCGTTTGCCCGCCAAGCTGTTGGCGGATGCACCTTATTCCGGCGGCATCTTCGCAGCCGATGTCGGTGTGCGTGGCCTTGCGCCGGGGCAGTTTGCCGGATGAATGGACAAGCGATGAACCCATCTTATCCTGATCTATCTGGCAGAAATGTTCTGGTCACAGGCGGTGCCTCAGGCATCGGTCGGGCTATCGCTGAAGCCTTTCTGGCACAAGGCGCCCACGTCGGCATTCTTGATGTCAATGCAGAACAGATCGCAACTTTCCAAACCGCCATGTCGGACGTCAAGGCCATCTGCGTTGATCTCAGAGATATCGCGGCGACCCGTGAAGCCATCGCGACCCTTGTTGCGCGCATCGGTGCATTCAGCGTGCTGGTCAACAACGCTGGCCATGACGAGCGCCATGCCTTCGCAACCGTGACACCCGAATACTGGGATGAGCGCATGGCTGTGAATCTTCGGCACCTTATGTTCGTTTCGCAAGCTGTGGTGAAGGGCATGGCCAAAGCCGGAGGTGGCAGTATCATCAACCTGGGGTCAACATCCTGGATGAAGGGTGCCCCGGGCATGATCGCCTACACAACCGCCAAAGCAGCCATCCTTGGTTTCACGAAGTCGCTGGCGCGCGAGTTGGGAACCGACAGTATCAGGGTCAATGCGGTGGCTCCCGGATGGGTGATGACGCAGCGCCAGAGGACCAGCTGGACGACGCCTGAAAAACTGGCCAGCGCACTCGAGGACCAGGCCCTCAAGCACCTGATAGAGCCAGCCGATGTCGCTGCCGCTGTGCTGTTCCTGGCCTCAGGTGCAGCGCGTTCGATCACAGGACAGACCCTTATCGTCGATGGCGGTGCAAGGGGGAGTTGAGGCGTTTACTTTAAAGTGCATCCTCAACAGCTTGTTTTCGTCTAAAGACAACCTGCTCTAAGTACCCGGAATCTGACAATGATCAACGCAGTCAGAGTGTTGAATGCTCTCCATGGAGGACCACCTCCCCTCTCCCCTCTCCAAGAGGAGAGAAGCGCCTCCATAGCTGAACTCTTACCCCAGTGCTTTCATGGCGAGATAATCCTTGACGATGCCAACGACACCGCGGGACAGCAGTTCATCAAACGCATCGACGAACATGTCGACATGTTCTGACGTGATGGTCAGGGGGGGCTCAAGGCGGATAACGTTGCGGTTGTACTCCGTGAAGGCCACCAGAACATCTTTCTGGGACAGCATCAGAGCGCCCACGAAACCGCAGAGCGAGCCTTTCAGTTTGTCGTCCAGCAGCGCCACCATTTGTTTCAGTCCGAAGGGCAAGGTCTGGCTGATGTCATTGAACTCGATGCCGACCATGAGGCCCTGACCACGCACGTCCTTGAGGAGCGCAGGGTATTTGACCGCCAGTGCCTGCAAGCGTTCGATCAGGTAAGCGCCCTGTTCCGCCGCATTGTCGATCAGACCTTCGTCGTAGAGAATGTTGAGTGCTTCGATTGATGTGGCGCAACCCTCGCCAATGCCGCCAAAAGTGGCAGGAGCGTGGATCAGCGCCTTCTTGGGCACACCGTAGGCTTTCATGTAGACTTCGCGGCGGGCAATCATGGCAGCCATAGCGGTCTTGGAGCCACCAAGCGCCTTGGCAAGCGCTGTCACATCCGGCACGACGTTGTGATGCTCGAAGGCAAAGAACCGGCCTGAACGGCCCATGCCGCACTGCACTTCATCGGCAATCCACAGCACGCCGTGCTTGTCGCACAACGCCCGCAGGCCCTGCCAGAACGCGGATGGCGCCTGGTTGATGCCACCGCCGCCCTGAATGGTTTCCAGCACGATCGTGCCGATGGAAGGATCAGCCTCGAACGCCTTGCGGATGGCTTCAAGATCGCCAAACGGCACCTTGGCGACATTCTCGGTCAGTTTGAACTGCGAGCGATAAAGCACACCGTCGGTGACCGCGAGCACGCCCTTGGTTTTGCCGTGGAAAGAATTTTCGGCGTAAAGCACGGTGGCGCGTTCCGGTCCCTGTGCCTGTTCGCAGATCTTGAGGGCTGCCTCCATGGCCTCTGATCCGGAGGAGCCCAGAAACACCATGTCGAGATCACCCGGCGCAATGGCTGCCAGGTTGGCTGCAAGGCCGCTGGCATATTGCGACATGAAGGCCATGCAGATGTCCTGCCGGTTTTCTTCCTCGAATTTTTTGCGTGCGGCAATTATGCGCGGATGGTTGTGGCCGAAAGCGACTGAGCCAAAGCCGCCAAAGAAATCCAGAATCTTTCGACCCTTGGTATCAATGTAGAATGGTCCTTCGGCACGGTCGATCAACACACGGTCAAAACCAAGGAGCCGCAGGAAATGCATCTGGCCGGGGTTCAAATGGTTCATCCACAATTTGCGCACCGCATCCAGGGACAGCGCCTTGGTTTCCTCAAGGGAAAGTAATTTGGGCTTGGCCGTCTTGCGGGAGAGGCTCATATCCTGGTCGGTCATGTTTTTCATGGCAGCGGACATTAGGGTGTTCCTTAAACAGCGTGAAGGGTGTTTGGGGATGATGAGGGGGCAAGTCCGGCGCGGTATTCGCGATAAGCGGCTTTCAGCATGTCCTCATCCCGGTGAAGCGGCTTCCAGCCAAGCTCGTTGCGCAAGGCGGAGGTATCAAGAATGCAGGTTTCATCGGCGATCAGGTATTGTTCCGGATCCATGATCGGCAGGTTGAGGGCATCCAGCGCGGTCAAGGTCAGCTTGACCAGCGACGCGGGCGTGGGAATCAGGAAGGATTTGCTGCCCGCTTCCTTGATGAGATCACCCAGCAACCGGCGGATGGCAGGTGGTGTGTCCGAACCGAGATTATAGTCGCGGTTCGGAAAACCGCCCCGCCACGCCGCAGCGGCTGCGGAAGCGCAGTCGAACACCGAAATGAACTGATAGGGGTTCTTGCCGTTTCCGATCATCGGCACGGGCAGATTCATGTCGATCAGCTTGAACAATTTGACCAGAATACCCAAACGGCCTGGACCAATGATCAGGCGCGGGCGGAAAATGGTGATGTTGAAGCCCTTCCTGCGCCACTCCATGCAAAGTTGCTCGGTCGCAAGTTTGGATTTGCCATACTCTCCGAGCGGCTCCTTGCGGGCCGATTCGGGCTTGGGAATATCGTGGGTGTGGCCGTAGATCATGTCAGTTGTGAACTGTACAAGCTGTCTGGCGCCAGTTTTTTCCATGCGGTCCAGCAGGTTCTTGACGCCTTCAAAGTTCACGGGCCAGAAAAATTCATGCCGTTCGGCGCGGGTCACGATGGGGGAAAGCATCTTGGCCGCCAGATTGTAGACGGCATCCCCGGGCTGGAAATCCAGTGCATCCAGCGAGACACGGTTGCGGATATCGATTGCGACAAAGCGTAGACCCGGACGATCTGGCGTGTGCAGGCGATTGATGTCAGCCACAACAACCTGCTGGCCTTCTGCCAGCAAATCAGCCGCCAACTGGCGACCGACAAATCCATCCCCGCCGATAATGAAATGCCGCATGGTACCCTCTCAGCTCATGGAAATGAAAACGGTGCCAGCGCAGATCAGCGCAATACCGGCGATACGGGCGGGACCGACATCCTCACCGAAAATGAAGAAGGCGTAGGCTGCCACGATGACATAGGCGAGGCTCAGGAACGGATATGCGAACGACAGCTGCACACGTGACAGCACCACCAGATGCGATGCCATGCTGATGACGAAGGTGCAGAGACCCGTAAAAACCCACGGGTTGAAAACCACGGAAAAGACCGTGCCGATCAGGCCGTTGGCAGCAAGGTTCAAACCACCAAGCAGGAGCATGCCCTTTTTCAGCATGATCTGCGCTGCCGCATTGGTCAGCACCGTGAACAGGATCAGGATGATGGATAGACTGTGAGCACTCATTTTCTTCGCCGCCACTGCTACATCCTGTCATCACTCGCTTGGCCTCGGGTGATCAGGACAAGGCTCAGATACCTCAAAACAGGTCAGCAACCAATTTCACTCTGGTTTCAGCGTTAGCAGTTAAGGTGAACAGGTCGTTTGCCAGGCATAGAGGTATTCGGTTGCGACATGCGATTGTGATTGAATTCAGACGCGTCGTGAAACACTCTCTTGGCTTACAGGAGAACCATAATGATCAATCGTCGCAAACTGATGGTCTCGGGTGGCGTTTTTGCAGCGGCCTCTCGGCTTGGGTTTAAATCCGTGCTTGCGCAGGCGGCCCAGCTTGAATTTTTCACAGCAGGCCCCGGCAGCGGATTCCTGCCTTATGGCGAGGGTGTGGCCAAGGTTGTCAATGCCCAGGGCAGCGTGATGCTCAAGGTCATGCAGTCCAAGGGTTCCATCGAGAACCTTCAGTTTGTTGAAGAAGGCCCGCAACGCATCGGCACCGCTTTCATCGGCAGTGCTTACGAGGCTATCCAGGGCATCGGTCCGTTCAAGGACAAGAAACATGGCAACATCCGCGCCATTGCACCGATGTATGAAACCTCCTTCCAGATTGCCGCAAAAACAGGATCCGGCATCGCGAGCGTGGCGCAACTCGCGGGCAAGAAGGTAGGCGTTGGTCCGGCTGCGGGGCCGGCTGAAGCCTTTTTCAAAGGGTTGCAGGAGGTAAGCGGCCATGCTCTCACCATCGTCAATGGCACCTCAGCCGAGCTGGAAGCGGCTTACTTGAAAGGCGATATTGACGCTTTCTGGCAAGGTGCGAGCATTCCCGTTCCAGCACTCGTGCGGGTGGCCAATGCGGCTGAGAGCGCCGTGTTTGGTCTGACGGCAAACGAGGTGGACCTGATGCTGAAGCGCTTTCCGTATCTTGCAGCTGGGCAGGTAGCGGCAGGCAGTTACAAGGGGCAGACAGGCTTGATAAGCACCGTGGCAGCCTGGAATGTTATTGTCGCCCACGCGGCGCTGGATGAGACCGTTGCCTATAATCTGACAAAAGCCATCCTGACAGGTGAAGGTCTTGCAGCTGCAACCAACGGGGCAGGGGTCACAACCAGAGCCGCCAATGCCGTCAACAACAAGGTTGTGCCGTGGCATCCGGGTGCTGCCCGCTATCTGAAAGAGGCTGGTATCGTGATCTGACCTCTTTCTGAGGGACAATTGCGGCGCTATAGCTTGCAGGCATGAGGCAGAAAATCCAAGCCAGCGATGGCCGGTATCTGGGGCTTGATATCGGCGGCAGTGCCACACGCTGGTGTCTGATCAACAGCCGGGCTGTGGTGCTGGCCAGAGGAGAAACCGGCGGGTTTTCCGGACATCTCGCGCAGGCGGATGTGTTGGCAACGGCTGAAAAAGCGCTGGCCGTCATTCACCTGCAGACGGGCAATGTCTTGCGCATCACCGCAGGTGTTACGGGTCTGTCGCGCGGCACGGCCCAAGCACGGCAACTCCACCTGCTTTTGCAACAGCGGTTTGGTGGAGCGGACATCGAGACGATGCCTGACATCGAACTGTCGTGCCGGGCAGCGTTTTCTGACACCCCTGGCATAGTGGTCTATGCCGGAACAGGGTCGATCGCCGCTCATCTGACCCTGGCTGGCCAACTGATTACCGCAGGTGGCAAGGGTGTACTGATTGATGATGCGGGCGGGGGGTACTGGATCGCTGCCGCAGCCATGCGTGCTATCCTGCGACAGGAGGACACGAAGCCCGGTTCTGGCTGGAACACGGTGTTGGGTCAGGAACTGGGCAAAACGCTTGGCGGGACGGATTGGCCAGTGGTGCGTCAGGCTTTCTATGCGCTGGATCGGGGCGGGATAGCGCTTTTGGCTCTTGCAGTTGGTGCCGCTGCACGGCATGGCGATTCCACTGCGATCATGCTGCTGCAAGCAGCGGGCGCGGAATTGGCCGGTTTTGCACAGATGCTGCTCAACCGCGTCGGTCACCTTCCCGTGATTTTGGCCGGCCGCGCCGCGACGCTGCATCCCGCAGTGTCAGATTCAATGCGGGATATATTGCGGATCAATGGGTATTTCGGCGTTTTTGCCTGTCTTTCACTCGATCACGCCCTGACAGCAGCGCAATGCTGCCTTGCAGGGCCTTTCTTCAATCAAGACTGATTGCCACAGTATCATGGATTGATTTTTTGATGGTCCTGCGCTAACAGGCTCTCGCGTTGACGCGGAAAATTCGCGAAGCGTATCCCTGCCCTAACCGATACCTCAAAGGATAAGCATTGCCAAAGTTCAGCTTCAACAATTTTGCCGACCGGCAGACCGCCGCGGCCGAAGCCAAAAAGGCACTCCTCGACAAGTTCAAGAACCGTCCGGCCGAAGATGATCCGGTCGTGATTGCCCGCCGCGAGGAACGCGCAACCATCGTCAAGGCCCGTGATGAACGTGAAGCTGCCAAGGCTACTGAACGTGCCATTGAAGCCGCGCGACTTGCCGCCATCAAGGCAGAGAAAGATGCCCGCGAGGCCGCTGAACGCGCGGCACGGGAAGCGCAGGAAGAAGCGGAACGCGCTGCACGGGAAGCGGCTCGCAGCAATCTCGTCAGCCGCGCCATTCTGGAGCAGATGGACTGGAAAGCCTCGCGTCTTGCAGCCCGCAAGAAGCGCTAGACATCGCGTAAGTGCTTCCTTGATCGCGATTTCACCGCCCCCGTTTCTGGGGCGGTATTGCTGTATTCCAAAAATTCAGTTTCTCGGCAGCAGCCGCTCCAGATAGTCAAGCTCCAGCTTGGGGCGCTCCTGCTCACCGAGTTTGCGGCGCAGTTCATCCAGTACACGCCGGGCACGCTCGCCCACCGTGCCGCCTTCGTGTCCCTGCATACGCATGCGCGTGTTCTCGCCCAGTGCGCGGCTACGGGTATCGCGTCCCAGTGGATCCTGGTTACGGCTGTCACTGTTGGCACGGGGCTGGCCCGGGCGATTGGGATCATCGCCGCCTGGTCCGCCCTCAGCCGACTCGGTTCCATCTCCCTCGCCCTGCTGCTGCATCTGCTGGGCCATGCCCTGCATGCCGCGGCGCAGGCCTTCCAGCGCCTTTCCCTGGCTATCAACCGCTCGGCCATCCTGTCCCTGACCTAACTGTCCCTCGGCATCGCGCATGGATTGTTCGGCGTCACCGAGGCCCTTCTCGCCTCCCATGCCCAGTTCCTGCATGCGCTTTTGCAACTGCTGCAATCTCTGGCGCAACCGCTCCTGACGCTCTTGCAAACTTTGGCCCTGGCCTTGGCCCATTCCTTCGCCACCTTCGGCCATATCCTGCTCGTCGCCTTCGCCCTGTTCCTGACCGCCAGGCTGTTGCCCCCGTTGTCCTTGCTGTCCGCGCTGGCCCTGCTGACCACGTTCTCCTTGCTGGCCCTGTTGCCGGTTGCGTTCGGCGTTCTGTCCCTGACGGCGGCGCTGCTGTCCCTGACGATAGGTCTCGTCGCGCAACTGCTGCTGCTCGCGGGCCATGTCGTCCATTTCATTCATGCCTTCGTTCATGCCCCGCTGGCGCTCGCCCATCTGGTTCTGTCCGCGCTGGGCCTGAAGGTTCTCCATCATCTTGCGCAGTTGCTCAAGAAGCTGCTGCGCCTCTGCCTGTTTGCCTTCGCGGGCCAGTTTCTCGATTTCGTCCAGCATCTTGCGGAAATCATCCGGCCGCATCACACGCTGGTTGGGATCGTTGGGCTGGTTCTCCGCATTGCGGTTTTCGCGTTGCGCGCGCTCCGCCAGTTCACGCATGAAACGATCCATGGCCCGGCGCAGCTCATCGGTCAGGCGCTTGATTTCACTGGCATCGGCATTGCGCTCAAGGGCATCCTTCAGGCGCTCCTGTGCTTCTCGCAGGGTTTTTTCAGCGTCCGTCAGGCCGCCGCCCTCCAGTTCCAATGCCATGGTCCAGAGCCATTCGGCCACTTCCAGCAAATGCGCATCGTTACGTGCGGCCCGCAGCCGCTTTGCCGCCAGATGCAGGCCGAGATAGGCGCCGGTCTGGCGGGACATGAAGCGCTCGGGCTCTGTGGCCAGCGCATCAAGCGCGATCTGCACACGGGCCTTGCGGTCAGGATCAAGCACCAGATTACGCCTTTGCTCGACCAATGCCTTGGCCAATGGCTGCGTGAAAGGCTTTTGTGGCAGTGTCACCTCGCGCTGATCGCTCGTTGCGGTATTGCCCGCATCATCCTTGGCATGCAGTTGCAGATGCACCCGCGCACCCGCCCATGGATTGTCCGTCAGTGTCACAACCGTCTCGGCGTCAACCTCGGCCTGTCCGCCATATGGCAGGGAAAGGGCTGCATTGGGTGGTTCAACCAGTGTCCTGCGGGGCGTTTCACCGGGCTTCAGGATTTGCGAGAAGCGCGCTTCAGCTTCCTTGATGCCATAATCGTCCTTCAGGGTGTAGCCGATGCGCAGACCATCCCGCGTATCAGTGGTTTTGACTTCGCCAAGCACGATTGTGGGGGCAAGGTCAGGAATGGCCGAGAGTGGAAATACGCCCAGTGTTTCCTTGCCGCGCCTGACTGTGACTTCAGCCTGGCCTTTCAGCACGAAGCGCCTGTCCATTGTTCCGGTGGCGGAAACCGGTGCTTCCGCCGGATCAAGCGCGCCGTTGACTGAAACCGTCACACCTTCGGATGGTGTTGCGCGCAAAACCAGCACAGAGCCAACAGGGGAGGCGATAACGTCACCTGGAGTGGTTACCGATACTTGCGTCTGGCTGCGCGCCAGAAAAACAGGTGGACGTCCTGTATAGGAGGGCGGATCGAGCCAGACATCAAGACGCGGTGGCGGTGGTGGGATGGGTGGCTCGAACCACTGGAAGGCAGAGGACACACGCCCTCCCATATCCGGCCCTGCCACAAACAAGGCCGCAAGAGCGAGCGCAAAGGGAGCAAAGCGCAAGGCACGCCCATCAATCCTGCGCATGGCAGGATCAGGGGCCGCGACCTTGAGTTTCTCAACCGATTCGCGGGCTCGCTTCTGATGTAGCGCCCACAAGGCACGCGCTTCGGGATCACTGTCGACCGCCAACCGGTCATTCACCGCTTCAACAGGCCTGTGCGGGAGGCCGGAATCCCGGTCCAGACGCGCGCGTGCTTCATTCCCGCCGACCTGTTGCAACCGCCGTAGACCAATGAGCGAAACAACGAAGGCAAGAATAAAAAGGCAAGAACCGACAATGCGGGCGGGTCTTGGCAGATCAATCCACAGGCCAAACCATGAAACTGCCAGAAACAGCGCCAAAACAGCGGCTGGGGGCACCAACAATGGCCAGAGGTTTTCCCACAGGATGACCCTCCTGGCGGATAGAACCTTGCGGTCGAGCGTATCTGTCAGCACCCGCTCAGGATCATTCTGTCTGAATTGCGCCATTCATGGCTCCGGTTTCAAGTCGCCAAGTTAGCACGACCCAAAGGAAGCGCCAGTCCTGACCTGATGAAACTCACGGAGATGTGTGGTGTTTGTGGGGCAATGGCAGGCCTCGCCCCTACCAGCGGGGCGACAGATCCTGATTGATCAGATCATCATAGGTCTGGCGGGGGCGTGTGATCGCGAATTTGCCACCGTTCACCATCACTTCAGCGACCAGAGGCCGCAGATTGTAAGTGGAGGCCATGCTGGCACCGTATGCACCGGCGGTCATGAGGGCGATCAATTCACCCGGGCGTATTTCCGGCAGCATCCGGTCTGTCGTGAAGGTGTCGCCGCTTTCGCAGATAGGGCCAACCACATCATAACGGACATGCCGTTCATCATCCGCCGGTTCATTTACGGGCCAGATCTCGTGATAGGCCTCGTACATGGCAGGACGAACCAGATCGTTCATGGCGGCATCCACCACCAGAAAGGTCTTGCCCGGACGCTCGTTGCGGTAAAGCGCTTTGGTCACCAGAATGCCTGCATTGCCGACAATCAGGCGTCCTGGCTCAAAGCCAAGCTCGACATCAAGGCCTTTGGTCTCTTTCGCCACCATGTCGGCATAGGCATGGATCAGGTCTGGTCCATGGGTGAAATTCTTGGGGATTTTATAGGGAATGCCGAGGCCACCGCCCAGATCAAGCCGCTCAACCGTCAAGCCCGTGGCGCGAATCGTTCCTGTGACCTGACGCATGCGGCGGAAGGCCGCTTCCAGCTGGTCCAGTTCCTCGATAAGGCTACCGATATGCACGGCCAATCCCTTGATGGCGACCCCCGGCATGTTGGCCGCGCGGGCATAAAGCCGCTCTGCCTCCTGAAACGACACCCCGAACTTGTTGTCGGCTGATCCCGTGGTGATCTTGGCATGGGCACCCGCGCCCACATCAGGATTGACGCGAAACACGGCAGCGGCACGCTTGCCCTTGGAGACGGCCACACGATTCAGTGTTTCCAGCTCGCCTTCGGTTTCAATGTTGATCTGGTAGATATCCATATCAACGGCATGGGCGAGTTCGGCTTCGGTTTTTCCAACACCCGAAAAGACAATTTTGGAGGCGGGGATGCCCGCCCGCATCGCCTTGCGGATTTCACCTTCAGAGACAACATCGGCCCCGGCACCCAGTCTCGCCAGACACTCCACTACGCCGATGTTGCTGTTGGCTTTCATGGCATAGAAGACATGCGCCTTGTCCCGGCCACCGGCGGCCATGGCCATCGCCTCGGCAAAGAGCTTGTAGTGACGGGTTATCGTTGCGGAAGAGTAGATATAGACCGGCGTACCTGCGGCTGCCGCAATATCGGCAACAGCGACATCTTCAGCAAACAGTGTACCGTCGCGGTAGTGAAAATGGTGCATGTTTTGCGCGTTTTTCTATGGTGCGACGTTATTCCAGCAAACCGTCCAGCACGAAAGAGCGTTTTGGCGGAATGATGCCCGGTGGGCGGCGACGGCTACCGCTGCCGGTTGGCGATATGGAGGGAACAGCAGATGCTGGCTCGGTCTGTGTCGGATCGCTTGGTTCGCGTGCCACGCCCTCGCTGCGGTTGCGCTCGATATCTGCCTCGATATCCTGCGTGCCCTTCTGTTCCTCGGCGCTGGCAAGGCTTTGCTTGACACTGCCCTGAGGAGGCGTCTGGTTAGCGCCACGCTGGGTTTGCTGGTTGTTGCCGCCCTTGCGCTTGGCAAACTCCTGGCCCTGCGCAGTGTAAAGCGGTGGTTCCAGCGGTCCGCGACGGCCACAGGCGGCCAGACCCGATACAAGTCCGGTTGCCAGCAATGTCAGGGCAAAACGACGACGATCCACGTTTCTCTTCTCCAGAGTGCGGCGGCACAATAGCCGATTGGCCATGCCGGTAAACCAGAATTAGCTCATACCCTCATGCAGCGTTTACGGAAAGCCGTTTTAACCAGCGTTTGGCCTGCCGACGCACGTTGATCGGCGCAGTGCCACCATAGCTGACCCGGCTATTGACCGATTTATCAACGCCGAGGACCGCAAACACCGCCTGCGTTATGCCCGAATGCACCGACTGCATCTCAGTCAGCGACAGCTTCTCAATACCGATTCCCCGTTGTGAGGCCAGGCCGACAATCCGCGCCGTGGCATGATGGGCCTCCCGAAACGGAATTTCGAGAGTGCGCACCAGCCAGTCCGCCAGATCCGTCGCAGTGGCATAGCCAGCACCTGCGGCCTGTTTCATGCGCTTTTCATCGGGCACCATGTCCTGCACCATGCCCGTCATTGCGGCGATGACAAGGCTCAGGTTCATCAGCGCGTCAAATGTCGGCTCCTTGTCTTCCTGCATATCCTTGGAATAGGTCAGCGGCAGGCCCTTCATGGTGATGAGCAGCGCGTTCAAGCCACCAATGATGCGCCCTGTCTTGCCGCGTACAAGCTCTGCCGCATCCGGGTTGCGCTTTTGCGGCATGATCGAGGAACCCGAAGAAAACGCATCCGACAGTCGGATAAAGCCAAACTGCACCGTGGTCCACAGCACGATTTCTTCCGCCAGACGGGACAGATGCACGGCGATGATCCCGGCTGCCGACAGCACTTCCAGTGCAAAGTCACGGTCCGCCACCGTATCCAGCGAATTGGCGGTGGGGCGATCAAAGCCGAGCGCCTTGGCCGTCATCTCCCGGTCGATAGGGAAGGACGTGCCACACAGCGCAGCGGCACCCAAGGGGCATTCGTTCATGCGCTTGCGGGCATCCGACAGCCGAGAGCGGTCCCGCGACAGCATTTCCACATAAGCCAGCATGTGATGGCCGAAGGTCGTTGGCTGGGCGGATTGCAGATGCGTGAAGCCCGGCATCACCGTGGTGGCATGGGCATCAGCCTTGGTTGCCAGCGCCCGTTGCAGGTCTGCCAACTGCTCATCCAGCTCGTCCACGGTATCGCGGACCCAGAGGCGGAAATCGAGCGCCACCTGATCATTCCTGGACCGCGCCGTGTGCAGGCGTCCTGCTGCTTCGCCGATGATTTCCTTGAGGCGCGATTCGATATTCATATGAATGTCTTCAAGCGCACGCGAAAACGTGAACACGCCAGACTCGATTTCTGACGCGACCTGATCCAGACCTTTCTGGATGGAAGCCACATCGGCTTTAGACAAAATGCCCGTTGCGCCCAGCATAGCCGCATGCGCCTTTGAGCCGCGGATGTCCTGACGCCACAGCCTCTTGTCAAAATCGATGGAAGCATTGATCTCTTCCATGATAGCGGCTGGTCCGGATTCAAATCGGCCACCCCACATCTTGTTGCTCATGCTTGGTCCCGAGAGGTCACTTCTGAAATGAAACGATCAGCCATCGCTGTCTGCACAATCCTGGCTCTTGCTGGCATTGGCCTATACGGGATTTTTGCGCTGACAGGCAATGCACAAGCGCAGTCCTGTGCAGCGGTAAAGCCGGTTCTGGCAACATTACGCCCCCTCGCAACCGGCGAGGTGGCAGCGGTGCAGGTGCCTGAAGCTTCAAAACTGCTGCCTGATCTTGCCTTCACGGCCCCTGATGGCAAGCCGATGACATTGACGAATCTCCGGGGAAAGACAGTTCTGCTCAACCTCTGGGCGACATGGTGTGCGCCCTGTCGCAAGGAAATGCCTGCGCTTGACCGCTTGCAGACCGAGCTTGGCGGGGCTGACTTCGAGGTGGTGACCATCAATATCGACCAGCGCAATCTCGAAAAGCCAAAGGCATTTCTGCAAGAGATAGGTGTCAGCAAACTTGCCTATTACAGCGATGCTTCAGCCAGGATTTTTCAGAGCCTCAAGGCTGCTGATCGTGCCTTTGGCATGCCGACTACACTGTTGATCGACAAGAATGGCTGCGAACTGGCCTATCTGGCGGGGCCAGCTGAATGGTCAAGCGAGGATGCAGTCAAGCTCGTGCGGGCAGCGCTGGGGCGGTGAAGGCCAAATTCAGGTCAGTTTACCCCTTGCGGCCACGGCAATTTCACCAACGATCTCGTTGCCACGCACGGCAATCAGGCGGTCCACCATATTGACCACCACGCAGACGTGGTTGGGGATGATCCGCACCACATCACCAACAACCGGCCGGTCGTTGCAGGCTGTCAGATCGAGAAAGCCGTGCTCCTCCGCAAACCGCGCGATCTTCGCTTCGGGATGCTCCAGAATGTAGCCGTGGCCATCCAGTCCGCCGGTGTCAGAGGTCAGTGTCTTGGAGCCGGAATCGAGAATACCCCGATCCGCCCCGCCCCGGCTGACCACAGTGGCGTAAACCTTCAGGGCGCAGTCATCGAGTGTGGCAACACCCGCCTTCACCTGCATGCGATCATTGAAGATATAGGTTCCTGCACGATGCTCGGTCGCACCTTTTAACTGGCCGACATGGGGCAAATTGGGTGAACCACCCGTCGAGATGATCTCGATAGGCAATCCCGCCTCACGCAGTCCCGCCTGCGTCTCATCGAGAAACTTCTGCGTGCGCGCCCAGCCATCTTCGGGCGGATAGAACATCAGGCCCCTGAACATCAGGCCGGGGCGATGCGCGGCTTCTTTTGCCAGTTGAATGGCCTCAGTGGGCGTTTCAACGCCAGCCCGCTTGCGGCCCGTGTCGCATTCAATCACCACGCCAACGGGACGACCGGCCATTTGTCCAGCCCGATCCAGCCCATCTATGGTCACGGGGTTGTCGGCGGCGATTGTCAGTTCCACCGGCGTGCGGCGCAAAAGGGCCGCCATGCGGGACTCTTTCTCCTCGCCAAAGATATTGTAGGTGATGAGGATGTCATCAAACCCGGCATCAGCAAAAATCTCAGCCTCTCCCAGTTTCTGGCAGGTGATGCCCTTGGCACCAACGGCCCGCTGGAGTTTGGCGAGTTCCGGCGATTTATGGGTTTTTATATGCGGTCGGTTGGCGATGCCAAGCTGGTTCATTTGCCACTGCAGCCGGGTGATGTTGCGCTCGACGATATCGAGGTCGATGACAACGGCAGGTGTGCCGTAGAGGCGGGCGATTTCGGATTTGAGGTTCATGGCGGCAGTGTGGAAGGAGCAAGGTTGCAAGTCAAATGAAGTACTGCCCTCATCCCTCCCACTTTGGGAGGGTGGCAAGTTCTACCAAGAAGATTTGCGCAGTATGACGAGTGGAGCTTGCAAGTTAGGGATTGGAAAGAGAGCCCCCTCCGGCCCTTTGGGCCATCTCCCCCAAAAGGCGAGGATCAGCCCATCATCCGCCCTTCGGGCACCTTCTCCCCGCAGGCGGGGAGAAGATATACACACCGCTACCGATGCACGCCGATCTGCGCCGTTAATCCGCCATCAACCGGGATGACAGCACCGGTGATGTAGGCCGCCGCATCGGACATGAGAAAGCCCACAGTGGCCGCCACTTCCTCAGGCTTGGCAAAGCGGCCAACGGGAATCTGGCTTTCCATCTTCACGCGGTAGGCTTCATAGGCGCTCATCATATCCGTGGCGATAAAGCCGGGGGCCACGTAATTCACCGTGATTCCACGCTTTGCTGTCTCGATGGCGAGCGTGCGGCAATAACCCAGCAGAGCCGCTTTTGATGCCGCATAGGCCGCATTGCCCTGGTTCGCCTGCAAGGCCGTCACCGAACCGATGACAACCACACGGCCCGAGCGCGCCCGCATCATGCCGCGCGACAGTGACTTGATGAGCCGTGTGAACGACCAGAAATTCACCTGCATGGCGGCTTCTGCCTTGGTCTGGTCCAGCATCATCGACAACGCATCATAGGGTTGGCCCGCGTTATGGACAAAGCCGTGATAGCCCGCTTCTTCTGCGGTTTTGGCAAACGCATCGACCCCATCAACACCCGATAGATCGAGGTGCAGCGCTTTCACATCGCGTCCGTTTACCGAGAGCTCAGCGGCCAGCGCTTCTGCCTCGCTGGCCGATGAGCGGTAGGTGAAATCGATATCAAAGCCCTGGCTTGCGAGTTGGCGAACGATGGCCGCTCCCAAGCCCTTGCCGCCGCCTGTGACGAGAATGCGTTTTGCGTCTGTCATCAAAATCTCGCTGCTAAACCGGCTCAGCCGTCATCACCAGACAGGTGTTCTGTCCGCCAAAGCCAAAGGAATTGGAAAGCACACTTGTCACCCTCTGATCACGATAGACGTTGCCTACGATATCAACCGGAATGGCCGGGTCCGGCATATGATAGTTGATTGTGGGTGGAATGCGCCCATGCGCAATCGACAACATGGAAAACACGGCTTCCACCGCGCCGGCAGCAGTCAATGTATGGCCAACCATGGATTTGTTGGAGGTCATCGGTGGGACTTTTTCGCCAAACACAGCCTGGCAGCTCATGGCTTCCATCTTGTCGTTTTCGGGCGTTGAGGTGCCGTGTGCATTGATCGTGTCAATCTGATCCGGTCGCAGGCCCGCATCACCAAGAGCCGCCTGAATAGCGCCGATGCCGCGCTTGCCATCGGGCGAAGAGCGGGTGCGGTGGAAGCCATCACCCAATTCGCCGCAGCCTGCCAGCACGCCCAGAATTTTGGCCCCACGCGCAACGGCATGGTCGTAGTCTTCCAGCACCAGTGCGCCCGCACCTTCGCCCATGACAAAACCGTCGCGGTTCTTGGAGAAAGGCTTGGATGCTTCTTCGGGTGGATCATTGTGGGTGGTCAGGGCAGAAAGTAGCGAGAAGCGGATCAGCGCTTCCGCATGCACTGAGCCATCGGTGCCAATGCAAAGTGCCGCTGATGTCTCGCCCCTGCGGATCGCCTCGACGCCGAGCTGAATCGCGGTGGCTCCTGAAGAGCAGGCGGTTGATAACGATATTGCGGAGCCTTTGGTGCCAAACTCATCGACGATGCGATCAGCGACGGTGCCAAACAGGAAAAGTTCATGGTTCGCGCGGAATTTGCCTGAGGCCGCACCCTTCAGCACCTGCGCGTAGGTTAGATCGCCGTTGCCACCGGCGTTGGCCATGGCAGCACGCTGCGGCCATTCCACTTCAACGGGCGGTACAGCCATGAACAATGCGCCGGGAAAATCACCCTTTGTCCCCAGGGCCGATTGCGCCACCGCTTCATTTGCGGCCAAGCGCGCCAGTTCATGGGAAATGTTGGGTGCGCAAAACGGATCAGCCACCGTGATCGTGTCAACCGTACCTGCTATGGTTGTGCGCAGGCCGTCTGTCGGAAAGCGCGTGATGCGGTGAATGCCGCTTTTGCCTGCCGTCAGGGCTGCCCAGTTGTCGGATTTGCCAACACCCAGAGAGGTGACAATACCCATCCCGGTCACGGCAACGACTGGACGCCCTGATTTGTCCTGCGTGCGCTTCATCACGCGATCTCCAGTTTGACAACGCCTTCGCCCCGGTGATGGCCGATGCTGGTGACGATGGTTGAGCCTTTCAGCTTTTTTGCTTCCAGCCCGGCAGCGGCCAAGGCCACACCAAAAGCAAACTGTGCCTCCATCGCATGACCGATCATGTCTCCTGATATGATCATGCGGGCTGCGGGACATATCGTCCTGATGGCTGCCGCTTCTTCAGCGGCCGCAGTTCCAAAACCGGTGTTGCCGGAAATGACCGTTGGCGTTGTGCCTGCATTCGACAGCATCACGTTCAGCGCCTTGCCGACATCCCCGACCCGACGACGCGACTGCTCAGCCTGAACAGGGTTCAGCTTTGCATAGATTTTCGCGCCTCTGGCATCGGCATGGGCACGGGACTCCATAACGAGGAAAACCGCCGCTGAACCGGGCACAAAGCCACTACCCTTGCGCTCCAGCACGGGCACAGAAGGGTCACGCCAGACCGCGCCGCCCATCTCGTAACTCAGGATATGATCGGCACGCTCGGCATTTGTGGCACCCCCTACCAGAAAGATGTCGTTCTGGCCGGAGCGAATGCGGGCTTCCGCTATGCGAATGGCGTCCACACCCGATTGTTCCTCGCCCATGAAAGTGCGCGACCCGCCGATGACACCGTGAACAATGGAAATGTTTCCTGCCAGCAGATTGGACAGTTGCGCCAGAAACAGCGTTGGCCTGATGTCCGACATCAAACGCTCGTTGAGGTAAACCTCCGGATTGTGCGCATCGCGCATGCCGGTGAGGATCGCGCCGTCAACCGCATAATCACGTTCGCCGCCACCGCAGGCCACGATAAGGTGCATCGTTCCCAGAAGATCAGCATTGCCCTTGACGCCTGCATCCTGAAGGGCGGCACCTGCGGCATAGGTGCCCATGCGCTGCCATTGCTCCATCTGGCGCTGGTCAGATTTCTTGGGGATTTGCCTGTCGAGTTCCACTGGCACCGACGGGTGGATGACATAGGGAGAGAATGTATTTCGGTCGACATTCGGTTGGCACGCATCAAGGGCGGCAACATGCGGGGCCACACCCTCACCAAGACTTGTAACGATACCAATGCCAGTTATCAGAACGTCGCGGGAGTTCATGCGTCCAGTCACACTTTTCGTCTTGCTGCCAGCTTGAAGCTAATCAATCAAGACCGGGGTATCACGCCGGGATTTCAGAACCAAGCCCGATCCGCGTGATCTGGCTGTGCATGAGTTTCTTCATGTCGGCAGGGAAGGGCGTCAGCGCAAAGCGTAGCGAGGCACTGGCGACCATCTTGCCATCAACCCGGATTTTGGCCTTGGTCGCTGCGTAGCCGGAGCCCTCCTGATCAAAAACCGCTTCGATGTCGAGTGTCTGGCCCGGAGTCACGAAATGCCGGAAGCGGGCCTCATCAACACCCATCAGGAAAGGCATGTGGGATAGCCGGTTCAATGCAAGCAGCAGATAGCCCGAGCCTTGTGCCATGGTTTCAGTCAGCAGGACACCCGGCACCAGCGGATGACCCGGAAAGTGCCCTTCGAATACAGGGCTTTCCATTGGTACCACTGCACGGGACAAGAGCTTTCTTCCCTCGCGGTCGAAGGACACAACCTGATCGACCATCTCGAAGTATTCGAGGCGCATGGAACGGGCAGCCTTGCGCGGATCAAGCCGTTTTGGCAGCAACCAGTTCGTCTATGCGGGCGCAGAGGTTCTTCAACACGAAGTAATTTTCGGCAGGCGTCGTGCCCTCGTTGACTTCCTGCGTCCACTTTTCCAGCGGCATCTTGATGCCGAACTTCTTGTCGACGGCAAAAGCGATATCAAGAAAGGCGAGTGAATCAATGCCAAGATCGTTGATGGCATGGCTTTCCAGCGTGACAGTGTCGCGGGAAATATCGGCGGTATCGGCGATGATGTCGGCGACGGTGTCAAAAGTGGACATCGTGCGTCTCCTTTGGTCTCAGTGCAGCAGATGAAATGGAACGAGAGGCGGTCCTATACAGGACAGCGGTGTTTTGTCCAATGCTGCATGGCAACATAGTTTTAGGTGTAAACTAAAACACCGGCCTCAGAAACAGGCCAGGAATCGCGAACGGGCCAACACGCACGCGGCCATTGTCCAGCACCAGCGGCAGGCGCATCACACGCTCGGCTCTGGGTTGATCATTGGGCCGTCCACCACCCAGCAATGCGCCAAGCAATCCACCGCCGCCGCCGCCTATACCAAATTGCCTGAGCAAGGCATCGGCATTGACGAAACTCGCCTCCAGTCGCCCTTCCAGTCGTCTGTTGTCATCCAGTTTCAGTGTGCCCTTGGCTTCCAGCCGGGGCGCGCCCTTGGTCAGCTTGAGCTGCTCGATCAGAATCGATCCACCATTGGCGCGCCAGTCCTCGGTCGTCTTGCGCCAGTCACGACGGTCAAACGTGGACAGTTTCAGCACGCGGGCATCCAGCTCGATATCGGCAGGTTCCTTGCTGTTTGCGACAACATCAAGCGGTGGAATGGCCGCCTTCACCAGCTTCAGCGAAGCGTCATAGGTGTCAGGCTGATTCGGCACCTGTCCCTCACGCAGGTGGAAAATCAGGCTGTCCGCTGAAAGGGCCAACTCCCGTTCGCCCTGTATAAGCAGTGTCGAGCGGGGTGCCTCAATCTCGATGGACAGGCGTTCGAGGCGATTGGCATGGCCCCGGAAACTGGCGCGCGCGGATTTCCAGTTGGTCGTCGTTGTAGCGACACCAGCCTCAGCCACCACCAGCGGCCCTTCAAATTCGCCGATGACATGGGCCAGATTGAGCGCGCCCGCCGTGCTGGCAATGACTGCCAAAGCACCCAGAGATCCCCGGATTGGTCCGCCGGAATTGGGTTCAGCGGTGAATGTCGGTTGTTTGCAGCGCAGTTCGATGCGGAAGGGATAGCCTGAGATCGTTCTGTCCGGGCATTGCCAGGCACGGCCAACGCTGGCCTGCCGGATAAAGAAATTGTCGAGTTCCTGCCCAACTCGGTGCTGGCCATAGAACCAGATGCCAGACCAGCCAAGCGCGACAAGCGCCAGTGCCGCGACGGGCAGGAATAGTTTCAGGCGACTGGTTCTGGTGCCGGTTTGTGTGTGCATGGTATTGGTCCAGACATTGCGTGAGGCGGATATCGCTGCTACCGCCAGATTTTCCAAACTGCATGTCATCATGGATCAAGTCGAGATCAAGGCAAAGATGCCGCAATCCATCGCGCACCCCGGAGATTTCTGGGTGTTTGGCTATGGGTCGCTGATGTGGAACCCCGGATTTGCATTTGCCGAGCGCCAACCGGCTGTCGCGCACGGCGTGCATCGCCGGTTGTGTGTCTATTCAACACGCTATCGCGGCACACCTGAAAAACCGGGTCTGGTGATGGGACTGCTTACCGGCGGCTGCTGCCACGGCATGGCTTTTCGCGTGCTGGCCCAGGATACAGCGGAAACCCGCGATTATCTGACCGCGCGTGAGCAGGTGTCCATGATCTACCACGAGGTGTTCCGTCCGGTTCGGTTGCGGGATGGTCGTACGGTGCCTGCCCTCAGCTATGTGGTGGATCAGAAGCACAAGCAATATGCCGGGCGACTGTCGCGTGAGGAACAGCTTGCGCTGGTCAAGGACAGCCATGGCCATACCGGTCCTAACCGCGACTACGTCTGCAACACCTTGCAGTCCCTCAACGACATAGGGGTCGAGGATCAGACATTGCGGTGGTTATCCAATAATTTCTCCTGACAGCGGGGCGTGTTCTGCAAAAGGACCATTTGCAAGAAGCGGATTACCCGTTAGCCCTCCGTATAAATTATCAGACAGGATTCGCAGATGAGTGGTGGACACGGACCTTCAACAGAGGGCAGCAACAGGTATGTGGCATTGCTGATTGCCGTGTTGGCACTCGGTCTTGCCTTCTCGGAAATGCTTGGCAAAAATGCCGAGAAGACCTCCATGCAATCCAATATCGAGGCTTCCAACCTCTGGTCCTTCTTCCAGGCCAAGACCATACGCCGCGCCTCGGCCATTCAGGCCGCTGAAACCATGGAGCTTGATCTGATTGGTCTTGCCGATGAAGCGCGCAAGGCGGCCTTGCAAGCCCAGATCGGCAAGTGGAAACAACTGGCCGTCAGACTGGAATCCGAGCCTGACACAAAGGAAGGCCGCAAGGAACTGATGGCGCGTGCCATAGCCGCCGAAAAGCGCCGGGATTCCGAGAACATCAAGAATGAGGGTTTTGAAGTGGCTTCGGCCATTCTTCAGGTCGGCATTGTCATCGCATCAGCCATGATCATCACCGGCGTGGCCTTTCTGGCCTATATCGCCTGCGGGTTTGGCCTCATTGCCATGCTTATCATGGCGCTGGCGCAGTTCGCCCCGCATATCCTGCCATTCCACTGAAATGGGTGTGGCTCACCCCACCTTGACAATTGCCTCGATCTCGACCGTGATGCCATTGGGCAATGAGCCCATGCCGACGGCGGAGCGCGCATGGCGGCCCTTGTCGCCCAGCACGGCCACGAAAAGATCGGAGCAGCCGTTGATGACCTTGGGGTGATCGCCAAACTCGGGCGTGGCGTTCACCATGCCCAGAACCTTGATCACCTCGACCTTGTCGAGATCACCGGCCGCCTGTTTCATCGCCGCCAGAAGGCCAAGGCCTGTCAGTTTTGCATGCTCGTAGGCCTCTTCCCACGTGACGTTCAATCCCACCTTGCCGGTGGCGTTGGTGCCATCGGCGCGGCGCGGCCCCTGGCCCGACAGATAGACCATGTCTCCCACACGCTTGAAGCGCACGTAGTTGGCGATAGGCGAGGGCATGTCGGGCAGGACAAGACCGAGGGATTTGAGATTGGCTTCTGCGGACATGGAAGACTCCTTGACTGGCTAGGTGTGGTTTCCAAAGAGGTTGCTCACCACCGGTGAGCCTCGAGAAACGAGGTTATGATGAAATGTGATGTCTCGAGGTTCGTCGCTACCGCTCCTTACGCCTTGACATGAGGGGCAGCATTCACAT
>JANMLW010000254.1:0-10136 GCA_031372765.1 Hyphomicrobiales bacterium
GTTTGTTTGGTTCCTTCCAGCGTCGTTGCATCAACAGACGCAACAAGGGTTTGGGGCATTCCCAGCATGGCGAAGACAACGGCAAGCACTATTGCGATCGGAAGAAGGATGTAGAGCGTGGCCCGTGTCAGATCAGTCCAGAAATTGCCGATCTGCTTGATCTGCCGTCCGGAAATGCCCCGTGCGACAGCCGCCGCAACAGCCATTCCGCATGCTGCCGAAACGAAGTTCTGCGTGGTCAGGCCAACCATCTGGCTAAAATGCGAGAGCGTTGTTTCGCCTCCATAGCTTTGCCAGTTCGTGTTGGTCACGAAAGACACAGCTGTGTTGAAGGCGAGGTGCGTTGATACGCCATCAAAGCCTTGCGGGTTCAATGGCATCAGGTTTTGGAAGCGCAGCATGAGGAACAACAGCAGGAGACCGGCTGCGTTGAACGCCAGCATTGAAAATGAGTATCGTAACCAGCTTTGTCCTGCATTATCCTGTACGCCAGCAGCACCCAGAAGCGCGCGCTCAAGGGGTCGCAGGAGTTGTATTTCGCCCGTGAAGACACGTGCCATGTAAAGACCAATGGGAATGGCGGTGGCGACGAGAAGAGCCGCATAGAGAGCGGCCTGGGTTAGATCAGCGGTCATGATAGCAAGCCTTCAGAATCGCTCGGGGCGCAGAAGCGCCACTAGCAGATAGACAAAGATGATGGCTGACAGGCCAAGCGCGAGCGTGGTTTCAAAGGTCATGATGACACCCGAAATCAGGCTGCATTCTGAGCAATGGGATGTGCCCAAGCAAAGCGGGTGGGCTACAAAATGGATGGATTTTATTGCTCAACACAGTTGGTTTCCTTTGCAGACGAAGCGAAGGAACTACGGCAAAACGGCGTAAAGCCGCTGTGTCGGAACGTCGTTACAGCGTAACGCGAGCGTAAATTCATGCGGCCTTGCCAGATGTTTATGGTATGACCATAGCCGCAGGTGCATTTGTGGGTATTTTTGCGGTTTCTGTTTGCGGCATCCTTTCTGCCTGACAGTATATCCTTACCTCCTTGAGGCTATCTCCGCACCAGCCACAAGGCTGCGGAACTTCTCCCAGACGATATCAGGATCAACCGTCCCATAGCCTGCGAAGGTGGAGAACCCGCAATCGGTTCCCGCTATCACGCGCTCATTGCCGACAATCCGCGTGAAGTTGGCAAGACGGTCAGCAACTACCTGGGGGTGCTCGACGAAATTGGTGGTTGAATCCAGACAGCCCGGAATCAGCACGAAGTCATCGGGAATTTTTACCTCGGTCCAGGCGCGCCATTCATGGGCATGGCGCGGGTTGGACGCTTCGAACAGCAGGCCCCGCGGTTTGGCTTTCAGTATGGCGGGCAACACCTTGCCCAGCGCGATATCTCGGGTATGCGGTCCTTCGTAGTTGCCCCAGCAGATATGCATGCGCACCCTGTCTCCTGGCACATTGCGCAAGGCATGGCTCAACACCGCGAGGTGGATTTCGGCCCGGCGGACAAAATCTGCCTCTTCCAGATCCCGGTACATCATGTGGCGCCCAAGACCGAGATCAGGGGCATCGATTTGCAGGATCAACCCGGCATTGACGATGCCCTCATATTCAACGCGCATGCCTTCGGCGATGTCTGTCAGATAATCATCGATGTTGGCGTGATAGTCCGACGGCTGGAACAGCGCGATAACGCCGGGAGAAGCCGAGTTAAGGAAACCTTGGGTATAACCCGCCGCCTTCATGCCGTCCTTCATGGCCTTCAGGTCTTTCTCCAGCGGCGTCATGTCCTTTACCGTGATGGGCCCGACACATTTGGGCCGCCTGTACTGCGGCGTGCCGCCCGCTTTGGCGAGCTTCTCCAGAAATCCGGGAAAGTCTGTCAGGTCCTGCGGGGCGCGCCTTGGGCTGTCCCCGTCAAACCCGGTCAGGCGATCCTTGATATAGGTGGCGTAACTGATCTTCGATGTCTCGCCATCGGAAGGGATATCGATGCCGACATCCCTCTGTTTTTGCAGGATGGCGGCCGTCGCATCATCCATCACTTTGTCGTAGGCTGGGCCGTCCAGCGCCATGCCCTTTTCGCGGGCAAACAACAGGTCAGCCACCATCTGGGAGCGAGGCAGGGAGCCGACATGGCTGGTGCGGATTTGGGTCATGGGATGCTCTCGATTATAGAAATGGATAATTGGGTAGGGCCTGATCCCTCCCTCTTGGGGAGGGTGGCACGCAATAGCGTGACGGGTGGGGCTACAACATCCGGCAAGAAAAAATCATAACCCCCACCGACGCTGCGCGCCACCTCCCCCAAAAGGGGAGGATCAGAAAACACGTCAGAACTTCCAGGTCGGGCCAGCAGGATCATCGGTATTGCGCACCCGGAACAGGCTCGCTTCGCCGGTCATCGACGGTGCAAGACTATGCCTGAGGCCGGGTGGAACAGCACAGGTGTCACCCGGAGCCAGCGCAGTCTCGCCACCATCCCAGTTCAGTTTCCAGTGTCCGCGCATCACCATCAGGATCTCGTGGCGCTTGGTGCTGTAAGCCTCCTGGGGGATGGAGCCACGGGTCAGGAAATCCACCTCGAAGCCCGGCTTGTCCTTGATCAGCGCTGTCTTGCCAATCACCGCACAAGGGGCTTTGGCGGCAAGCGCCATCATGTCGTTGTAACGGCCGATGTAGCGCGGCACGACGTCCGAAACCGGCACCTCCGGATAGATCTTCAATTCCTCTGCTTTCAGCAGTGGCATGGGCCTGATACCCTTGGGCAGTGCATGGCCTTTCTTGGAATCATACAGCTTGCCGTTGGACCCCAAAATAAGTCCGTGATCCCTGGCATCCTCGATGACCTGCGGTGCCCAGATGACGCCGCCACCGGCATCATCGCCGCCAAGGATGGCCATGATCATGCCGTAGTCCGTGCCGATATTCTCGAAGCCGCGGAACATGCCTGTGGGAATATCGATGATATCGCCTTCCTCCAGCGTCACCTCGCCTGCCTTGCCCCAGCGGCCCCAGAAGAACCGCCAGCGGCCCTTGAGTACGAAGAACACCTCCGCCGTGCGGTGAGAGTGGAGTGAATTCCGGCATTTGGGCGGCTGGCCCGCCGCGCCGATGTTGAAGCCCGGCGTCTCGCGCACATGGATATGCTGATCGGGGCTCTCCGATACGCCAGCACCAATGATGGTGAAATTCTCTTTCTGATCGGATCCGGGCGTATGGGCATCGATAAAGGCCGTCTTGCAGGGCTTCAGATCACCGTAGCGGACAATGCGGGCTTCCATCTGTTGGGGAGTCATCGGGTGATCCTTTTCACTTTGAATTCAATGAATGTCATCGGCTTCGCCCCAGGCAGCGACAAGTTTGTCGACGCTGAAACCGGGAGCGCGGGCGGCTGTGAGAATGGGGGCCTCCTGCCGGTTGCAGACATCAATTGCCGCAGGCAGTTTTCTGGCCATGCCGGGTGGAATGATCACCGCCCCGTGCTTGTCCGCATGGATGAGATCGCCCGGCTGCACGCGCATGCCCAGCACCGATACCGGCACATTGATGGCTGTAACATGCACATGTGCGTGGCTAGGACCTAGGCTGCCAGCCAGCAGTTGAAACCCCGGAGCCAGCATGTCGAGATCGCGGATTGAACCATTGGTCAGGCAACCGACTGCACCAAGCCCCTTGTGGATAGCGCTGTTGACCTCGCCCCAGAAAGCGCCAATGCCCGGTTTGTCGTCCGTGTCTTCCAGCACCGCTATCGTCGGGCCATCGTTGCCCTCGAACTGCCGATAGTAGGCGATCCGCAGGGCTTTTGCCACTTTTGACGGAAGCATCGAAGGGGTGGTTGCGCGTATGGTGGCCGTGCGTGCAAAGCCCAGAATGGGGGGAATGGCGGGAAATGCTGCTACAACAGGACTGCGTGTGAAACCGTCTGAGGCGCGGCGCCCTTCTATGATTTCGAGGGCGTTGCAGATTGTCGGTGTATCGACTGATCGGAGCAGGGCAATCAGTTTGGCTGTCAACTTTTCCTGTGTCATTTTACGGCTCCTCCGGTGAGGCCCGCGACGAAATGTTTCTGGATGGCGATGGCAGCGACAAAAGCCGGGATGACGATGAACACCCCTGCAGCCGCCATCAATTCCCACAGGTCGCCACGTTCCGTGCGGAAGTTCACCAATCCGACCTGAAGGGTCACGGCGTTTTCACGGCTGAGGATCAGCGCGAAGATGAACTCGTTCCAGGCGAGGATGAAGCAGAACACCGAGGAGACGATGATGCCAGGCCAGGCCATCGGCACAATGACCAGACGGATGATATCGAGCCGGGATGCCCCGTCGATCAATGCCGCTTCATCGCATTCCAGTGGCACCGCATCAAAGAAGCCCTTCAGCATCCAGACGGCAAAGGGCGTCACGATGGCCAGGTTGACGATGATGAGCCCAGTGCGGGTATCAAGCAGGCCAAGGTCCCGGAACATCAGATAAAACGGCAGGATGATGACAACCGCAGGCACGAACTGTGTGGAGAGAATGAGAAAGAACAGCCCGCGCTTGAACATGAACTCGAAGCGCGAAAAGGCATAGGCCGCCATCACCGAGGCCGGAATGGCGATACCGACCGTGGTTATGGATATGATCAGGCTGTTGACGATGCGTCTGCCCATGTTCCACGGGGCCTCGAACACAGTGCCAAAATTCTCCACCGTAGGCGTGAAGAACAACGATAATGTGTAGACATCCCGCGGCAATTTGAACGCTGCAAGCACCATCCAGACGATAGGGAAAAGGATGACCCCCAGCGCAAACAGCAGGATGGCGGCAATGATTGCGGGCCAGAGAGGCGACGGCGTGGATGATGACAGCGACTGGCTCATGCCGTTTTCTCCGGCAGGGGTAAAACAAGGCGGATGTAGAAGAAGCCAACAATAACGAGCACAACAGTCAGCACCCACGCCAGCGCCGAGGCAAGGCCCATGTCGTAATGCACGAAGCCGACGGTATAGACATAATGCGCAAAGGTCTGCGTGGTTATGCCCGGCCCCGCGCCCGTCAGTGTCACGGCCTGATCAAACATCTTGAGGGCAAACACCGTCTTGAGCACTGTGGCCACAGCCAGCACGCCCTTGAGCTGGGGGATGACGACAAACAGCAGCGTCTGCAATGGCGTTGCACCGTCGAGCAAGGCTGCTTCCTCTGTCTCGACCGGGATCGCTGCAAGACCACCCAGAATCATCAGCGTCATGTAGGGAAACCAGTGCCAGACATCGGAAAAGACAAGTGCTGCCATGGCATAGCCAGGCGTTGCCAACCACACCACATCAGCCAGTGGCGGCACAAGCCAGCCGATGCCTTTGGACAGCACACCGAATTCACCGTTGAACATGAAGCGGAATGACACGCCGATGAGCGCCGGACTCATGGCGAACGGCAGGATCAGCACAGCCTTGGTGATGCTTTGCAGCGCACCCGCCCTGCGCAGCAGCAAGGCCAACCCAAGGGCTGCCAGTATGGTCAGGACAACATCCAGTGTCACGAATGTCACCGTGACTTTCAGGGCATTCCAGAATTCCGGTTCCTCGACAGCAAAGACGTAGTTATCAAAGCCAACCCATTTTTCTGGCGCGGGCGAGCGCTTCAGGCGCCAGTCTCGAAAGCTGGTTGTCAAGGCTGACAGCAAGGGCCAGACCGTGGTTCCCACAACGATGACCATCGCAGGCAGGATAAGCAGATAACGCGTGATGCGGTCGTTGTTCATGGTGATTGCACGGCCTTCACCTTCTCCCGCAGAGGAAGAAGGACAGCATCGCGGTTACCCTCGTCTGACAATCCTGCGGACAGCGGCATCAGCGGCCTTGAAGGCATCAGGCACGGTCTTGGTGCCTGAGGCCGCCTCAGACATGGCTGTCTCAAGCGTTTCCATGATCTGCGGCCACTCAGACGAATAAGGCACGGCCTTGGTGGTCTCCAGTGCCTTGGCGGCAAAGGCATGCATGCCGCCGTAACGCTTGTTCACGTCAGCATCCCGCAGGCTGGCCCACTGAACCGCAACCACATCGTTTTCCTTCGGATCCAGCAGGATTTCCCGCTCGATCGACGGCTGGGTGATGTAGGTGATGAACTCCATCGCCGCGTCCTTGCGCTTGGCATTCTTGGTCAAGGCATAAATCCAGCAGTTGATGTAGGTGGAAGATGATTTGCCATCAAAGCTCGGCATGGGCGCAAAACCGATCTGCTCCTCAGTCAGTTTGGACACCTTGGGATCGATCAGACCACCGCGCACCCACCACCATACAGGCACCATGGCGGAATTGCCGCCACGCATGGAGTTGACCGCATCCTGCTCGTTGAAGGATACAGCTGCCGCTGGCGCAACCTTGTGGGTGCGAAGCATGTCGACATAGTCTTGTGTCGCTTTCAGGCCCGCTTCCGAGGCAAAGGCTGGCATGCCTGCAGCATCAAAAACATCTGCACCGCGGCCCCAGAGAAAATTGTACCAGACCATGAGGTTCTGGCCATTGCCCTTGCCGTACGGGAGAGCGATGCCCGCGATGCTTTCCTTCTCCTGCAATACCTTGGAGGCGGCAATCACTTGATCCCAGGTTTCGGGCGCCTTGATATTGTGCTTGGCCAAGAGATCCTTGCGGTAGAAAAGCAACTGCACATGGGCGCGTGTTGGAAGTCCCAGCTGCTTGCCGCCAACATTGCCCACCTGCAGAAAGGCCTTTGGATAGCGGGCGAGATCGATTTTCTTCTCGGCAATGCGGGCATCCATGGGGTCCATCAGGTTGGCCAGCGAAGGTATCCACTGGTCCATGGGCACAACCATATCGTAGTCACCTGTGGCACCCACCATTTCGGCGGTCAGAGCATCGCGCATGCCCGCAAACGGCACGTAGGTGTATTTGACGGTGATGCCGGTGGCCTCTGTGAAGGCCGCTGCGCGGGCTTCATGGGCACGGAACTGGGTTGCCACCACGCACAGTATTTTCACCTCCTGTCCGGCGTAAGGCTTGCCCGGTTTTAGGTTGGCGAGCGCCGCGTTTTGTGCGTGCCCCCTTGTGGGGAGCAAGGATGCGCCACCCAATGCAGTTGCGCCAAGACCGAATTGTCTGCGATCGACTGTCATGAATTCCTCCCAGAATTTTGATCAGATGATCACATTTTGCATGCGTATGCAATCAGTGATTCGCTTAGGTTGATTCAGAGATTCAGCAAGTTCAGCTTATGCGGTTGACGGGTCGCCAGACGCGGCGACCATCGTGCATCGTCAGCCCAAGCTGCGGCAGCCGTGCCGAATTGCGCACCACAAGTTCGCCCGGTGCCACCAGATGCCGGGGCGGCTGGTCCGGCTTCTCGACCAGATCAAGTATGGTCTCCATGGTGAGATCGACCATCGTTCCGACGGGCTGCGAGAAGCTGGTGAGATCAAAGGCCTTCCAGGCGGCAGGGCCCACATCATCAAAGCCGACCAGCGAAATATCCTCGGGGATGCGCAGGCCGAATTCATGCCGGGCAACCTCGGCAATGGCGATGGCCATATGGTCATTACCGCAGAAGATCGCCTCGGGCCGGTCCTTGCGCGACAGCAGTTCGCGCGCGGCGGCGGCAGCCCCCTCCATGGTGTAGTTGCCGACAGCCCGCATCGGGGTGGGATAAAGATGGCGTGACAGCCAGCCGTAGAAACCACTTTCCCTGTCGCGGCTTGTGGAGGAGTTCTCGATGCCCGCGACAAAGCCCATCTGCCTGTGGCCGCCAGCCGCCAGAAATTCAGCGATGACAGCACCTCCCCGGGCATTCTCGCCCGTAACCGAGGAGACATCCGCCGTATCTGTCGTGCGGTTGAATAGGATGACGGGAATGCCCGCCGCCTTGCACTGCTGCGCCAGCGCTGATGACAATGTTGTGGAAGCGAGGATAAGCCCGTCGATCCGGTAGCCGATGATCTCCTCAAGCAATGGATCAGCAGCATTTTGCGCATCCGCCGTGAACAGCATGATGTGATAGCCCGCTTCCTGCAATTGCCGCGACAGGCGCTCCAGCACTTCGGGATAGAAATGGTTTTGCAGGTAGGCCGCCACTACGCCGATAATGCGCGAGCGCCGGGTTATCAGCGAGCGGGCGATGGCGTTGGGGCGATAACCCAGTTCAGCGGCGGCTGCCTTGATTTTTTCGCGTGCAACACGTGAAACACTCGCTCCCGGTGTGAAGGTGCGCGACACAGCGGATTGCGATACACCCGCCAGCTTAGCCACGTCGGTTGCAGTCGCAGGCCTTTGCCCGGGGGGGCGTTTGAAACGGGTCATCATTCTGCCGTCCAGCCGCCGTCAATCAGGATATGCGTGCCGGTGATCATCGCGGCTGCATCAGATGCCAGAAACACCACGGCCCCGGTCACGTCCTCTGTTTTGCCCAGTCGCCCCAATTTGATCTTCGACAGCACATAATCCTTGAAGGACTGATCTGCCAGAAAACCCGCTACCATTGGCGTTTCTATAAAGGTAGGGCAAATGGTGTTGAAGCGGATTCCGCGTGGCCCAAGATCGATGGCGGCCGCTTTGGTCATGCCCTCCAATGCGAACTTGCTGGCGCAATAGACCGAGCGCTTGATGCCGCCAACATGGCCCATCTGGCTCGACATGGTGATGATGGAGCCGGGAATTTTCTCCTCCAGCATCCGCCGGGCCATGGTCTGCGCCGCAAAAAAGGCAGCGCGCAGATTGAGGTTCATGATCATGTCGAAATTCTCTTCCGACACCTCGTCAAATGATTGCGGGCGGTTCATGCCCGCGTTGTTGAGGAAGATATCATGCACCGGTCTTGCCGCGACAGCGGCGCGGAACGCCTGCGTATCGGTGACATCACAGGCCACCCAGTCCGCCGAGCCGCCGGAGTGAATGATGGAGTCGGCCACCGCTGCAATCTCGTCAGCAGACCGCGCCATCACCGTGACATGCGCACCGGCGTTCGCCAGAGCCATGGCCGATGCCTCGCCGATGCCGCGACCTGCGCCCGTAACAAGAGCGCGTTTGCCTGTGAGGGAAAAGGGGTGGGTGGTCATTCATTACTCCACGCTTTAAGCAATCGCGTTAGGTTATTTTATCTCGACGCCAATTGAACAAACAGCGTGTTGCTACCCCAACCAGATTGAGCCATCGTGCTGTCGGTAGATACAGCGAGATAGCGGATGCCTGATAAAAACATTCTGCACATCGGGGTACGTGAAGCCAAGAACCATTTTTCACGATACGCTGCACGGGCTGCCGCAGGCGAGATCATCATCATTACCAAAGCAGGCAAGCCTATCGCCAGGCTCGAGCCGTTGGGTGGGACAGAGATGTTGCGTTCTCAACGAGTCAATATGCCAAATTCAGTATGATGTGAGGCCGTTAAACAACCGCACGGTGGTGAGCCTGCCGTTCCCGTTTCTGGTGGAGGCGGTGGTGGGGTGGATGTTGCCGCAATAGCAAATGTTGAAGGAAACGTAGCGATGATACAGGGTCTGAGCCATATCACCTTCGTTGTAAGTGATCTCGACAAGATGGAAACGCTGTTGACAACGGTTCTCGATGCACGGAAGATTTATGACAGCGGACAAAAGACGTTCTCGCTATCAAAAGAGCGCTTCTTTGATATTGGCGGGTTATGGATAGCCATTATGGAGGGCGACGCACTGTCAGCGAAAACATACAATCATGTCGCGTTCAAAATCTCATCAGATGAATACGCGGACCGATTGAAGCGCATCAAATCGCTGGGGCTTGACGTGCGTGAAGGTCGGACGAGGGTTGAGGGCGAGGGGCAATCGATCTATTTTTATGATTATGACAATCATATGCTTGAGCTGCACACTGGTACACTGGAAGAGCGATTGCAGCGATATGCAGAATGATACGCTCTTCCCGTCAGAGTATTAAAAAGGATTCCATGACGGTTGGGGCTTGCCATCTCAAGGATAGTAAAGAAGCACCCTCCGGTCCTGCGGATCACCTCCCCCAAAAGGTCAGGGCAATCGCATATGGGTTTGTCATTCCCGACCGTGTCCGGCACAGCCGGATCACGAGAGCGGGAATCCAGCAAAAAGTGTCTTCTTCAAATGAACTTTTGACGCCTTCGGCGAACCATTGCGCTGGATCCCGGCAATTA
>JANMLW010000053.1:0-32087 GCA_031372765.1 Hyphomicrobiales bacterium
CCATGCACCGTGACAAAGGAAGGGCAGAAACCATCCTGACAGGAGAAATCCTTGTTGCAGGAGGACTGGTCAATGCGGCGCTTGCGGCCGAACTCCGTTTCAATGGGCTGCACCGAAACACAGTTGGATTTCTGTCCACAATCGCCACAGCCTTCACAGACCAATTCATTGATAAGCACGCGCTTGTCAGGATCGGGATAAAGGCCGCGTTTGCGGCGGCGGCGCTTTTCAGCAGCACAAGTCTGGTCATAGATAATCGCCGTCACACCGTCCATCTCGCGCAATTCGCGCTGCACGGCATCAAGCTCCGTGCGGTGATGAATGGTTGCACCTGTCGGAAATACCACCTTTCCGCTGTACTTATCCGGCTCATCCGTGACGATTGCGAGGCGCTGCACGCCTTCCGCCCTCACCTGATTGGCTATCATGTCCACCGTCAGGCTGCCCTCATGGGCCTGCCCGCCGGTCATCGCCACGGCATCGTTGAAGAGTATCTTGTAGGTCACGTTCGTCTTGGCCGAAACGGCAAAGCGCAAGGCCAGAACCCCTGAATGGTTGTAAGTGCCATCTCCTAGATTCTGGAAGACATGGTTACGCTTCGAGAATGGCGCTTCCCCCACCCAGTTTGCGCCCTCTCCACCCATGGCTGTGAAGCCTACCGTATCCCGGTCCATCCACAGCGCCATGTAATGGCAGCCAATACCCGCAGAAGCACGCGATCCTTCCGGCACGCGCGTGGAGGTGTTGTGCGGACAGCCTGAGCAGAAATACGGTGTGCGCGTACCAACATCCACGGTTTCCGCCAGACGCGCCTGCGCCTGCCGCAAGGCAGAAACACGCGACGCGATCTCGTCGTTCCTGTGCAGGCGCAAGACCCTCTCGCCGATTGAAATGGCGATGTCATTGGGGTCCAGCGCCCCCTTGACCGGAAAGAGCCACTCGCCGCGTTCATCGCGCTTGCCTAAGACCACGGGCTGCATGCCGGAGCCGTAAAGCTCCTCCTTCACCTGCACCTCTATGAGAGAGCGCTTTTCCTCCACCACAACGATGGTGTCGAGACCACGGGCAAAATCAAGTATCTCTTCGGGCACCATCGGCCACGGGCAGGCCACCTTGAAGACGCGGATACCCAGCTTGTTGGCCATCGCTTCGTCGATGCCCAAATCATCCATGGCCTGGCGCACATCAAGATAGCTCTTGCCCACACTGATGATGCCGAGTTTGGGGTTCTTGCCGCCCGAAATCACGGTACGGTTGAGTTTATTGGCCTTGATGAATGCAACCGCCGCCGCTCTTTTGTATTCATGCAGTCGCGCTTCCTGCACGATGAAATCCAGTTCATGCCGGATATTCAGACCACCAGGCGGCATGATAAAATCCTGCGGAATGACGATCTTCACACGGTCCAGGGAACCATCCACCGAGGCGGTCGATTCGATATTCTCCTTGACGCATTTCATCGCCGTCCAGGTGCCTGCAAACCGTGAGAGAGCGTAGGCATAAAGACCGTAATCCATCAGTTCCTGCACACCGGCGGGATTGAGAATAGGGATCATCGTGTCGACGAAGTTGAATTCGGTCTGATGCGCCACCGTCGAGCTTTCGGCGGTATGATCATCGCCCATCAGCGCAATCACGCCGCCGTTTTTGGACGATCCGGCCAGATTGGCATGGCGAAACACATCGCTGGTGCGGTCAACGCCCGGCCCCTTGCCATACCAAAGGCCGAAGACACCATCATATTTACCTTCGCCTGTCAGTTCCGCCTGCTGCGCTCCCCAGCAGGCTGTGGCAGCCAATTCCTCATTCAGACCGGCCTGAAAGACGATTTCGGCCTTCTCAAGATGTTTCTTTGAGCGAAACAATTGCTGGTCGAGACCGCCCAATGGCGAGCCGCGATAGCCTGAGATGAAGCCTGCGGTGTTGAGCCCCGCCTGCTGGTCACGATGTTTCTGCACAAGCAACATGCGCACGATGGCCTGCGTGCCATTCAGAAATATCTGCTTCTTGGACAGGTCAAACTTGTCGTCAAGTGTTACCTCGCGCAGTGGAAAAGGCTCACCCATGTCGGACCCTCCTTTTGCCCGGTTACCCAAGCAGCCCGTCAACGCTTCTGTTGAAGCACATTAATTATGACAGCAATACTGACATATCTGCGTTCGCCGGTCAAATCATAGCGCCAAACAAATCTTGCCACACTGTGCATGCTGCCTTAATTTGCCGCAAGTTTGTCTTATCATGAAATTGTTTGGTGGAAGTCATCATCCCTATAAAGGATTGCATGCTGTTTCGTTTGATGCTTCTTGTCGTTGGATTTTTTGCAATGGCGCTGCCCGCTCAGGCGCATCCGCATGTGTTTGTCGCTGCCAAAGCAGAGGTGATCTATGACGGAGACGGCAATTTTCTCGGCGTCAATCATGTCTGGACTTTCGACGAACAGTATTCCGCCTTCGCAACCATGGGTTTTCCCAAGCTGGCTGATGGCAAGCTGGACCCTGCCAAACTGGCGGAACTTGCCAAGGTAAATGTCGAATCACTGGTTGATTTCGGCTATTTCACAGCAGGCAAGGCTGCTGGCAAAAAGCTCGATTTTGCCGAACCGCAAAACTACCGGCTGGAGTTTCATGGCAACGCGCTGGTGCTGTTCATGTCCCTGCCGCTGAAGAAGCCTGTTCCGGGCAAAACCGTCACGATTGACGTCAGCGACCCCAGCTTCTTCGTGGCCTTTGCCTTTGATGATGCCAATGATGCCGTTGTGCTGTCGCGTGCGCCACAAGGCTGCACTCTTAGCGTCAAGCGCCCCAAGGAAAGCGATCTGTCAAATTATGCCAGATTATCAGACCAGATGTTTCAGGCACTGACCAACAAGAGTGCCGTTTCAGATTCATTTGGCAACAAGGCTATCATTGCTTGTCCATGAGACTGCGCACTGATTATTTCATACTCATCTTCTTGTTGTTGATAGCAAGCGTACTGTCAGCTTGGTCGGTGCATGCACAGGCTCCACAAAACCCATTTTCCATCGGAGGGCTGGAAGGTACCGGGGGTCGCCCGACATCCGGTATCGCCGCCTTCATCCTGGGCAAGCAAGCGGAATTCACCCGCGCCATGACCATAGCCGCGCGGGCCCTGAAATCAGACTGGGCCGCCCTGTGGTCCCTGCTGGGGCTGGCGCTGTCCTATGGTATCTTTCATGCTGCCGGACCCGGCCACGGAAAGGCGATTGTCGCCGCATATGTCGTTGCCAACGAGAATGCCCTGGCGCGCGGAGCGCTAGTAGCGACACTTGCCGCCTTTTTGCAAGGCGTGGTTGCCGTAGCGCTGGTAGGGATAATCACTCTGCTTCTGGGGGGCACCCGCCAGATGATGACTTCGACAATTAACATCATCGAAACAGTGAGTTATGCCGCCATCGCGCTGTTTGGTTTCTGGCTGTTGCTGCGCAAGCTCAAAAGCCTGTGGTACCTTTCCCGCAACCAGCCGGAGGCTTGTGATCATGTGCATATGCCGGGGCCGGATCAGGTTATGCGCTGGTCGGGGCGTGATGCCGCATCCGCCATTTTCGCTGCCGGTCTTCGGCCTTGTTCGGGCGCCATCCTGATTCTCGTTTTCACGGCCTCACAAGGCGTGCTTTGGGCAGGCATTGCTGCCGTTGCCGCCATGTCGATTGGTACGGCGATGACAACCGCCTCGATTGCGGCCTGTGCCGTCTATTTCAAGGCCGCTGCTGTAAAACTGGCATCCGGAAGTTCAGTCTGGGCGGTCTGGTTGATCAGGGGGCTTGAAGTGCTGGCAGCGCTTGCCGTCATGACACTTGGTTTATTGCTGCTGATGGGTCACTGGACCAGTGTTGGCGGAGCCTGAATCAACACAGGTTCGCCGTGAGGCGTGTTGCGGGCCGAATCGTCCCAGCGGTCTTTCAAAATGCCAAGCAGACCAGCGCTCGCCACACCCTTGGCAACAACCAGTCGCTCAAGCGCATTGAGCCAGTGGTTATAATAAGTCCGCCCGTTATCGGAATCACCAAGACGTTGCGCCTGGCGGATTTCGCCTGAAAGGGCTTCCGCCCATTCCGTCCATGTGAACAGGCCTTTCTCATGCAGCAGCACGGCCATGGCGAAGGCTTGCGCTTCCCAAGGTGCCGAAAAAGCAGCGGGATTGACGTCTCCCAAACCGATCAGTTCGTGAATGTCAGACGGTAAGTCACACCTGCTCAAGATATGGCTCCCAGCAATCCACCATCACTTCCGAATGGGGATCGGCACCCGCACCCCAGAGATCACGCGCCTGAAACCGCACACTATAACACCACGTCGGGCTTTCCCCCTTGCCGTGTGCATTGGCATCGGGCAGCACGAATGCACCATGGTTTTCCATCACCTCTCCCACGGCACCGCGAATATAGCGTGGCAGGCGTGTGTGCGTGGTCACATGGTCGTTGTGACAGCGGATTTTGTCGCCAATCCTGAACAGGGGCGTCGTATCGCAGGGACGATCACAGGGAGAGCCCTTGGCCAAAGCGGCAGCCACATCAACAGCTTTCAGTACCCGCTTGACGGTAACCGGCGGCACAAGCACTTCACCCCTGTCCAGTTCTTCAGCTGTCACAAGACCATGGCTGACCATCAATCTGGCCAGACCGCGCATCCAGATTTCGTAATAGCTGCCGGAAAGATAGATCACTGGTGGAAGACTCTCGCGGGCATGGCGCGACGTGTCGATGTTCCAGGTGCCCGTCGCACCCATGGCAAGCGTCAGCGCTAGAGCGCGAGCCTCCCATGGCGCGTGAAACCATGGCTCGTCTATCTCGTTCACAACGGGTCCATGGCCCATCTGGCCACCAAAATCCTGTGCGCCGTTCATGGCTGCTTCCCAGACACAAGGACCAGCCCTGTGCCAATCATGGCGTTTCTGGTGACCAAATTAGCCAATTCGATTTCGCTCATGCCTTCAGTTCCCACAGGGCGGCGGGGAATGACCAGATAACGCAGTTCAGCGGTGGAATCCCAGATGCGGATTTTGGTGTCGGTGGGAAGCACAACACCAAAATCAGCCAGCACACCGCGCGGATCGATAACGGCGCGGGAGCGATAGGGTGCCGACTTGTACCACACCGGCGGCAGGCCCAGTACACTCCATGGATAACAGGAGCAGAGCGTACAGACGACAAGGTTGTGGATGTCAGCGGTGTTCTCGACGATGCGCATATGCTCGCCCTGTCGCCCGCTGAAACCCAGTTCAGCAATCGCAGCGGTGGCATCCGTCCGCAACCGGGCAAGAAACGCCGTATCTGTCCAAGCCTTGGCCACGACCTGAGCACCGTTGCGCGGGCCTATTTTATGCGCATAGGTTTCGATCAGCACATCAAGTGCAGCGGGATCGACATAGCCTTTTTCGACCAGCACTGTTTCCAGCGCCTTGACCCGTAATTCCATGTTGTTCCACGGACCATCCGGCCCATGGGAATGTGATTGATCATGTGATGCTGTACCCATTTCAAAGATCTGACCTGACAGCGGTTGTTACACAAGTCTCTTTTTGGTCTTATTGCAAGCGAACCATAACGCTGTCAGTTTCGCCTGTGCCATCCATGACCGAGATTCGCAGAAATCCCATCCCGGTTGGCGCAAAGCTGAGCGTGCGGCGCTGGGCTGACGATGCCACCGGGTGACCATTGACGAAAGCCGTAAATGGCGGAACGCCACCCGTGATCTTGACCGCCATATCGGTTTGCAAAGCTGTCGCCTCCAGACGCGCACCGTCAGGCGGAAAGGCAACCCGCAAGCTCGCCGAGGTCATGGCCTCGGCCGTCTTTGGCACATCCTTGCGCAAATGCCTGAGGGGGGGCGGTAATTCGCCATTACGCGCCACGATGGCATGTGGCGGGCGTGGGCCAACACCGGCCTCGATGCCGATGCGACTGAACGCATCAAAAAGGATAGGGGCCGCAACAACCCTCCCGATCAGGCCAGAAACGGCAGCATTGTCCGCCCGTCCCACCCAGACGCCGATGGTGTGCTTGCGGTCAAAACCCACAGACCACGCATCACGGTAGCCGTAGGACGTGCCCGTCTTATAGGCGATACGCCCAGCTGGAGCATTGAGTGGTGGCGGCGCACCCAGCAATGCATCGGCCACATACCATGCGGGCACAGGATCAACGAGGCGGGCAGCATCATCCTGCATGGCCAAGCCCAGCCGGAACTTGAGAACAGGCACTTCTCCACCCCGGGCCAAACCGGCGTAAAGTCTGGTCAGATCACGCAAAGTGCTGCCAACGCCACCAAGGCCAATCGCCAGCCCTGGCGCACCGTCCGGTGGCAGCACCAGACCGGCACCAGCCTGCTTCATACGGGAGAGAAACCGCTGCGGACCGACAGCGGCCAAGAGATCCACCGCTGGCACATTCAGCGACATCTGGAGCGCCTTGCGGGCGCTGACAGTACCTTGATAACTCTGGTCGAAATTCTCGGGCGCATAGAGGCCAAACCGATGCGGCCGGTCTTCCAGTGTCGTTTCAGGATGAGCGATGCCCTCCTCGAACGCCATGGCATAAATGAAGGGCTTGAGAGCGGAGCCAGGAGATCGCAAGGCCTGCGTCAGGTCCATTGCACCTGCCCGCTCATCGGCAAAATAACCAGCGCCGCCAACGGAAGCCCGCACCGCACCTGATGAATTTTCAACCACCACCATGGCAACGGCAACCCTGGGACCAACCGCGAATGCGCGTTCCTTTGCCAATTGTTCAAGCTGCGCCTGCCACCCCGCATCCAGCGTCAGGCGGTGGACACGCTCGTTGGGCTGAGCCCGCAAAGCTGCTTCCGCAATATGGGCCGCCAATAAGGGAAAGTCCTTCCTTGCGCGAGGCATGAACTCGGTTGCGGCATACTGGCGCTCGCCTTCCGGCAGGATACCGGCTTTTGCCGCTGCATGCAGAACACGCGCACGGGCCTTGGAGGCACGCTCGGGGAAGCGGTCCGGACGGCGTGCTTCGGGAGCCTGCGGCAGAGCCACCAGCAAGGCCGCCTCTCCGTGCGAAAGGCGCCGCGCATCCTTGCCAAAATAGGCAAAACTGGCGGCGCGAATGCCCTCGATATTACCGCCAAAGGGTGCCAGCGACAGGTATAGCGTCAGGATTTCGTCCTTGGAAAACCGCCGCTCCAGATCAATGGCACGGGCCATCTGCTGCAATTTGGCAGCAAAGCTGCGTTCATGCCGCGGCTCTATCAACCGAGCCACCTGCATGGTGATGGTGGAGCCACCCGATACGACGCGCCGGGCACGCAAGGCCTGAACGGTCGCCCGCGCCAGCGCCAACCCATCGACACCGGCATGGGTGCGAAAACGCCTGTCTTCGAAAGCCAGCAGCAAGCTGAGATACCGCGGGTCGACATCTCCAACGGTGGTGGGCATGCGCCAGCGACCATCGGCCATGGTGAAGGCCCTGAGCAACTGCTCATTGCGGTCCAGCACGATGGGCGAGCGCTCGGTAACGGCCGCCATGTCGAGTGGGGCAAGACGCAACCAGCTGATCAGCAGGGCTCCGGGCAGCAGCAAGACTGCGAGCAGGGCAACGCCTGCAGCCATCACCCTCTGCGGATATCGCAGCGGCCTGCTCATCGCGCGGCCTGCACCTCGACTATGCCTGAAGCGCCCCGGCCAAAGCGATCCGGACGGTACATGTCCTCCACCGCCGCTGCGGGATGAACATAGCGCCCCGGGGTTACGGCCCGCACAACATAAGCTGCGCCAAACTCGGTCTTGTTGCCGGGATTGCGATCAAAGGCCGCCACGAAGCGATCATCCCGCGCCTCGGTGTGGACCGGGGCAATCTCACTCTTGGTAACAGCCAATCCCTCCACCTGTGCCCCTTCGGTCAAGCTGGGGTTCTCGATCTCAAGCCCCGCGGGCAACGGATCGACCAGCATAATACGGCCGTAGCTGGCCTTGGGTTCAGTGACCTTGAGATGCACCACATAGCGTTCGTTCTGGCGAATGGCAGTCCAGCTAACCGGCTGACCCTTCATCGAGTAGAGCGTTCGCTCCACCTTGAAGCCTTGTTCCAGTGCAGGCAGCGGCTGAAGGGATGCGCCCGAAACGGTGATGACCGCGCGCGCCGCCCCCTGCCCCGGATTGCTGATTGTCACGGACCTGGCATCAAGCTCAGACTCGCGGAAGGTACGATAGTAAGCTCCGCTGCGGTTTGTGCCATCCACCACGAGTTGAAAGCTCTCGGCCTCTTTCGCCAGCGCCTGTGCGGCCAGCACCATCCAGGTCTGCTCCTGCGTCGAGGAGTAATTGACCTGCCCGCGGGCTCTTTCCACAGCCGAGGATACACGCATCAACTCTGACCGCTCACTGCCTGCCTCGGCCAGCAATGTCAGCAGACCGCTGCCATCACGCAAGAGAGAGCCGTAATCGGGACGCGAAAGTCCATCGCTGCGGGCCGAAGCCAGCGTCGTGACGGCCTCATCAAATGCGGTCTTGGCCCGTCCGCGATCGCCCAGCAGGGCGAGTGCCGCACCAATCTGACCCTTGGCCATAGGCGTGGTAAAATCCTTCAGCTTGTTGTCAGCAAGATAACGCAGATCACCCATCACGGGGCGGCCATTGCGCGCCAGAACATAGAGCGCATAGGCGATGCCAGCAGCCTCTTCACTACGGATATCACCGGCATTGACGACCTGATTGCGCAAGCGGTCCAGCGCCAGATTGAAACCAATGGCCTGAACAGCCTGCCCGCGCTCGCGCGCACGGGTCAGGAAATCGGTAACGAAAGCATCAAGCCAGAGGTCTTCACCCCCTACACCCCAGAGACCGAATGCGCCATTGGCACCCTGCCGCGACAGCACCTTGTCAATGGCGGCGGCCACGCGGGCTTCCGCCGTTTCGTCCATCGCCAGATGCTCGATCGATGCCAACTTATTGACATAGAGCAGAGGCATGGCGCGGCTGACGGTTTGCTCTGTGCAGCCATAAGGATAGCGGTCCAGCGCCTTGAGCAAGGCTGGCACATCCAGCGCCGCAAAGGGCGAGATCGACACCGCCACGCTGCCTGAACCCGGCAGCATATCCGCCAGCAGATCTGGACTGATGGTGATGCTGCCCCCAGCGGGCAATGGCCGCACCGTGCGGTTTGCAAGAGCCTGTGCTGACGGCAGAACCTTGACGCGGACCTCCTGTGACAGATCATGGCCCGCACCTGAGAGTCGCAGACCAAAAGTTGCCGTACCAAGCCCCGCTGAAAGAACCGGAATCGTCACTTGCGTTTTTTGCCCTTTGGCCAGACGGAAACTGCGGCGCGCAGCTTCAGCCGCAACCGTCACCGGGCCTTTGACATCAACCTCAAGCTGATAGTCCGCCGCTTCGCTTTCCACATTGTTGATCTCGACATGGAAGCGCGAAGCGTCGCCAATGGCCAGGAAGCGCGGCAATGTCGCCTGCACAACAACGGGATCGCGGATGAACACATCGCTGGATGCCTGTCCGACCTGCGATTTTGTCCAGGCAACAGCCATGACCTTGACCGAGCCATTGAAAGCCGGGAGATCAAAACTGATTTGCGCCGTGCCGTCAGCGCCCACCTTGACCACGCCTGAATAACGCGCCAGCGGCTCCTGCGTGGGTTTGTCCCCCGCCGTAGTCTGCTGTGTGGCGTCACCGCCCGAACGGAAGGCCCCGCGGGTGCCCTGCATCCCATCGATCAGATATCCATACAGATCACGCAATTCACCCGCCAGCTGACGTTGGCCAAAGTAATGCTCGACCGGATTGGGTGGGGCGTAACGCGTCAGGTTCAGAATGCCGATATCGACAGCAGCCACACTGACAAACGCCTCCTCGCCAGCGGCCACACCAGTGACCTTGATGGGAAGATCGAGCTTGCCACGGGGACGCACCATCTTAGGCGCGCCGGTTTCGACCATCAGTGTGCGCTGTGCCTTTCCGATGGAGAACCACGACAGTCCAATGGCACGCCCCGGCATGCGTTGCGCCTGCTGGTCGAGTGGGCGATGGGCCAACACGACAACATAGGCTGATGCTCCCCATGTGCCATCAATGCGGACAGGAATGGTTGAACCGCCGGCAGGCAGATCAACAGTCTGGATGGCATGAACCCTGTCGCTGACAACCGCCAATGTCGCCTTGCCGGCAAAGCGTGGGGCAATCCGCACCTGCATGGTTTCACCCCCGGCATAGGCAGCTTTATCAAGCGCCACATCCAGCACATCGGGTGTGTCGGCCTTGGCCTGAGCTACATAACCGACATCGAAGGTCACGGCAGTTTCGCTGCCATCGTTGCCTTCGGCGCGCACGTCCAGACGGTAGCTTCCCCAACTAACAGGTGTCTCGATACGGGCAGTGGCGGTTGCGGAAACATTGATCTCGCCATCGGAAACGCGGCGCGTGGTCTTCACCGCCTCAAAATTCCAGCTGCCGTCGCGGAAAAACCACTGGTAGTTGCGCTGGATACGCGACAGCGTCCATTTCACGCTTGGCCGACCAAGCCTGCGCCCCTCACCAGTGCCCATGATAACATCGAAAGTGGCGGTCTGGCCTTCACCCAACGCTCCATCCTCAAACAAAGGCTTTACGCCAAGCACATTGCCTTTGGGCAGAATGGGCAAAGTGACTGTTCGCGTTATGCCGCGTCCGCCATTCTCGGAAATCGACAAGGCGATCTCGGCTTCCAGCGGCAAGGTTGTTGCCGGTTCGGCAAGTGCGAGTGAAAGCCGTGCCTTGCCCTGCGCGTCCGTAGTCTGCCTGTCGTCGATATCGTTCTTGACGGCCTCGACAGTTTCATCGGTCAACCCGATCCTGTAGCCCTTGAAACCGGGAATGGCATGATCGGCAGCAGCCCGTATGGTGATCTGACCACCCACTTCCAGTTCAGCACCCGGCGCACCGTAGAGATAGCGCGCTTCCACATCGATCTCGGCAGGCTCGCCTGAGCGCAGGGCAGGACGCCTTGGCTTGATGTCGGCATCAAGCCGCTCGGGCACATAATCCTCGACCAGAAATGTCACTTCGCCAATTGCGCTGCCCTTGGGATCAGCATAGGCCTGCACGCGCCATGTACCGGTGGATGCTCCACCAACCAGCGGGATTGACCAAGCGCGGCCCCCACCCCCCTGATCCTGTACGGCTTGCCTGCGATATTCCACACCGTCCGGTCGCTTGACCACCATCGTCAACGGCAGACCTGTGACAGAAACACCTTTGGGATCTCGCGCCATGGCGGTCAGGTAGACAGTCTCACCTGACCGATAAACGCCCCTTTCGGTGAACAGGAAGGCGTCCAGTCCTTCAGGCGCGACACGTCCCTTGACGCCGCGATCCGTCAGGTCAAACGCTGACTGCTTGAGATCGAGGAAGCCGTAATCCTCGCTGATACGGGCCGTCACCAAACCGGGGGAGAGACCGCCCGTGCCGCGTGCCAATCCAGCGTCAAACCGGGCATGACCATTGGCGTCCGTCGTAGCTGTTCCAAGCACCTCGTTGTTACGGGCAATGAGCTGCACCTCCACACCGCGCAGGGAACTCGCATCCGCCAGTGAACGCACAAGCACATGAAGACCGTCACTGCCTGAAAAGCTCGTCAACCCAAGATCGGACACCACGAACCATTGAGCGGCGCTTTTGTCGCTCTCGCTGGAATCATCGCTGTCATCGGCCCTTGCCGCCGGAGCCGTTTCATTGCCACTGACCGCTGAGGCCACCAGAAGATAAACGCCGGGCTGCAACTTGCCTAACGCCTCACTCACCGGAAATGCCGTAGTCACATCCCTGTTCAGTTCTGTCTTGATATCCATGGTGCCGGACCAGACCTTCTGACCACGATTCTCGGCAACATCGTTCAATTCGTTGCGCGTCATCTGGGCGAGAAAATCCGAGCCGTGTACGGTGTTGATGAGGTTGCGATCACCCACACGCACGACGTTCAGCGCTACCTTGGCAGCATTGACCGAAACCAGCGGCAAGCCCTGCTGACCTGTGCGCGGCAGCACGTAATTCTTGCCGCTGAAACGTACGGACGGTGTCCGGTCCCGCACGTAGATGTCATAATCCGCGTTTCTGGCCAGCACCTCGCCGGGGATTGATGAGGGCAGACCCTGCCGCAGAATCACGCCGTAGCGTTCGCCGTGGCGCAGACCCTCGACGCAGATCTGCGCGTCTTCCGCCGTCACTGCGGTATCGCCGCGGGCTCCTGTAATGGCGACATAGGGTGCAAAATCAATGCGGCCCCGTGCCAGAGGCTCTGAGAAAGTGAAGCAGGTACGCGGCGTGGCGGAATCAGAGTCTGTCTTGTTTTCGGTGAGCCGAAACCCGCGCTTGTCCCGCAAATCCTCATATATCTTGCGGACATCCGTATTTTCCTCGGCTTCCAGACTTAAGCGATAGGTTGTCAGTGCGGGCCGCCACATTTCCCGCGTTCGCAACACAAGGCCCAGCACCCTGAGCGACAGGGCTTCATCGGCCTTTTCGCCAGAGCGCTGATAGGCCAGATAAGCCGCGGACAGAGCCTGTTCCTGCAACTCGTATTTCTCACGGTAATCCTTGGCCTCGATGGCAATGGCAGCCCGCGCCATGGCACGCCATGCACTGGTGTTGCGCGGTGCAGCCATGGCGGCCTGATTGACAAGAGGCAGAGCGCGGCGGGCATCATTGCGCGCCATGAGAACCTCGGCCTGGCGCAACAATGCATTGGCATCAACAGTGCCCGTTACCGCCACCTGACGTTTCAGGCGCTCTTCGAGGGCAGCGCCACTGGTCGCCAGATCATCCCTGACAAAGGCTTTCTGGGCATGGGCGTCTGAGGACAACAACAGGCCTGCCGTAATGCAGGCGAGCAGCAGATGTGTGAACATGACCTTGCGAAATTGGCTCATCAGACTCCCCGTGCGTCAAATCCCAAAACTGATGACGTCCAGATCAGAGCAACATCACGGCAGGATCATGACCAAGGCAAGCTAGCAGGCCGGTGCTGGAGCGCAATGGCAATGAGCATAAATCCGCACATGCCTTTATCCGTGACCGGTAGAGGGACAAATCCACAACTCCAAGTCTGCACTAAAACTTTGGTGAGGTGTAAATATCCATCAGGATCAGTCCAGTCTGCTGCCACGCGGTGTGGGACGCCAGTCGGGAGGTGCCATTTCGAAGCCAGCAAATTCAAAGCCGGGTGCCACGGTGCAACCCACCAGTGTCCATGAACCCAGCGATGTGGCGGTCTGCCACCAGCCCTGGGGAACCACTAATTGAGGACGTTGTCGGGCTTTCAGATCAGGCCCCAGATAATGCGCCTCGGCATCGTGTCCATTGGGACTGAGGGTCATGACGAGAGGTGCGCCCGCATACCAGTGGAACACCTCCGCGGCATCCACCCTGTGCCACTCGGACACATCGCCTGTACCGAGCAGATAATAGATCAGCGTCGAAGCGGCGCGACCACCCTCCACAACCCGGCTATCCCGCCACGTCTCGCGGAAGTGTCCACCCTCAGGGTGCGGTTTCAGTTCAAGCAGGCGGATGACTTCAGCTGCGGTCAGATCATTCATGTCAGAACCTGTTCTTGCGCTCGCGCAGCTCTGCAAACACAGCCTCAGCCGCGGCACCTGACATGCCGATGGCAGCCTGCACCGCGACGTCGCCAGCACGCAGATAGGGGTTGGTTGCGCGCTCCAGACCAATGGTGGTCGGCAGCGTCACCTTGCCTTGTGCCCGCTTGTTCTCGATGTCGAGAGCCCGTGTGCGCAGGGCCATGTTTTCAGGATCAACAGTAAGCGCAAAGCGGGCGTTGCCGAGGGTATATTCATGGCCACAGTATACGACCGTATCATCAGGCATGGCCGCAAACTTCTGCATCGATGCCCAGAATTCCTGTGCCGTGCAATCGAAAATGCGGCCGCATCCCAGGGCAAACAGGGTATCCCCCGCAAATACGGTCTTTTCCTGCTGGAACCAATAGGCGATATGATCGGGGCAGTGTCCCGGCGTATCCAGCACTGTCGCCACCAGCGAACCCACCTTGACCGTATCACCTTCGCCGACGACCTGATCGACGGCGGGAACACCGGTTGATTTGCGCGGTGCCACGATGCGGCAGCCAAAGCGGGCTTTGAGTGCGGGAATGCCCTCGATGTGGTCAAAATGTTCATGGGTGACGAGAATATCGGTCAATTTCCAGCCGGTTTCGGCCAATCCCTTCATGATCGAGACTTCATCAGGTGCATCGATGGCGGCCGTCGCGCCCGTTTTGGGATCATGGATAAGAACCGAAAAATTATCCGTGCGGCTGATATATTGACGTATTGCGACCATGCTTCACCTTTGGGGACGATGTCTGTAGATCAATGTCTGTAATTGTTGTCCCCCTGCTACACTTTCAAGGCAAACCATGTCCATCGACATCGTCGATCTCCGCAGCTTCTACGCCAGCCCGCTGGGCGAGGTGACGCGCGACCTGCTGCTGACTGCCATCCGCAACCGCTGGGAAAACCTGAATGGCATGGTGGTCATGGGTCTTGGCTATGCCACGCCGTACCTCGGCCCGTTTCGGGAAGAAGCCATCCGAAGCATCGCCTTTATGCCTGCCGCGCAAGGCGTGGTTAACTGGCCCTCCAGTGGCCTGTCATCCTCCGCACTGGTCGATGCGGACCAGTTGCCACTGCGGGATGGCTCGGTTGACCGCATCATCCTGGCGCACAGCCTGGAGACGGCCCACCAACCAGCAGCCCTGCTGACGGAGCTTTGGCGCGTGCTATCACCGGGCGGACGCCTGATCGTCATTGCACCCAACCGGTCAGGACTCTGGGCGCGCATGGACCTCACGCCGTTCGGTCATGGCCAGCCCTTCAGCCGCGGACAGATCACGGCACTCATGCGTCAGGCACTATTCACGCCCGTGCACTGGGGCGAGGCGCTTTATGTGCCGCCGGTGAAAAAACGCCTGCTGTTAAAAACGGCAAAGGCATGGGATCGCGTGGGCCGAACACTCGGCCTGCCTTTCGCGGGCGTGCATGTGATCGAGGCAACCAAGCAGGTTTTTCACCCTGCCATGGTCAGGAAACTCGCGCGCGTACTCCGCCAGGCAGATCCGGTGCTTGTGCCAACCAACCGCGAGAACCTCAGCGGGTAACAGTCACCATCGTTCCAACCTGCACACGGTCGAAAAGATGCACGATATCCTCGTTCAGCATACGGATGCAGCCATAGGATGCGGCAGTGCCGATAGAGCCGCGCATCGAGGCGCTGGTGCCGTGGATGGCGTATTCACCGGGCAATGACAGGACACGCGCACCCATCGGATTTGAGGGATCACCGGCCTTGATCACATCAGGCAGCCATGGCCTGTCCCGCTTGACGGATCGTGGTGGCGACCAAGCGACCTCGTGGTATTTTGCAACAATCGGCGTACGCCCAGACCATTGTTTGCCGGCCTTGCCGACAGCTACATTATAGCGCAGCGCCGTGCCGTCCCCAAGGACGAGATAGAGTTTTCGTTCTCCCTGACGCACCACGATCTCGCCTGCACTGTGAGAACTGGCAAACGCCACGCGCTCGCGGGACTGTGCTGCACCTGCGAATATGGCCAGCGAGCACACCGCCGTCCCTGCCAAACTGATCCAGTTCATGATATGCACCTCTTAAAACAGGTGCATTATCAACCATACGCTTTCACCAGTGGTGAATCGGGAAGAGCTTTTACCAACTGTGGTTAGCAAGTGTTTGCCGTGTCATCTTTCACACTTGCTTAATGAACTCTGCGACTGCTGCCACTGTAGAGGGTGCATAAAGAATACGGCGGTGGCCAAGACCGGGCATAGGTTGCAGGCGCACGAAACTGCCCGCTTTTTGCATAGTTTCTGCATTGTCGAAGGCCACCTCCTTGTCATCGGGCGCATGCAACAGCAGCGTCTTTACCTTGGCTGCCCGCAGCAATTCATCCCCCTCGAAAGTCTCAAGCCTGCGTCCTGCAAGGCGCATGACATTGTCATTGAAAAAGCCATGGCCGCGCTCTGAAAGCCCGACTGCTTCACCAAACCAGCGAAACAAGGCGGGCATGGAAGAGGGTGTCGCAATCAGCACCAGACGATGCAGCCAAACTGGCGGGAAGCCTTCCACGGCACCCGCAACCAAGGATGAGGCAACCGCGCCGCCAAAGGAATGGGCCACAATACCGTACCACGGACCAAAGCGCTCGCGCACCGCATGCAGGGCTGCAACACCCAAGGGTATATGCAGATGCCTGCCCTTGGATTTACCATGGGCAGGAAGATCAAGGGCCAACACATCAAATCCTGCCATGTTCAGCGGCTCCACAAAAGCTGACATGAAAGCGGCCTGGCCCGTCCAGCCATGCACAAGCAGGATTGTGCCGAGCGGAGCAACTGACTTTGTTCTGAACAGGTAGGTCTGCACCTCACCACCCTCGAATGGCACACGGGCTTGCTCAGCGTCAGCCATGCGCGCCTCTGACCTTTCGGCCAGCTTGCGCTGCTTATCGTCCATGCCGCGCACTTTGGGCGGTGTGCAGAACAAGCGAAAGGCCGCATTTCCTGTCATTCTGGGGGCAATGGCCGAGCCTAGCTTGACAAATGGGCGGATGACCTTGAGCGCATCATATGACATTCTCTTCCCTCACATTAGTTCAAGATTGAACATATATGTTCAATCTTGAACATTCACAAGGACAATCTGTGCCACCCGATCAAAAACCGGAGATGGAGCCTGACGTTCCCTGGCTGCTGCCGCGCTTCCGCAACTGGGTTGCCGTAGCCAAGGTTCACGCACTGGTCGAAAAAGCCATGACCAACGGCCTGGGTCCCTTTGGTTTGAAATTGCCGCACTATGACATTCTGGCCAATATATACCGGTTTCCTGATCTGACACAGCAGGAGCTGGCTAATCGATTGCTGGTGGGGCGATCCAATCTCTCCATGCTTTTGCCAGAACTGGAAAGACGTGGACTGGTCATGCGCACAGCCGACAGCAAAGACCGGCGCGTTCGGCGCTTGCGCCTGACAGCGGAGGGGCAACTACTGACGCAACAGGCGCTTGGCATGCATGTGCAGGTCATCGAGAACATGATGCTGGCACTGACCGCCGAGGAATGCGAGCAGCTTGGCGATTTCATGCGGCGTGTCGGTTCCCACATGCTGGGAAAGCTGAAAAAGGCGGAATAAATCAGCCGCCGATCAGTCGCTGTAGCAAGCTGCGCTCATCTTTTGTAGGCCCCTGATTTTGCAAGTTGAAGCGCAAAGGGCTGGCATCACTATCTGTTGCTGGCATTTGCAATACCGGACGCTGGGCCGATCTCGCAGGGGATGCCTGCTGTTGCCCGACGCTGGCCGGAGGCAGTAATGGCCCAGTCCCAGGCGCAGCAACGGCCATTCCGCGCCAGCTGAGACCGGGCAGACCAGCGACTGGCACATTGACATGCGCTTCCTTCATGAACCGCTGCCAGATTTCGACTGGCGGGCCAGAACCAGTGACTTTCTTCATCTCCTCGCCATCATCGTTTCCTAGCCATACTGTGGTAACGAGGTGACCCGTGTAACCGACGAACCAAGCATCCCGATGGTCCTGGGTCGTACCGGTTTTTCCGGCAGCCGGCCAACCCGGCAAGTCACCCTTGCGGGCGGTGCCTGACACCAGCGTTTCACGCAGCATCTGGTTCATCATGCCCGCATGCTCCACTGTCATGGTGCGGCCAAGGTCCCGGTTCTTGCGGGTGTAGATGACTCTACCAGATGTTGTTTTTACCTGAACAATTGCATGGGGAATAATGGCCGTGCCACCGTTAGCAAAGGCGGCATAGGCAGCCGTCAGTTCAAGCGGCGTAACTTCGGATGTACCAAGTGCAAGGGATGGCAGTGCCTGCAAAGGTGATGATATGCCAAGCCCTTGCGCTGTGCGCACCACACTACGCGGACCCAACTCCTGGATCATCCGCACCACCGGCGTGTTCAATGATGTAGCCAAGGCCTTTTGCATGGAAACCTCGCCAAAATACTCGCGGGTGTAGTTTTCAGGTTTCCAGCCCTTGATGTTTATGGGCGCATCCAGCACCGGTGATTCCGGTGTAAATCCGCGGTCAAGCGCTGTCAGATAGACAAAGGGCTTGAAAGCGGAGCCCGGCTGGCGCTTTGCGGCAACAGCCCTGTTGAACTGGCTTTCGCTGTAGTTACGGCCTCCGACCAAGGCACGGATAGCACCTTCCGGTGTCATGGCCACAACTGCTCCCTGTCCTATATCCAGCTTGCTGCCCTTGCCTTCCAGTTCGCTCACCAGTGCCAATTCCGCCATGCGCTGCATGGCGGGGTCGATTGTGGTCGTCACCACGATGTCCTGTTCCACAGAACCGATGAAATCATCCAGCACATCGACAACCCAGTCGGCGGCATAGTTCATCGATCCTGCCCCCGCCTGACGGCGGGATCTGGCGGGTGCACCCAATGCAACCTTGGCATCAGCATCCTTTATGGCGCCATCCCGCACCATGGCTGAAATAACCAGAGCAGCACGTTCCGCTGCACCTTCTGGATTACGGTTGGGCGCAAGACGTGAGGGTGCCTGCACAAGGCCGCCCAGAACAGCCGCCTCCGCCACCGTGACCGAGCGCGCGGATTTACCAAAGTACTTCTGGGCTGCCGCTTCCACGCCATACGCGCCGGAGCCGAAATAAACCCTGTTCATGTACAGCTCCAGAATCTGGTCCTTGCTGTAATTGCGCTCCAGCCAGAGCGCGAGAATCGCCTCCTGCACCTTGCGGGAAGCCGTGCGCTCCTGTGTCAAAAACAAGTTCTTGGCCAGTTGCTGTGTCAGCGTCGAACCGCCTTCCGACAGTTTTCCGCCCGTCACATTGCGCATGATGGCGCGCGCGATGCCGATGGGATCAATGCCGAAATGGCTGTAGAATCGCCGGTCCTCGATGGAGACAAAGGCCTGCGGCAGATAGCGCGGCAATTCCTTGATCGTTACGGTACTGCCACCGGTTTCACCCCGGTTGGCAATAAGTGTTCCGTCACTCGCAAGAATGGCGATATTGGGCGGACGCTTGGGCACCGCGAGCTGATCAATCGGCGGCAATTTCATGGCATGGTAGGCAAAGAACCCGAGCAGGCCAATGAATGCCCAGACGCCTAATGTGAACCCCCAATAGAACAAACGACCGATCCAGGAGCGGCGCTGTCTGCGCCCTCCGCCACCACGGTTGCGCTTGTTTGCCACCGAGCCGCGATCACGGCGAGGTGCAGGTCGATCATCATCGCGCATATCAAAATCGCCATGCTTCGTGTTCTGGCGGCTATCGCCGTCAAAACGCGGTTCAATGCGGGTGCTGGTCCGGGGGCGCCCCATAGTGCCTCAGGCTCTCTGACAGGAAACCATTATCCTGATCGTGAAAATGCCTGATATCACTTTAAGGCGGGTTTAAGGTTGATGGTTAACTGCACCAAGAGATTCAAAAAAGAATTTTCAGGACAATCCACGTGCCAAAGGGATCAGCGCAACCACGGTAGCGAACGTCAGGATGGCAGCCACGATTAGATTCTGTACTGCCGCTTTTTGCGAACAACGATCCATAGTCAGCCCTCGAATCACTCTCGCTTCTTTTTGTCCGGGAATGTGGCGATTTACCGGCATTATTGAGCCGTCAAAATGATAGCTCACAGCCTCAAGGTTTTTACCGTCAGGATTGACGCCCTGTCACTGCGGTCTGAACAGGTCCCAGAAACTGCGTACAGGCGGCTCAAGCGGAGCAGGCTCCAATCCGCCTGTTGCCTGCGATGGCACTTCCCCCTGTTGAGGCGACTGGGGTGTTGAGCGAAACGCTATAGGCTGACCACCGCCCTTTGAATCGAGGTCGTAGATATCAGAACGGAAATGGGCTGAACCATCGGGCATGCCGTAGCCTGTGTAATAGGTCCAGGCGACGGGAACCGCCCGCGCAAGGCGCACGTCCTTCCGCTCGCCTTCAGCAATCGCTTCGTCTGTAGCGCCACGATCCCAGCCATTGCCAGGCGCCAGCAGCCAGGTTGCCAGATCACGCACGCCATCCACGCGCACACAGCCCGATGACAAGAAACGGTTGTCACCCGAAAAAAGGCCCTTGCTCGGTGTATCGTGCATGAACACGGCCAGATTGTTGGGCATATCAATGCGTATCTGCCCCAGAGAGTTTCCGGTCCCAGGGTCCTGTCGCAAAGTATAATTCAGGGCGCGATCGGTCGACCAGTCAATCGATTGCGGACTGATCTCCTTGCCACGACCATCAAGAACCCTGATCTTCGACCGGCTAAGATAGCCCGGGTCCTTCTGCATCTTGGGGATGATATCCTTTTTGATGATCGATGTTGGCACGGTCCATGTCGGGTTGAAATTGATGCTGGTGATCCGCGTCTCAACCGGGGGCGAGGCACGATCAGCCTTGCCGACGATAGCACCATACCGACGGTGCACCTCCCCGCCTTCTACCGCTTCCACAGCCGCAGCAGGGATATTGACCACCACATATCGCTCGCCAAAGCCGAAGCTGGAGGCCTTCATGCGGCCGAGACTGGCTTCAAGCTGGCGCAGACGTATCTGTGCCGGCACATTCATGGCGGTCAGTGTTGCACCTGCCACAACGCCCGTGTCACGCAAGCCATGGCGGGTCTGGAACCGGCGGATTGCATCGCGCAGAACAGCATCACTTTCGCCAATATCACCTTCGATGATCAGGCGCTCGCGAATTTGCTCAGCATTGCCTGCTGACACACGCTTCCAACCGCCATTCGCAACAATGCCACGATAACGTGCCACGGCGGATTGTGTCGATTCTATCGACTGGGCCGTGAATGTCGGCCTGCTATCCTTGGGCAAAGCTGCGCTGCGCTGGGGAGCGGGTGGACGCTTCTTGCGCGCAGTTCGCTTTGCAACAGGTGCTGCACCGGGATTAGTTGGTGAAACATCTGCGGATACCGGCGGGGGCGCTGGGGGCAACGGTTGGCCAAAGGACCCAGATTGAGGCGCTGATGCCAAGGGAGTGAAACCCTGCGCAAACACTGTTCCACTTGTCAGCGAAATGCCCAGTGCCACAACAAGAAGATGAAAAACACGGGGTTTCAAGGTTATTTAATCCTGATTTGGTGCATCTTATCGCATGAACTGGCCGTCTGGGTCCATGGACATGCAGGCATTGCTGCAAGTGCGTTACACAATAGCAACACAGACAGGCAACCCTAATGCCCGACCCTTTACTGAATCAACGTCAGTGCATTGTCGGCACTGCCGGTGTTCCCATGCCGCGTGTTGTGGCTGCCAGCCAGTCTACCACGCCGCGCAAGGCCTCTTCATTGGTCAATCCGCGACCTTTCGCATCCGTAGCGAGCGCGATCTGCTGATCGGCACTGGTGCCGAAGCTGAGAATATCCTGCAAAGTTTCGATTTCAGCCACGCAATTGAGCGCAATGGCATCCGGCGTGATCATGGCGACCATTTCAGCCAGAACCTCAGACAGCGGACGCACTGTGCGGGTCGGTGCGTCTATGAAAGCCCCGTGAATACCGTGGCGCTGGGCTATCCATTTGTTTTCTACGGCTATAGCTCGGTCGGCAGCGCCAATACCCCGGTTAAGGGCTTCCTCCCGCACCAGATGACGGACAAGGCAGCGATAGAGTGCCGCAATGGCAATGGTGTGTTCCACGCGGGTGCAACTGTCGGCAATGCGCAATTCTAGTGTCGGATATTTGGCCGATGGCCTGATGGCCCACCAGATATAGCTTTCATCAGGAATGGCACGCGATTGCACAAGCGCATCGACATAAGACTGGTAGTCTGCATGATCGCGGAACAGCTCGGGAATGCCGGTTCTTGGCAATTCGTCATAGGCCGCCAGGCGATACCCCATAAGGCCGGTGCGTCGTGCCTGCCAATAGGGCGACGAGGTGGAAAGCGCCAGAAACACGGGCAGGTAAGGGGTCATTCGGCGCATCAGATCGACGCGCAGCGAGGGATCAGGCACTGAGACATGCACATGCAACCCGCAAACGATATTGCGCGCACCCAGCATCTGCAACTCATGCATCAGCAGATTATAACGCGCCTTGTGGCTCGCCCGCTGGATATCCCATCTGGCCAGCGGATGTGTGCCTGAGGCGCTGACCAGCAGATCATGATCATCCGCGACAGCAGCCAGCATGCGCCGATAGCCCGCGAGCAGCTCTTTCGCGGCACCCAGCTCATGGGAGGGGGGCGTGGCAACCTCGATCTGGGATTGAAGCATTTCCGCACGCATGACATCTGGCAGGACGCGCTGCAGATCACGGTGAAAATTGCGGGGGAGTTTTTTGGGTGTGAGCCGTGTTGCCTTGTTTGAGATGAAGTATTCCTCTTCAATGCCGAAACGAAAATAATCGAGCATGCGCTGATCCTCCTTTGGGAATATCGGTGATGGCGCAGATCGACGCGCCACCCATTTGAGGCGCAGTCTGTCTGAAAATGGGCCTGAAATGGGGCGCTTTACCGGCGCAACAATGGCTCTGTCAGCCGGACTCAGGGCTTGTCAAAAAACTCGGGCAAATAGATTTATGGCTTGAATGAAGACTTATGGCTTGAAAAAAGCTGCCGCAGCATTTTTTGCAGCATCCTTCGCCGTTGCCATCGCCTCCAGACGTGCGATTTCCTCTTTCAGCATTTGAACGCGTTCTCGCAATTCAAACACCGAAAGCAGGGACAGATCCTGTCCGATCTCGTGTCTGGCAGCCTTGACCGGACGATCTTCGTCTTCACGCGCCATCTGCAACCTTCCCTATCGATATTTACAATCACGGTACGTAAAGCATCGATTCCGGCAAACTGTCTTTAGCCTGCCTGACGTTGCTTCTTCGAGAAAACAAAAAGCCCCAGCGCGCTTACACCCATCAGCGTGATGGCCACTGGCAACAGCATGGCCGAGAGATGCAGCGTTGCCCCAAGCATGGCACCTACGGCAGCAGCAAATGACATCTGAATCAGGCCCTGAAGGGAAGATGCCGCCCCTGCCCTGTCCGGAAACGGCATCATCGAACTGGCATTGACCTGCGGCAGCGCCATGCCCAGACCGGTGGTGTAAAGCGTCATCGGCAAGACGACCTCGGCGGGATGGCCTGGCCCAATCAGCATAAACACCAGCATGGACACGCCACCGATCGCCATCCACAGCACACCAAACCCGATTGTCCTGTCCATGCCAGCCTTCAGCACCATACGCTGGGCGATGATGGTGCCCGCAATGAAGCCAAGTACGCAAAAACCGAACATGAGGCCAAAATTTCCCGGAGAAAGTCCATAGACTTTCTGCAGCACAAAGGATGAGCCGGAGATAAAGCAGAACAGCCCGGCGTAAATAAAGCCGGCTAGCAAAACGTAGATGCGAAAGCCCTTGTGCTGCAAAAGTATTCCGAATCCGCGAAAAATACCGCCCAATGATATGGATTCAGGCCTTTTTTCACGCAATGTTTCCGGCAACTTGAAAAACACGACAGTTGTCAGCAGCAGGCCCGCCAGCAGTACTGCCCAGAAATTGGATCGCCAGCCAAATATCGGTTCAAGCACACCACCCAGCACAGGGGCGATGGCGGGCACCAACCCCATGATCATCCCCATGCGGGAGAGTTCCTGCCCTGCCCGCGAACCATCATACATGTCCCGCACCATGGCGCGTGCCAGCACGATAGGGCCCGCTGCACCGAAGGCCTGCACGAAACGGGCTGCAATCAGGGTATCGATCGAACTGGCCAGCGCGCAGGCAGCACTGGCAAGGCAATACAAAACCAATCCGGCAAGAATGGTGGGTTTTCTTCCGATTCGGTCTGATATCGGACCGTAGAAAATCTGCCCCACGGCAAAACCCAAGAGGTAAAAAGATAGAGTCAGCTGTACTTTTGCGCCACTTGTCAGCAGCGCTTTTTCCATAGCCGGCAGTGACGGCAGGTAAAGATCCGTCGAGAGGGGCCCAATTGCCGTCAGCATGGCCAGAACGGCGGTTATTCCAAGTGTACCAGGACGCAGAAACATTCCTGTTTCGTAGCGGTCCCCGTCGGCGCTGTCGAGTTGTCGAAATGTCAACGCAGTGTCGGCGTAAACCTAATTTCTATAGCGTTCTTCCCATTGCCGCTCACCGATGCGGCAGTTTACCGGTTTACGGTCAGGTGTTGCGTCATTAACGGGAATGATCCGCCCCCCATCAGGAAGAAATGCCGGCGCAGTTGCAATTTCCCGCAGGATTTTTGAGCGGGTAGCCGCAACAAACTGGTCGCGCTCAGTTATTGCAATCATGAACGAACCAGGGCCTCCAATCACGCAATCGGTATAGTAATCGTCAAGATCACTCATATCGAAGACAGAACGTCTGCCATTGTTGATCATGATCGGCAGGCCATTGATGACAATGCCCGCTTTCAGGGCGCGATCACGGGCATCCTGCACAAGTATGCCGTGATTGTTGGGACCATCACCCGAAATATCCAGCACGCGGCGAACGGCATCATAGCCGTTATTCTCGAACATCTCCTGCCCGAACAGGATCGCACCGGACACGGAAGTGCGATACCAACGCGTTATGGGGGCAGCGATCAGCTTGGCCGCGAAGGAATCCGCCGTTTCAGGCCCATCAATCACCTGCCATGGTACGATGATACGCTGGAAACTGGCGCCCGCCCATTCAAAATAGGTGATGGCAATCTTGCCCACAGCTCCCTGACGGATGGCATTAAGCACTTCTGGCGAGGTCAGAGCCTTGATATAGCCCTCGCGCTGAAGTCGCTGCTCCTCGATATCCATGGAATAGGAGACATCAACGGCCAGAACCAGTTCGACATCCACTTCGATGGAGCCATTGCGGGCGTGGCCGGATGACAAGGCAAAGGCCGATGCGGACAGGAAAATCGCCGTGAACAGAGATCGAAAGATTGTCTGGATGTTGGCTCTCGATACAACTGATTTCATCACGTTTCTCCCGCCACCATGCCGACAAGAGAAATTTCCCGTCAGATATCCTGCCCGTCATGCTCAAGCGCCAGTTTTTCTGCGCCTTGCTTGATTCCCTTGAGATATGGATTGATCTTCAGCGCCTCGCGAAAGGCTGACAGGGCCTGCTTGGGGTTGCCCCCTTGCTGAAAGATCATGCCGATGCCAGCCAAGGCCTGAAAATGGCGCGGCTCCAGCACCAATGTCTGGCGCAGATCCCGCATCGCAGCATCCATGTCCTTGCGCTGGAAATGGATGGCGGCGCGGCGGCTGTAGGCTTCCGACCAGTCTGGTTTAAGCGCCAGAATGGAATCGAGGAGATCAAGCGCCAACTCACTGTCTGTAGCTGTCAGGGCAATTTTGGAACGATCCAGCAGGAGGTCCAGCGTATCGCTGCCGGAACGTGACCAGACACGCGCAATCTGCTCGGAAACACTGTTGGCCTCGGCCTCGTCCTTCGATGCTGCCAGACGCTCGAACAATTGATCCATGCGGGATTGATGCCGCGGATCAGGTGAACGGCGTTGTGGTTCAGCGGGCGCAACTGATGCAGGAGGTGTCACTTGTGCACGTGGCTGCTGCGCCTGTGCTGGCACTATCAACATCAGAACAAGAGCTGCTCTTCCGGTAAACGAAAAAACGTGCATGAAGCGACGATATCGTTCAACGCACGTTCCGTCAAAGGGTCACGCAAGAAGTGATCAGGTTTTCCAACCTGAAATTAACGGCTGACGTAAAGATCAGCCCTGACGCGCCTTGAAGCGCTTCTGCGTCTTGTTGATGATGAAAACACGGCCCTTGCGACGCACGAGCTGGTTATCACGGTGGCGCTTCATGAGCGACTTGAGAGAGTTGCGGATTTTCATTTTCGGTCTCTTACCAATAAAAACCGCGCCAGACCGGCGCGTTTTTGCAATTCCATGGGCGTTTAAAAGCACAAACGGATGCTAACGACAAGCGAAAATACGCGCTCAAGGGCTCTGTTGCCATAGAGTTTCATGTTTCTAACGCTCCATTAACCATAAGCCTTTACGACTTGGAAAGGACGAAAAGGGTCCAAAAAGGTTCGTTTGGGTGTGAAAAACGCGACACGGCTCAGGTTTGGCATGTTTCTGCTCACAAGCTCCCTGCTTGCGGCACCGGAAACTTTTGCCCAGTCGGCGCTGCGGGGCACTGTGGATGAAGATCCCATCACGCGCACGGGGCGCACTGCCTCTGAAAGCACACGCAACCAGCCATTGACCACGCCAACCGGCACGCGCGCTGATACATCGCGGCCTTTGCGGCAACGGAAAGTGACACGCCGCACCGTCAATAATCCTGAAGGCCCGGTGGCCAGTGGCACAGCGCCGCAGCTTCTGGATGCGAGACGGCCAACACAACAGAATTTTCGCAGGTTTGAGCGCCCGGTCAACACGGCCGTGATCAACCCAAATGGCGAACAACTGGTCAATCAGGGTCTTTTGCCACCCCTGACTCCCCGTCGGCGCAGGGCTGCCACTGTTGATCCCTATTCGCCCCTGGGACTGCGTACGGGCAGTTTCCTGATTTTTCCGACGCTCGATACCCAGATCGGTTATGATACCAACCCGGAACGCCGCGCCTCCGGCCAACGAAAGAAAGGCTCGGCGCTGGCGCGCACGGAAGCCGGATTCACGGCGCGATCGGACTGGTCAAGCAACGAGGCGACAGCCGAATTCAAGGCGGGCTACAGCAAGTATTCGGCGACACCTGATGCTAACAGGCCCGACGCGCAGGCCCGTATCGGCTATCGTCACGACGTATCCAAAGACACTGCCCTTGATTTCGAGTTGCGCGGAAGACTGGACACCCAGACGCCTGGTTCAGCCAATCTGACAGACAGCGTCAAAGGCCGTCCCCTCACCTACCAGACCGGTGCATCCGCGGGAATCACCCAGCGCTTTAACAGGCTTGCCGTTTCCGCACGCGCAACGCTGGACCGCTCAGATTTCACCGATGCAACACTGCGCAATGGCCTGACATTGTCTCAGAAGGATCGCAACTTAACCCAGTATGGCCTGCGCTTGCGTACCGGCTATGAAATTACGCCCGGCATCATTCCGTTTGCTGAAGCGCTGATCGATACACGACAGTACGACAAGCGCATTGACAGCACAGGTTTCGAGCGAAACTCGAACGGCCTGCAACTGCGCTTGGGTACCAGTTTCGAGATGACACGCACATTGACCGGAGAAGTGCTGGCTGGCTATGGCCTGCGCCGCTTCGAGGACCAGCGTTTGCGGGAACTGCGCGGTCCGGTTGTCGAAGGATCGCTGGCCTGGGCTGTCTCACCGCTCACGACACTGCGCCTGCGCGGCACAACCGAGTTTGAGGAAACCACACAGACAGGCTCATCCGGCTCTGTTACCCGCCGCCTGAGCGCGGAATTGAGCCATGCCTTCCTGCGCAATCTCGTATTCAATGCGGGGGCCAGCTTTGGACGGGCGGATTTCAACGGCATCAACCGCAGTGATGATACCCTGCGGGCCAATCTTGGCGTCGACTATAGCGTCAACCGCAATCTCGTGCTGCGGGCCAACTATGCCCATGAACGCAGCACATCCAATGTAGTGGGCAACAACATATCATCAAATATCTGGCTGTTTGGTGCGCGCCTGCAATACTGAGCGCTACCTGAAATTTGTGCTGTAACGGTTCTTTCAGCACTCGCGTCCATGCTGATGTTGAAAAACAATGTGCGGAGCACGTGAAACGCCATGTTGAAGATTCTGGGCCTGTCCCACCTGAGCAGCAATGAGTTCATGCTGATCATCCTGATAGCGGTATGCATTTCACTGCTTGTGGGCTGGCTGTTCGACATGATCATGCAGCGTCTGGGTTTTGGCCTGTTCGGCAATGCCTTCATCTGCATGCTGGGCATTTTCGTCGGTGTTGCGGCCTACCAGAAGTTCTACGGCCGCATGACATCTCCCGACATCACCATGGTGTCGGCCTTTGCCATTGGCTCGGTGATGGTTCACCTGGTCGCGCTCTCCATCCTGAGGCGCGTTTTCCGCATCAATTGAGTTTGGCCAAAGCCTGAACAACCGCATCACCCATATCGGTGGTGCCCACAGCATTCTGCCCCTTCGCAGCAATATCAGCCGTCCGTATGCCACTGGCGAGCACATCAGCCATCGCCTTGTCGAGCAGATCGGCGGCTTCTCCCAGACCAAAGGAATAGCGCAGCGCCATGGCGAAGGAGCCGATCATGGCCAACGGATTTGCGAGGCCCTTGCCTGCAATATCCGGTGCCGACCCATGCACCGGCTCATACAGCGCCTTGCGCTTGCCTGTCACCGCATCAGGCGCACCCAGCGAAGCAGAAGGCAGCATGCCCAGTGAGCCGGTGAGCATGGCCGCAACATCCGAGAGCATGTCGCCAAAAAGATTGTCGCAGACAATGACATCATACTGCTTTGGCCAGCGCACCAATTGCATGCCGCAGGCATCCGCAAGATGATGCTCCAGCGTCACGTCAGAATACTCGCGCTTGTGAAGCGCCGTAACGACCTTTTTCCACAAAACGCCCGAGCGCATGACGTTGTGCTTCTCGGTCGAGGTCACCTTGTTGTTGCGCACCCGTGCGAGATCGAAAGCCACCCGTGCGATGCGCTCGATTTCGTGCGTTGTGTAGACCTGCGTATCGACCGCCCGCTGCTCGCCGTTTTCCAGTGTGACGATTTCCTTTGGCTCGCCAAAGTATACGCCGCCTGTCAGCTCCCGCACGATCATGATGTCCAGACCCTCGACAATCTCGGGTTTCAACGAGGATGCGGAAGCAAGAGCCGGGTAGCAGACGGCGGGACGCAGGTTGGCAAACAGCTCCATCTCCTTGCGCAAGCGCAGCAAACCCGCCTCTGGCCGGGCATTATAGGGAACATCCGCCCATTTTGGTCCGCCAACGGCACCGAACATTACCGCATCGGCCGCTTGGGCGCGCGCCATGGCGGCATCGCTGATGGCAGCATTGTGTGCGTCATAGGCGGCTCCCCCCACAAGGTCCCGCTCAGTGTTGAAAGAGGCGATACCAGCCTTATGGAACCAGCCAGCGACCTTCTCTACCTCATTGGCCACTTCAGGGCCGATACCATCACCGGGGAGCAGGAGGACATTGAACGTCGCCATGGGAGTTATCCATCTGTTAACCACGTTTGCATCGCGGCTTTATCGGGGCTTGCCTAAAGGGTCAGCCCTGCTGGCGCAAGTGCGTCTCCCGATTCGTCCGTGTTTCGTTCCCGTTATCGTTCGATACGGTGTTGTCCGCGGTCAAAATGGCACAGGCCCCGAGAGCACAAATTCACAGATTATCAAGAGGTTGCGACCGTTCTCAGGATCCTTGTAGCTTGAAGGCCTGTTGCAGCATCAACAAATCCCGCCAGGCTTGCCTTTTCGCCAATGGCTGGCGCAGCAGATAGGCCGGATGCAAAGTCGGCAACGCCTTTATGCTGCGGCCTCCGCATTCATAGTCAAACCAGTTGCCCCGCAACTTCAGTATGCCATCACGTTGCTGCAGAAGTGTCTGGGCGGATGGTCCGCCAAGGCAGACCAGAATATCGGGACTACACAGTTCTATCTGACGCCGCAGAAAAGGCAGGCACATCGCTGTTTCCTGCGGTGTCGGCGTACGGTTGCCCGGCGGGCGCCACGGCACAATGTTGGCTATATAGACCATTGTGCGATCGAGCCCGATGGAAGCTAGCATCTTGTCCAGCAGTTGCCCGGACCGGCCCACAAAAGGCACTCCTGCCCGGTCCTCGTCAGCGCCGGGGGCCTCACCCACCAGCATGATTTTGGCTCGGGGATTACCATCGGCAAAGACCAGCCGGTTGGCGGTGTACTTCAGCTGGCAACCGTTAAAGGCCTCAAGCAAACCGCGCAATTCATCCAGCGTAGTGGCCGATTCCGCCCTTTGTCTTGCATCCCGCACGGCATCATCGGGTGAAATCAGCGTGGGGGCAGCAACCACAAGACTGGGGCGGGCAGGCGCCTGCCTGGGACTATTGACAACAGCGGCCGCAACAGGCGCTGAAAAGCGGTTCACCGGCATCTCTTCAACGGCAAGATCGACACCAGCCTCGCTGTACCATGTCAAAAGGGCTTCAATTGCCCTGTCCTGCCCGGATTTCTCGATCTCCACCATTGTTCGATCATAGACGGCAGCCCGGGGAGATGCGAGAAAAGAGTCAGGGATATTGAGCATAAAAGCAATTTAGTTTATATGTGAACTAAATTGTTACGAGGGAGTGCATTATGGAAGTGTCAGAACGTGAAGGCATGGACTACGATGTTGTCGTTGTGGGTGGCGGCCCTGCCGGTCTGGCAACGGCCATTCGCCTGAAGCAGCTTGATGACAGCATCTCGGTCGTCGTCGTCGAAAAAGGCTCCGAAATTGGTGCACATATCTTGTCCGGTGCGGTCATTGATCCATCGGGTCTTGACGCCCTGTTGCCAGAGTGGCGCAAAACCGCTGACTGTCCGCTGACGACAGAAGTTACCGACGATCAGTTCATGTTGCTGGGCCCTGCGGGTTCCATTCGCCTGCCAAATTTCCTGATGCCTAAACTGATGGGAAACCACGGCAATTACATCGGCTCACTGGGGGCCGTGACACGCTGGCTGGGCCAGCAGGCGGAAGGACTGGGTATCGAAATCTACCCCGGATTTTCCGCTTCCGAAGTTCTCTATGATGACAAGGGTGCTGTCACCGGCATTGCCACTGGCGATGTCGGCATTGCCAAAAACGGTGCAATGTCAGAGCGCTACACTAGGGGCATGGAACTGCGCGGAAAATATGTGATCTTTGCCGAAGGCGCGCGGGGGCATCTGTCCAAACAGGTCATCAAGCGCTTCAAGCTGGATGAAGGCCGCTATCCGCAAAAATACGGTATTGGCCTTAAAGAACTCTGGCAGGTAAAACCGGAGCAACACAAGCCTGGCCTTGTGCAGCATTCCTTCGGCTGGCCGCTGGACAGCAAGACCGGTGGCGGCTCGTTTCTCTATCATTTCGGCGACGGCCTCGTGTCCGTCGGTTTCGTGGTGCATCTCAACTACGAGAACCCGCATCTGTCGCCCTTCGACGAGTTCCAGCGCTTCAAGACGCATCCTGCCATAGCTACCACCTTCGAGGGCGGCAAGCGGCTCTCCTATGGTGCACGTGCCATCACCGAAGGCGGCTGGCAATCCGTACCGAAACTTTCCTTTCCCGGCGGAGCGCTGGTGGGTTGTGCGGCAGGCTTTGTCAATGTTCCGCGCATCAAGGGCAGCCACAATGCCGTGCTGTCTGGCATGCTGTGCGCCGAACATATCAACGCAGCATTAAAGGCTGGCCGCGCCAATGACGAGATCACGGCCTACGAGGATGCCTGGCGCTCATCCGCTATCGGCAAGGACCTGAAGCCGGTGCGCAACGTCAAGCCGCTCTGGTCCAAGCTCGGTACCTGGATCGGCGTGCCGCTGGGCGGACTTGATATGTGGATCAACGAACTGACGGGCTGGTCACCTTTCGGCACACTCAAACATGGAAAAGCGGATCACCAGACCCTCAAACTGGCGGCGGATTGCAAGCCCATCACCTATGCCAAGCCGGACGGCGTATTGACCTTCGACAAGCTGTCATCGGTGTTCATCTCCAACACCAACCACGAGGAGGACCAGCCAGCACACCTGAAACTGACGGACCCTTCCATCCCTGTCAGTCACAATCTGCCACTTTACGGCGAACCGGCACGGCTCTACTGCCCTGCGGGGGTCTATGAGATTGTCTATGAAAAAACTGAGATAAACCTGAACCCGCGCTTTGTCATCAACGCGCAGAACTGCGTGCATTGCAAGACATGCGATATCAAGGACCCGTCACAGAACATTACATGGGTGACACCGGAGGGCGGTGGCGGACCTAACTATCCCGGCATGTAAGGGGGGAGAAAAACGATTATTTTTTGCTTTTCTTTGGATAAAAGCGAACTGTCTCCAGCCCTGTATCATCCATTCCAGAGCGATTGGCCCGATCAAGGCGAATGCCATATCGGCGGTGATCTCCTGCTGATTTACCGGCTGGATGCGCGGGGCAAGTA
>JANMLW010000096.1:0-10415 GCA_031372765.1 Hyphomicrobiales bacterium
CAACACCAAACTGATGGGGCTTTATCGTTCCAACGGCGTCTATTGCACCCAATGCGAGGCGGATGGCTTTCGCCGCATCAGCTATTTCCTCGATCGGCCCGATGTCATGGCGCGCTACCATGTGCGTCTGGAAGCGGAGAAAGCCGATGCACCGGTTTTGCTGGCCAATGGCAATCCTGTAGAAACCGGTGATATTGCAGGCACCACCCGCCATTTCGCGGTCTGGGATGATCCCCATCCCAAACCCTGCTATCTCTTCGCCGTCGTCGGTGGTGATCTTGGCAGCATCCGCGAGCCTTATGTCACAAGCGAGGGGCGGACGGTTGAACTTGCCATCTACGTGGAGCGCGGCAAGGAACATCTGACCGGCTACGCCATGGATGCGCTGAAACGCTCCATGCGCTGGGATGAGGAAGTCTTCGGCTGCGCCTATGATCTCGATGTCTTCAACATCGTGGCGGTGTCCGATTTCAACATGGGGGCGATGGAGAACAAGGGCCTCAACATCTTCAATGACAAGTACGTTCTGGCCTCACCCGAAACGGCGACAGATACCGATTATGCCCAGATCGAGGCCATCATCGCGCATGAGTATTTCCACAACTGGACAGGCAACCGCATCACCTGCCGGGACTGGTTCCAGCTCTGCCTCAAGGAAGGCCTGACGGTCTTTCGCGACCAGGAGTTTTCGTCAGACATGCGCTCGCGGGCGGTCAAGCGCATCATGGACGTGCGCGAATTGCGCTCACGCCAGTTTGCCGAGGATGCAGGGCCTCTGGCGCATCCCGTGCGACCCACCGCCTACCGCGAGATCAACAATTTCTACACGTCGACCGTTTATGAAAAGGGCGCCGAAGTCATCCGCATGCTGAAGCTGCTGATCGGCGATGCGGCTTTCAAGACGGGCATGGATCTCTACCTCAAACGCCATGACGGCAACGCCGCAACCATTGAGCAGTTCCTGGCCTGTTTTGCAGAGACAAGCCAGCGTGACCTCACCCATTTCAGCCAGTGGTATGCGCAGTCAGGTACACCGACACTGACTATCAGCAGAGACAACATTCCTGCGGCAGGGACAGTGACCTTGACCCTGAAGCAGGAGACAAGGCCAACGCCGGGGCAGCCCGAAAAACGACCGCAGGTCATCCCGGTTATGATCGGGTTCACTGGCGATCAGGCCGGCATCACATTAACGGGTGAAGCGGTGGTGTCCCCTTCGCTGATTGTGCTCGACACAGTCGAGACGATTGTGCGTGTCTCAGGCCTGTCCGCCGGAGCTGTTCCGTCCATGCTTCGAGGCTTTTCAGCGCCGGTCAATCTGGTGCTGGATCTTGATGACAAGACGCTTCTGCAACTTGCCTCGGAAGACTCTGACCCCTTCAACCGCTGGCAGTCGTTGCAAACATTGGCGATGCGCGTCTTGCAACAATCCACCCGTGCCCTGCAAAGCGGCGGGCAGGCGCTTACCCATGACGGGCTTGCGGTTGCCATCGACCGGCTGTTGCTGGATAGCGCCTCCGATCCTGCCTTTGCGGCGCTGGCCATCAGCTTGCCGGGTGAGCAGGACATCGCCCGCGAGTTGGGGGAGAACATTGATCCCGATGCAATTTTTGTGGCACGCAAGGCACTGCGCAAAGCGATTGGCCAGCGCGTCTATACCTCTGCAACCCGTGTTTACGAGACAAACACGGCGCCGGGTGCAGCCTACAATCCAGACGCACGATCGGCGGGTCGACGCGCCCTGCGCAACGCAGCGCTTGATCTGATCATTCAGGGTGAAGCCCACTCGGGTCAGGCCCTGGCTCTTCAGCAGTTTGAAAACGCTGACAATATGACAGACCAGTTTGCGGCACTGGCGCAGCTCTGTCATGCCGGTGGCGCAGCAAGGGGTAAAGCCCTGCACGCCTTCGAGACCCGTTTTCAGGACAATGCGCTGGTGATGGACAAGTGGTTTGCCCTGCAAGCCGCGATTCCTGAAGCTTCCACGCTGGACCATGTGCGCAAGCTGATGACACATCCGGCTTTCAGCATCACCAACCCGAACCGCGCACGATCCTTGATCGGCGGGTTCGCCATGTCCAACCCCACGCAATTCAACCGGGTTGATGGTTCGGGCTATGCGTTCGTCGCGCAGATGATTGAGATGCTGGATGCGCGCAACCCGCAGGTGGCAGCGCGCATCATGACCGCATTCCGCTCCTGGCGCACACTGGAGCAAGGTCGTCAGATAAGGGTTGAGGACGCTCTGGGTCGGCTTTCAGCGAAGGCCACACTCTCCCGCGATGTACGCGATATCCTCGACAGGACTCTGGCGTAAGAATATTTAGCGAAAACCTAACAATTGTTTAATTGGCGCTGGACAGAGCCACCTATTCGGATTCATTTAGGGGTGATTCGGGCATAGGGGTGAGCCAGGGTTATCAAGTTCAGAAACGGAAAAGAGGCTAGGAATGGCGCGCTTCAACGCGTCCAGTGCAGACCCGCGTGCCGAAAAGATGAACGGTTTGGCCAATGCAATCGCCAAGCCGGGATATGTGCAGCAGGTCGCAGCGGAACCATGGGTTCGCAAGCTGGTACCATTCATCGTTGTGGTTTTTCTGGCGGTCATCTGGGCCGGGGCAATCGTCCAGCTCAGCCACGACAAGACCGATACGTTGATGAAAGCCAAGGTTGATCTGGAGCATATCAGCTCACTTGCTGCTATCGACCTCCAGATCGAATTGGGCCGCATGCCCGCTGAAAACGACACGATACGTGCCAAATTGCGCATGTCCCTTGGCCAGCATGCCCTTGATGACGGCAGGGTCAGCTACCTGACAAACCGCACAGGAAGCATCGTTGCTGCTGAACCTACGGCTAATATGGGACGCCTGCTGGACGATGTGCTTGGCCCGTCTCAGGTACTGACGAGCCTGGCGGACAGGGCAGGTGTCATGTTCATTACGCTTGCCGATGGCACTTCAGCCTTTGCCACGGTCCGTAATATCGGTGGCGGATATGGCCAGCTGGCGTTTGTGCAGCCGGTCGAGAAAGCGCTGCGCCCATGGCAGAACAGGGCACTCTCCATGGCATTGATAGCGGCGGCATCAACGCTCGTCATTGCGACCCTTGCCGTTGCATTCTATCAACAGAACACACGCGCCAGAGCGGCCGATGTCCTGTGCAGCGGGATGGACCTGCGCATTGATACGGTACTGAACAGCGGACGCTCCGGCCTGTGGGACTGGGATGTCGCCCGGGGTCGCATCTACTGGTCAGACAGCATGTTTGCTTTGTTGGGGCGAAAACGCGGCGGCGAGTTCATGTCATTTGCTGATATCGAAAGCATGATCCACCCGGGTGACTTCAATCTTTTCGAAGCGGCGGACAGTCTCGCCAGCAGCACGCACAGGCAGATCGATCATGAGTTTCGGCTACGCCATGCGAAAGGCCATTGGGTCTGGTTCCGGGCCCGGGGTGAAATGATTACGGAGGGCGATGCGCGTCATCTCGTTGGCATTGCTGTTGACATCAGCGACCAGAAGGCAATTGCCGAGATGCACCGTACGGCGGATATCCGCGTGCGGGAGGCAGTGGAGCGCATCTCGGAAGCCTTTGCGCTGTATGATGCGGATGACCGGCTGGTCATCGCCAACTCCAAATATCAGGACCTGCTCGGTCTGACTGAAACACTGACCAGACCCGGCACATCACGTCAGGCTATCAACACGGCAAGTTCCGGCACGCAGGTCGCGCAGGAGTTTCCCCTTCCGGCATGCGCAGAAACAGGCAGCCGCAGTTACCAGATGCTGCTGAAGGACGGGCGCTGGTTTCATGCCAACGAACGCAGCACCAAAGATGGTGGCCATGTTTCCATCCTGTCAGATATAACTGCCCACAAGGCCTATGAAATTTCGCTTGCCGCCAACAATGCCGTGCTTGAGCAGACTGTGCATGATCTCAAGATTTCACGCAGCGCCTATCAGCAACAGTCACGCGAGAAGAGCGAACTGGCTGATATGTATATGTTGCAGACAGCAGCGGCAGAGAGCGCAAACCGGGCAAAAGCCGAGTTTCTGGCCAACATGAGCCATGAACTGCGCACACCGCTCAACCATATCATCGGCTTTGCTGAAATGATGGAGAGCGGCATGTATGGCCCGCTCGGCAATGACCGCTACAGTGAATATGCCAAGGATATCAGCATCAGCGGACGCTATCTTCTGGATGTCATCAGCGATATTCTTGATATGTCCAGCCTGGAAGCGGAGCGGGTGAGACTGGAGCGCAAACAGGTGGCTCTAGGACCGATAGTTGACAGTGTGGCAGCCAATCTTGCCGCCGTAATCGAGGGCAAGAAAATCACCTTCGATATCCGCAAGACGGGCCCGCTGCATGTCATTGGCGATAGCAAAGCCCTCACCCAGATCATCCGCAATATCATGAGCAACGCCATCAAGTTCACGCCCGAAGGTGGACAGGTCGGCTTGCGGGCAAAGCGCATAGGCGAATCCATCCATCTGTTCTTCGAGGATAGCGGAGCAGGCATATCCGCCGATGCTATGGAAAAAATAGGGCGACCCTTCGAACAAAGCGGCGCGGTGTTTGAAAATGGCTTCAAGGGATCCGGACTTGGTTTGGCCATTTCACGATCACTTGCTGAGCTGCACGGGGGTAGCCTGCGAATCCGCTCAAAACTGGGCTCCGGCACTATCGTGATGCTGAAATTACCCGTGAAGGGCGCCCTGTCCCTTCTTGAAAATCACCCGCAAGCATGACGGTCAGCGTTTCAGCAGAGTCTCCATGACTTGGTGAGCCTGCTTTTGAAGCGGCAACAACGCTCCCTCCAGTACCTTGAAATCGGGCAGACCGGCCGTAGCTGCCAGACGTTTCTTGAACGATGGTCTTGCCTGTGTCGCATCAAAGGGCAGTGCGTCGCCTAAGGCAATCATCTGCGCCAACATGGATTGCAGACGCAACGCTTCCAGCAGAACCGATCCAGCTTCCGGCGCGACAAGCCCAGCATCCTTCAATCTTGCAAGGCACACCTCTGTGTTGGGATGAAGCGCTTGGGGATGGGACGCACCGTGCAGTAACGAAAGATACTGAGCTGAAAACTCGATATCGACCAGCCCCCCATCGGCGAGTTTCAAATCCCACGGACTTCTGGCCGGTTTCTCCCTGGCAATCAGTTGTCGCATAGTCCCAATGTCATTGGCCAAAGCCTCTGGATCCGTTTTCCGCTCAAAGGTTGCAAGGATGGCTTTATGGACCTTTTCGGCAAAGCCCGTATCACCCGCCACAACGCGCGCACGCGTCAGCGCCATTCGCTCCCAGGTCTCCGACTCGGCTTCATGATAATTCTGGAAGGCCTCCAGCGTCACTGCCACGGGTCCTTTGCCACCCGATGGCCGCAACCTGAGATCGACATCGTAAAGTGCGCCGCGCTTGGTCGCTACAGTGAGCGCCGTCACCAGGCGCTGTGTCAAACGCGAATACCACTCACTTGCGTAGAGGGGCTTCTCGCCATCCGATTCCGCATCGGAGTTCGGAACGTCATAGATGACCATGATGTCGAGGTCGGAAACCGCAGTCATCTCCCGGCCTCCCAGTTTTCCAAGGCCGACAACCGCCAGCTTCCCGCCGGGAATAACCCCATGGCGACGCGCAAGCTCTGCCGTGACACGGTGCAGGCAACTCCTGATCGCAGCGGTCGCCACGGCAGCATAGGCAGGACCGGCTTGCAGGTGATCAGCAACGCCCGAGAGCAGCCTCGCCCCGATCAGGAAGCGTTTGGCACGGGCAAGATCACGGATCTGATCAAGAAAATCCTCCATCGAATCGATCCGCGACAACTGGAAATCAAACCTGCGAATGATCTCGTCTTCCGAGACAACCATGGCAAACTCGGGATCAATCAGGGCATCAAGCACATGGGGGCGCTGCACCACCACTTCCGAAAGCCGGGGTGCATTGCCCAGAATTTCGGCAAACAGTGTCCGTAAGGCCTCGTTCTGCTTGAGCAGGGTGAACAGTTCCACCACCGCGGGCATAGCCTGCATCGCATGATCCAGCGCAATCAATGCACCATCAGGATCGCTCGACTTGCCGAAGGCTTCAAGCAGCGCGGGAACAAGCTCAGTCAGCACCTCGCGTGACCGTTGCGTGACGACAGCTTGGCGCCGGCCGAAGTGCCAGCCACGCACCGTTTCCGCCACCACTTCAGGACGCTGAAAGCCCATCTTGCGCAGGGTCTTCAAGGTTTCGGGATCATCCGTCGAACCCGTAAAAACAAGACTTCCCTTCCCGGCGGAAAGGGCTGGCGCATCCTCGAACAGCCTTGCATAGCACCGCTCGACATTCTGGAAATGAGCCGTCAGGACCTTGCGGAAAGCGCCGGGCATAAGACCACAGAACAGAGCGATCTGGTCAATGCCCCCCTTGCTGGCAGGTAGTTTCTGCGTCTGTTCGTCGTCCACCATTTGCAAGCGGTGTTCAACCATGCGCAGAAATCTGTAGGCAGCAGAAAGCGCATCAACCTCGCTGGACCCGATCCAGCCCTCATCACGAATCTTTTCCAGCATCGCCAATGTCTGGCGCCCGCGCAAAACCGGCTTTCGTCCCCCAAACACCAGTTGCTGGGTCTGCACAAAAAACTCGATTTCGCGGATGCCGCCCCGCCCCAGCTTGACGTTGTGTCCTTCAATGGCAATGACAGCCCCACCCTTGTGGGCGTGAATCTGCCGCTTCATCGCATGGATATCGGCAATAGCGGCGTAGTCGAAATATCGCCGCCAGACAAAGGGGACGAGTTCCAGCAGGAACCCTTCTCCCATCGCAATGTTACCGGCGATGGCACGCGCCTTGATCAGCGCGGCCCGTTCCCAGTTCTGGCCAACAGTCTGATAATAGCTGATCGCGCGGTCGATCGAGACCGCAATGGGTGTGGAGGCAGGATCAGGCCGCAGGCGCAAATCCGTGCGGAAAACATAGCCGCTTCCAGTCTGCTCGTGCAGGATTTTCACCACATCCTTGATGACGCGAATGGCCACATCCAGCGGTTCGCGCCCTGCGGACACCGGCACCAGCCTCTCGTCAAACAGCACGATCAGATCGATGTCGCTGGAGTAGTTCAGTTCATGGGCACCTTGCTTGCCCATGGCCAGGATAGTGATGCCGGACAGCTCTGGTTTTTCAAAAGCGGAATCAAGTTCCATACGCCCTGCATGTTCAGCCTCGCGTAGCGCCAGCCGGAGGGCAAGATCAACCGCAGCGTCTGCAAACAGGGTAAGGGCCTCCACCACACGGTCCACGCTCCACACACCGGCCAGATCGGCAATGGCGATATGCAGCGCAATACATCGCTTGAGCTTGCGCAGGTGAAACATGGCGTCGTCGAGTTTTCCCCATGCTCGACCCAAAGGAAGCACTTCTGACAGCAATTCCGCAAACCTTTGATCAGGATCACTGTTGAGCGATTCAATCAGCCAATCCGGATGTTGCAGCATAATGCGCGCAAGAAAAGGCGAATGCGCCACAATGCCCGCCACAAGCGCCAGTGTTCTGGGCTCAGCCCGCACCATCTGGTCAAGAGCTGCCGCAGCGCCCCGGTCATCCAGAAGATCAAGCAGCTTCACTGTGCAGGACTTCAATCCATCTGCACGGTGCGCCAGCAGCGGTGTTGATGCGATGCGGGCTCGCAGAGAGGGGGGCTGGGGAAGATTACTCATGAGGCTTTTTGCAACAACGGCAATTCAAGCACGATCTTCAAACCGGGAGCATTATCTTCCAGCATCAGACGCCCGTTATGCAAATGCGTCACGGCGGACACCATACTCAGTCCCAGTCCGGAACCTGGTTTGTTGCGGCTTGAATCCAGACGGGTAAACCGCTCCAGTACCCGCGTTCTATCCTCTGGTAAAATCCCGGCACCATTATCAGCCACGACAACGCGCACGGTCTGATCATCTTTCTGGGCCGTGACGGCGATGCGCGCTTGCGAACCCGCCGTGACTGGCGCGCCATACTTCAGCGCATTGTCCAGCAGATTGGCAATCAGCTGTCCCAGCAATTCGCGACTGCCGTAAACCGGCAGATCAGATGCAATCGTGCTGGTCAGCACAACACCGGCTTCTTCAGCAGACGGCTCGTACATCTCGGCAAAATCTGCCAGAAGCCGCGAGAGATCAACTGGCTGAAAGGCATCGGCACCCGACCCGGCTTCTGCCCGGGCTATCATCAAGAGGGCGTTGAACGTGCGGATAAGACCATCCGACTCCTCGATCGTCCGCTCAAGCGCCGCCCGGTAGTCCTCCTTGTTGGCATCACGCCGCAAGGCCTGCTCGGCGCTGTTACGCAACCGTGTCAGCGGCGTCTTCAGATCATGGGCTATGTTGTCCGACACCTCTTTCATGCCTTGCATCAAGCCACCAATGCGCTCCAGCATGGCATTCAGGCTTATCGCAAGACGGTCAATCTCATCGCCGCTTCCAGAGACAGGCAAGCGGCCCGACAGGTCACCGGCCATGATCTGCTGGCTTGTCGCCGTCATCGCATCCATGCGGGCAAGCGCACGGCGCGCCACCACAAATGTACCCAACCCGCCAAACAGCAGCAGGGCCCCGATGAGGATGCGGATGGCCTGCCCCAGAACCGCATTGAGGCGCTCGCGCTCCTCAAGGTCTCGGCCCAGAAGCAGGCGTTGACCACCCGGCAAAGGCAGCACGCGCACAAGTGCCGGCCGCACCGTTGTCTGTGTCTGCCCCTCAACCTCCTCGATGCGCTGATAGGTTGTTTCCACCACATCAGCTGCGGTGGCAGGCACGGCATTCAATGCCGCAACATTGCCCGCCAGTGTCTCCCCTGCCGATCCCTGCAACAGAAACAGGAATGCGTCAGGCTGGCGTGAACGGCGTTCAATGATAGCCTGCAAGCGACGGATGCCACCGATACGGTACTGCCCGCTCAGGGTGTTGATTTGTGCTGTCAGGGACTGGCTGATCTGCGCGTCGATCAGTTGCTGGGCATGTCGCCCGACATAATAGAGCAAGCCTCCGGCGAAAATGGCGGAGGCCAGCATGTAGATGACCGACAGCTTGAAGGCCGTGGTGCCAAGGAGCCTTTTAAGCACCGTCACGAACGACATATCCTGCGCCGCGCACCGTGTGCAGCAGTGGACGGGACTGCCCCCTGTCGATCTTGCTGCGCAGCCGCGAGACATGAACATCAATTACATTGGTGCCCGGATCGAAATGATAATCCCACACCTGTTCCAGCAGCATCGTGCGGGTGACAACACGGCCCGCATTGCGCATGAGATATTCCAGCAGGCGAAACTCGCGCGGTTGCAGGATGATGTCCTCGGTGCCGCGTGTAACCTTGTGTGACAGGCGGTCGAGCCTGAGGTCAGCGACGGCATAGAATGTTTCTGCCGCCTGAGGGGACTTGCGCCGCGCCAGCACTTCCACCCGCGCCAGCAATTCGGAAAAGGCATAGGGCTTGGGGAGATAATCATCTCCCCCTGCCCTCAGGCCCTTTACCCGGTCATCCACCTGACCAAGAGCTGACAGGATCATAACCGGCACATCAAGCCCCTGCTCGCGCAAGCCGCCGATCATGGTCAGACCATCCATCTTTGGCAGCATGCGGTCGACGACAAGGCAATCATAGCCGCCCTCTTCCGCCATGCCGTAGCCGGTCAGGCCGTCCCTGGCGTGATCCGCGACATGACCGGCCTCACCAAAGGCCTTGACCAGATAGGACGCCGCATCGGCATCGTCTTCAACAATGAGAATCCGCATGCCTGCAAGCATACAACACCGGGCAAGAAACGACACAAGAAATGACAGATCAAGAGAAGCAGGCCGGAGGTGGGGTACAACTCCGGCCTGCATCAGCGTCTTGAAGCACTCCGGCGAGGGGCGACAGGGGCCAGAGGCTGCTTCTTGAGCGTTGCGATGATGATGCCGAAGTCAGGGTTTCAGTGGTCTGGAGCCAGGATTACAGATTGGTAATGGAGCGCTTATTGCCCGCCAAGCAGCTTCTCCAATCGCCGCTTTTCATCTTCCGATAGCCCCGCCACCGTGACCAGCGCGACCTTGCGGCGCGATACACGCCAGAGCATCAGCCCACCAAGCCCTACCGCCAGAAATGGCGCAGACCATAGCAGTGCGGTACGACTGGAGAACGGCGGCTTCAGCAACACGAACTCACCGTAGCGCTGCACAAGAAAGCTCTTGACCTCTGCATCGCTATCACCCGCCGTTATCCGCTCGCGCACCAGCAGGCGCAGATCTTTCGCTAGGGGAGCGGAAGAATCATCGATGGACTCATTCTGGCAGACCAGACAGCGCAACTCTGTGGAGAGCTTGCGGGCACGGGTTTCAGCCACGGGGTCTTTCAGCACTTCCTCGGGCTGCACAGCGAGGGCAAGAGGC
>JANMLW010000109.1:0-2562 GCA_031372765.1 Hyphomicrobiales bacterium
CGACAAATCCTTGCGGATTTCGCACAGTTGCAAACCGTGCTGTTCTCCGATGGCCGCAATATCGGCTGCTTGTCCAGCACCTGCTTCCATGACGGCGATGCCGCAAGTCCCCATCACACGGGCGAGATCAGCCAGAATGATACGATAGGCCTCAAGCCCGTCGATTCCACCATCCAGCGCCAGCAGCGGATCATGCTCGCGCACCTCGCGGCCCAGACCGGCGATGTCGTGTGTCCGGATGTAGGGTGGGTTGGAGACGATGATGTCAAAGGTTTCAAGCACACCGACTGTCCAGGACCCTTGCTGAAATGTGGCACGGTCGGACAACCCGTTCAGCGCCGCATTGCGCGTGGCGACGTCCAGCACAGCCGGGCTGACATCTATGCCAAGGCCAGTAGCGTGTGCAAACTCCTTGAGCAGCGCCAGCAGAATGGCACCGGTTCCGGTTCCCAGATCCAGAATGCGCAGAGGCGCGTGCCGGTCATGCCGCCGCAAGGCGTTATCGCGGGCGGCTTCCACAACGGTTTCCGTGTCAGCCCTGGGCGATAGCGCGTCCGGTGTCACGATCAGTTCCAGCGTCCAGAAACCGCGATGGCCCAGAATGCGGTCCACCGGCTCACCGGCAAGACGGCGTTGAAGCATGCGTTCAAGCAGCGCTGCATCATCCCCTGCCGCTTCCATAAGCCACCGGGCTTCGGTGCGCGCAGCTTGCCCCGCCACGGTTTGCAGGTGCTGCATCAGTGCCCGGTGGTCTGCTCCGGTCACAACCCGGCCTCGGCCAGCAACCCCGCCTGATGCTCGGTGATCAGGGGCTCCACAACCGCATCCAGATCACCCACCATGATCTTTTCCAATGCATAGAGCGTGAGGTTGATGCGGTGGTCCGTCAGGCGGCCCTGCGGGAAATTATAGGTGCGGATGCGCTCCGAGCGATCACCCGAGCCCACCTTGGACTTGCGGTCCGCCGAGCGCGCATCATCGAGTTTCTGACGCTCCAGATCATAGAGCCGCGATTTCAGAACCTGCATGGCCTTGGCCCGGTTCTGGTGCTGTGAACGCTGGTCCTGCGAGAACACCACAACCCCGCTGGGCAGGTGGGTGATGCGGATGGCGCTTTCCACCTTGTTGACATGCTGGCCGCCCGCCCCTCCGGCGCGCATGGTGTCGATCTTCAGGTCCTTGTCATCGATGGTCACATCCACATCCTGGGCCAGAGGCAGCACGGCCACGGTGGCCGCCGAGGTATGGATGCGGCCTTGCGTCTCGGTGTCAGGCACGCGCTGCACCCGGTGGACGCCCGATTCGAACTTCATGCGGGCATAGACACCGCTGCCCGAAACCTCGGCGATGATTTCCTTGAACCCACCCATGGTGCCTTCGCTGGCGGATACAAGCTCCAGCTTCCAGCCGCGCAAGGCTGCATAGCGCTGATACATGCGGTAGAGATCGCCGGCAAACAGCGAGGCCTCGTCACCCCCTGTTCCTGCCCGTATTTCGAGGATAGCGCTGCCCTCGTCAGCGGCGTCCTTGGGCAAAAGCGCCAGTCTGAGCATGGTTGTGCATTGCGCAATGCGGTCCGCCAGCAGGGGCAATTCCGCTTCGGCCAGAGTTCTCATCCCGGCATCCGTGGTTGAATCGTCCGCCATAGCCGCCAGTTCGGCGCTTTCGGCCTGAGCAGCCCTTAGTTCGTTGATGATCTCCACAAGCGGGATCAGCTCCGCCTGTTCCTTGGAAAAGGCGACGATTTCATCGGATGTACAGCCTGCCGAAAGGCGCGCTTCCAGTTCAACGGAGCGGCGCAAGATAAGGTCAAGTTTTTCAATCGGCAGGGTCAAAGGAAGGCCAGTGTCATAAAACGGTTGCGGCATGTCTTAGAACGACAGGAAGCGATTGTCGAAGAAGATCGGCGATTGCAACACTTGTCATAAATATGTCATCCGCCGGAGTCAGTGGACACATACATAAAAGGAGATGTCGATGAAAAAGTCCTTCCTGTTTGCAGGCGCATTGCTGGCAACAACCACACTGGTCGCCACGGGCGCCATGGCGCGCGACCAGATCCGTATCGTGGGATCATCCACGGTCTATCCTTTCACGACGGCTGTAGCAGAGCAGTTCGGCAAGTCCGGCAACAAGGCACCCGTGGTCGAATCGACCGGTACGGGTGGTGGCATGAAGCTGTTTTGCGCCGGCATCGGCGTGCAGCATCCCGATGCGTCCAACGCTTCGCGCCGCATCACCAAGGGTGAGTTTGCAGATTGTGCCAAGAACGGCGTCAAGGATGTTGTCGAACTGAAGGTTGGTTTTGATGGCCTGACAATGGCAAACTCAAAGCGTGGTCCTGATTTCAAGCTGTCCAAGCAGCAGGTTTTCCTGGCGCTTGCCAAAAACATTCCCGGTGCAGACGGCAAGCTGGTTCCAAACCCGCACAAGACCTGGTCTGACGTTGACGCCTCCCTGCCCAACATCAAGATCGAGGTTCTTGGCCCCCCCCCGACCTCCGGCACGCGTGATTCGTTCCATGAGCTTGTGATGGAGCCGGGCGCGGAGAAGATCGACAGC
>JANMLW010000135.1:0-4106 GCA_031372765.1 Hyphomicrobiales bacterium
GCGGCAAAGCCACGGGGGTAGCCTTCCCTGACCATTTCCTTCGAGACCGTTTTTGCCAGTATGGCGGTATCAGCGGTCGCTGATCCAGAGATCGCACTGATCAACGCTCCGCCGATCACACCAACCTGCGCGAGACCGCCACGCATGTGGCCAACGGCAACCTGCGCAACATCAATCAGGCGTGAGGCAATGCCACCACGGCCCATGATTTCACCGGCCAGCACGAAGAACGGAATGGCAAGGAGTGGAAACGACGCCGTACCACTGGCAACGCGTTGTGCGAAGATTGTTTCCGGCAGGCCTGTCACCATGAAATACAGTGCGCAGGGCACAAGAAGGGCGAAGGCAATCGGCATTCCAAAACCAATCAGCGCCATGATCCCGATCATGAGAAATGTCATGTCACACCTCCAGATCGCGTATGTTCTTGTGGCGCAGGCACGCGGCCTCATTCCAGTTCTTCACGATGTCGATGATCTGGACCAGCGAATGCCAAGCCATCAACCCGAAGCTCACGGGCACGATGATGTAGACATAGAAGTAAGAGACTCCGACCATGTCGATTTCCCGACCCCATGACGCGTTGGCAAGATTGAAGCCGATGCGGACGAAGTGAACCGACACAGCGAGAATAGCGCTGGATATCGCGAGTTGCAGCCAAGGCATACCAGCCTTGGGAATGAATGCCGTAAAGCCCTCGATCCCGATATGCTGGAACTTGCGCACTGCGCCGGAGCTGCCCAGAAACACCAGCCAGACAAACAGGGCTGTCGCCACTTCTGCGGAGCCCGCAAAGCTGATGTTGAGGACATACCGCCCCGTGACATCCACCAGCACGAGCATGGTCATCAGGGCGAGCAGGATGCCTGGAACATAGTCTTCGATCAGATACACAATGCGGATCGGTGTCATAGTCGGCGCTTTCTGATCGAGTTGATCACGTAAACCTGTTCAGCGATCGGTCCGGGCCAGGGTATTCTGGAGGCGTGTGGCAGCTGGCTAACATGTGCTTGAACCATCGAACATGCAGCCGGGGGTATCTGCACTCGAAAGGCCTCGCCGCACTCATGCCAAGAGGCCTTTTTTGGGGTAGATTATCGCAGTCTTGCGATAGGCACGCTCACGGTGCTGCAATGACCTTGCGGACCGCATCAATCAGGCCGGGGCTCCAATCCTTATAGTTGGCATAAAGCGGAAGTACGGCGGCTTTGTAACCTTCGATATCCGCCTCGACGAACTTGACGCCCGCCTTCTCCATCTGCGCCCTCAGATCACCCTGACGGTCTGCGCCCTGCTTGCTGTAACGCTCGCCGCCAGCCTGCATTTCTTCGACAAGCACCGCCCGCTGATCGGCAGGCAAGCTATCGAACACGCCCTTGTTCATCATGATGCCGAGGACCTGCTTTATGTGTCCCGTCTGGGTCACGAAAGGGGCTGGCTCGAACAGTTTGGAGGCGAAGATTGATCCCAGAGGTCCTTCAGCCGCTTCCACAACACCCTGCTGCAGCGCGCCATAAACCTCAGCAAAATCCAGCGTGACTGGCGAGACACCAAGGGCCTTGAACGAGTCGATATAGATCGGGATCGGGGCCAATCTGAATTTTACATTTTTCAGATCAGCGAGCTTTGGATAAGCCTTGCGGCCAACGATGTTCCTCTCACCAAAGAACCAGTTGAACGTCAGCATCTTGATGCCGTTTTTCTCACCCTGGGCAAGCCAGCCAGCGGCAATGTCTGACTTCAAGACTTTGGTGACCTGATCATAACTGGTGAAGACGAAGGGCGCGGAGAGGATCCCGACATCCTTGGTTGTGTAGTTGGCATAATATCCGGAGTCGACGATCGTCAGGATCGGCGCGCCCATCTTGACCTGTTCGTGCACATCTCTTTCGCTGCCCAACTGGCCGCCGGGAAAGAGTTGCAAGGTGAGTTTGCCAGCCGTGCGCTCTTTCACACGGTCAGCAACCTGTTGCAGGATGACGTTTTGCAGTTCGGCAGCAGCCTGACCTGTGCCGACCCGCAGGACGGTTTGGGAATAGGCCGGAGCGGATATGGCCAAAGCCGCTACAAAGCCAGCTTTGATGATATGGTTGAATATTGTCATGTCTTCCTCCCGTTGTGATCGTTCTGGCCCGTTCCGGGCGTTGTTATGGACGCAAGTGAGTCTCTTCAGGCAACTGATTGCCAGTCATGTCCTTTCAGATGACGCACAAGATGCTGCGTGGGTTGAACAACACTGTTCTACCAGTTCGGACATGGCGGTCAGTGTCGCAACAAGACTGCTTTCCTTGCGCAGGAACGACCCAACGGCGACGCCAGCAAGTTTCTCGAAATATCCGTAGCCCTTGAAGCGCGGTCGGATCGCGGCGCTGGCAATTGTGCCGCTGACTGCCGAGAAATAGCCATTGAATCTGGTGTTGATCTCGGGATCGCTCCAGCAGGACTGACACGCGGGCTGGCCATGGTGACGCGCAAAAATCCCGGATTGTGTCTGCGGGTGCAACAAGAAACGCAGGAATGTGCTGGCAGCACCGGGATCTTCACACCGAGCCGAAAGACCAATGCCGGCCCCGCCGAGCAGCGTGCCCGCACAGTATGGTTCACGGAGCCCCGGTGCGGGTGCGAAACAGAGCCGCCGTGCCCCGTGATCGGCCTCGCCATATGTCGCGTAACCGAAAGTCAGAGGGCAATAGACAATATCATCCCGCGTCGACATTGCATCCTGGAGGGCGATGGCATTGAAGATGCCACAGTCGGGGTGAGCATAGGCTGACACTTCAGCCAATTGTTCCAGTGATTCACGAAAGACAGCCATATCGAATTGCAGGCCGCTTTCGGGGCCCGTCGTCCAGCTTGAACCGCGATTGTGCATCATGCTTCCAATAGCAAGGAAACCATGGTGATCACCGTTGGCAACCCCAAGCCAAAGTCCGCGTTTGCGCGCGGCCCGTCCCAGCTCGACAACATCATTCCATGTCCTTGGAACCTTGCTTTCAATCTTTGCCAAAAGGTCTGCACGCAGAACGCCGTGCATCGTGGCTGCATCAACAGGTGCCCCCCACAGTTTGCCGGACCAGCGATAGCTTTCCAGTGAGGGACCGGCATAAGACTGGCCTACTGCTCCGCCTTCCACACCACCAAGAACGTCATCCAGCGGTAGAAACAATCCCGACGAAGCGATCTCTTCAATGAATGGGTGATCGAAAACCAGCAGATCGCACGCGCGCATTGCATCTGCCAGAGGCTGGTGTTCGAACGCCGTCAGGTCACGCACCGACCATGTCACGCCGACACCGGCATGGGTTTGCGCGTAAGCCTTTGATGCTTCGATCAATGGATCAATGGCGCGGCGATGTCCCCATGTGAGGCCACGGAGCTGGATAGCTTCAGTCATTCGGGGATACTCCCGAAACATGGCGTTCCTTAAAGAGTTTCGCGCCGGATTTGTCGTTGCCGGCAGCAAAGCAGATGGCCATCAGCTCGTTCTCGATCTGGAGGCCCATTTCCAGATGACCATTCATACCCGCACGAATGGCGGCCTTGGTGGCCTGCGTGGCGATAGGGGAGTGGCTTGCGATGAGGCGCGCCAGTTCACGCGCACGAGGGAGTTCCTGCCCATCCTCGACCAGTTCCTCCACGAGCCCTATACGGTAAGCCTCCGTGGCTGAAATGCGCTCGCCCGTAAGCAGCAACCGCATGGTTTGTCCATAGCCGATCAAGCGCGGCAGGTATTGCGATGTTCCGCCTGCACCAACCCAGCCAAGACCTACTTCGGGCGAGCCCAGCATCGTACCTTGCGCCGCAATCCTGATATCAGCCGCGACCGCAAGTTCGTGACCGCCACCAAGCACCCATCCGCGCAAGACCGCGATGACAGGCTGACGGATCGCACGGATCTGGGTCACGTAATCGATCCTGTTGCGCCAGGCCCAGAAGTCCTCGTATTCCTTGAGGGTATTGATGTCGGTTCCAGCGCAGAACGCCCGCTCGCCTTCGCCTCTCAGGATCACGACATGGATTGAAGGAGTCTGGTTGATCTGCTGGCTCAGTTCGCGCAGAAGAACAAACATCTCCGGCGTCATCGTGTTGAGTTTTGCAGGCCGGTT
>JANMLW010000154.1:0-14453 GCA_031372765.1 Hyphomicrobiales bacterium
CCAACGAGCCCGGGGAGCCAACCTTTCGCGAGATTGCCGATGCACGCCGCGCCGAAGAAGAATCACTCCGGCACAGCCACCCCGTTGTGCAAGCCGTTCTGAAGATGTTTCCCGGTGCAACCGTTATTCCCGCTGCCATCAAGGTCGATCTGCAACCGGCCTTGAGTGCCTCGGAACTGGCGGCCCAGCCGGTTGTCAACGAAGATGGCGATGTGGTGGCCGGTGATGGCGAATTGACTGAAGATGACCTGTGAGAGGGTGACACCATGGATATGATGAAACTGATGAAGCAGGCCCAGCAGATGCAGGCCCGCATGGCTGATATGCAGGCCGAGCTTGAGGCCGCCGAAACCGAGGGGCAGGCAGGTGCGGGCATGGTACGCGTGAAATTGACCGGCAAGGGCCAGTTGAAGGCAATCACCATTGACCCCTCCATGATGAAGGAAGACGAAAAGGAAATTCTCGAAGATCTGATTATCGCTGCCCATGCCGATGCCATGGCAAAGAACGCCCGCATCATGGAAGAGAAGATGAAAACAGCCACAGCCGGGTTGCCCATTCCACCGGGCATGAAGCTGTTTTGACACAGATTTTCCACTGAGATGTCTGGCGCGGTTGCCGGCCCTGAAATCGAACGGTTGATCCAGCTTCTGGCCCGTGTGCCGGGGCTCGGCCCGCGCTCGGCCCGGCGGGCTGCGCTTCAGCTTATCCGCAAGAAGGATGAACTGCTGATGCCTCTGGGGCAGGCGATGCAGGTGGCGGCAGAACGCATCGTTGTGTGTTCCTCCTGCGGCAATATAGACACGCGTGATCCCTGCTCGATCTGCTCAGATCTGAGGCGCGATCCCTATACCATCATCGTGGTGGAATCGGTGTCTGACCTGTGGGCACTGGAGCGGGCAGGGGCCATGCGTGCCCGCTACCATGTCCTGGGCGGTACGCTGTCACCGCTGGACGGTGTTGGCCCCAAGGATCTGAACCTTGACCTGCTGGTGACACGCGCCAGCGAAACAGGCGTCTCTGAGATCATTCTGGCCGTCAATGCCACTGTGGACGGGCAAACAACCGCTCACTACATCACGGATATCCTGTCACATTTACCTGTAAAGGTGACACGTCTGGCACACGGCGTGCCGGTGGGTGGTGAACTCGACTATCTCGACGAGGGCACGCTTGTGGCGGCCCTGCGTCAACGGACAGGGATGTAGGGACATGGCACGCATTACCATGGTTGGATCAGGCTATGTCGGGCTTGTCTCAGGCGCCTGTTTTGCCGATTTTGGCCATACCGTGGTCTGTGTGGACAAGGACGCCGCCAAGATTGCTACCCTCAACAACGGAATCATGCCGATTTATGAACCGGGTCTGGCCGACCTCGTGGCCAAGAATGTCCGCGAAAAGCGCCTGTCATTCAGCCTTGATCTGCCAGCTGCGGTTGGCAATAGCGACGCCATCTTCATCGCGGTTGGCACGCCTTCCCGGCGTGGTGATGGCCATGCAGACCTGAGCTATGTTCGCGAGGCCACAAAAGAGATCGCGCAGGCCCTCAAGGGCTATGCAGTCATCGTCACAAAATCGACTGTGCCGGTGGGCACAGGCGACGAGGTTGAGGCGATTATCCGTAAGGCACGCCCGGATGCTGAATTCTCGGTTGTCTCCAACCCGGAGTTTCTGCGGGAGGGCGCGGCCATCAGCGATTTCAAGCGTCCGGATCGCATTGTCATCGGCGCGGAAGATGCGCGTGCACAGGCCGCCATGCAGGAAATATACAGGCCGCTCTATCTCAATCAGGCACCCCTGATGTTCACGGACCGACGGACATCCGAGCTGATCAAATATGCGGGTAACGCCTTTCTTGCTACCAAGATCACCTTCATCAATGAAATCGCTGATCTGTGTGAAGCGGTTGGTGCCGATGTGCAGCAGGTGGCCCGTGGTATTGGCCTTGATAACCGGATTGGGACAAAGTTCCTGAACGCTGGGCCTGGCTACGGCGGGTCATGCTTTCCCAAGGACACACTGGCTCTGATCAAGACGGCGCAGGACTACGGCACACCGATACGGATCGTCGAAACCGTTGCAACGGTGAATGACCAGCGCAAACGCGCCATGGCCCGCAAGATCATCAATGCCATGGATGGAGATGTTCGCGGCAAGCGCGTGGCATTGCTGGGCCTGACGTTCAAACCCAACACCGATGACATGCGGGACGCTCCCTCACTGGCCATTGTGCAAGGCTTGCAGGATCAGGGAGCCACCATTAGCGCCTATGATCCCGAAGGCATGGATCAGGCCCGATCAATGCTCACCAATGTCACCTATGCCGACAATGCCTATGCCTGTGTCGAGGGTGCTGATGCACTGGTGATCGTGACGGAGTGGGAGCAGTTTCGGGCTCTTGATCTGGGGCGGATCAGGGCGCTGCTGAAAGCGCCGCTGCTGATTGACCTGCGTAATATCTACCGCCCGGACGACATGGCAAAAGCGGGCTTCACCTATGTCAGCATAGGTAGGAAATAGAACCTCAAGCAGCACTTCATACGCTGCGGCACTGTCGGCACTGTCAATTCATGCTAAGTGTGCATACCTTGTTGTCAGAAGCAGGAGAACATTGTCATGGCAAAAAGTTCATCGAAGTCATCTGCAAAAGACATGTCCCAATCACCCAGGGATCGTATTGTCGATGCCCTTATGGCCTTGGCAGCCGATACGAAATGGGACCAGATTTCACTGCCCATGATAGCCACACGCGCAGATGTCAGTCTGGCTGATCTCAGGGACCATTTTCCCTCAAAGGGTGCCATTCTTGGTGGCTTTTCCCGCCGGATAGACCGCATTGTACTGGATGGTACGGGCGATGACATGATGGGTGAACCCGCCCGTGAGCGCGTGCTGGACGTGATGATGCGGCGGCTGGATGCCTTGGCACCCTACAAGGCAGCTTTGAAGGAAATCCGCAATGCCACACGGCATGATCCGCTGATGCTTGCAGCACTCAACCAGCTTGCACTCAATTCCTGGCGCTACATGCTTGCTGCGGCTGATGTCGATACGGAAGGTGGTTTCGGAATGGTCCGCGTGCAGGGCGCAGCAATCGTTTTTGTCCGTACGCTCGATAGCTGGCTCGATGACGAGAGCGAAGACATGGGCTTGACCATGGCGCGGCTCGACAAGGAGCTTGGCAAGGGCGAAAAGATCATGGGCAGGCTTGAGGACATCAATCGTCTGGCGGCACCCTTTCGCGGCTTCTTTCGCGCTGCTATGGACAAGCGCAACCAGGGCAGACGCGGATCACCACAAGAGCGTGACGCAGCCTGATTGCGACAGCAGAGGAATTCATGGCTGAGGACTTCTTTTACAGACTTGGCAAAGCCGCCGGGATGGCCAAGCAGGCCATTCAAAAGACCACGGCGCAGGAGATCGAAGGCATCCAGACATTATCCGGGCATGGACAGATGACGATCATCGTCAATGAAAAACCGGATGGAACGCGGATTGTGCTTCTGAAGGCCAAAGGGGCCGAAAGTGCGGTTTATGTCGGGTTTGACCGCGATCAACTGCAAGCGTTTCAACAAAAACTGGCCGATATCAAGCTGTAGTGCAGCACGCGGAACAGCCTGCTCTAACCATGTTGACGCAGTTTTTTGACGAAGCCTTGGCTTTCCTCTTGCTGTTGCCTACATACAGTATCATCACAGTTAAACCGTTTTCGTCATCAACACATGCCGTGGCCAGCTCAGAAGGCCGAGGTGAGACCTAATGAACCCGAATCTTCGAAATTTCGCGCTCTGGACCATCATATTCCTGTTGGTGCTTGCCCTTGTGACGCTTTTCCAGAGCCAGGGCACCAAGAGCAACTCGCAGGAAATCGCCTACAGCGTGTTTCTGGATGAGGTTGATGCAGGACGCGTCGAGCGCGTGGTGATTTCAGGCAATGACATCAGCGGTACAATCGCCGGTCGTGGATCATTCTCGACCTATGCGCCGCAGGACCCCAAGATCGTCGAGCGCCTGCATGAAAAGAAAGTGCAGATTGCCGCCCGTTCACCCACATCGGATACACCTTGGTATATCGCGTTTCTGGCCAACTGGCTGCCCCTTCTGGTCATTGTCGGCTTGTGGATTTTCATGTCCCGCCAGATGCAGAACGGTGCACGTGGTGCCATGGGCTTTGGCAAATCCAAGGCGAAACTCTTGACCGAAGCCCATGGACGCATCACTTTTGACGATGTCGCGGGCATTGATGAAGCCAAGGAAGATTTGCAGGAAATCGTCGAATTCCTGAAAGATCCGCAGAAGTTCCAGCGTCTTGGTGGCCGCATTCCCCGTGGTGTACTGCTTGTCGGTCCCCCCGGAACCGGAAAAACCCTCACGGCACGTGCTGTTGCAGGTGAAGCCAATGTGCCATTCTTCACGATTTCCGGTTCGGATTTCGTTGAAATGTTTGTCGGCGTTGGGGCAAGCCGTGTGCGTGATATGTTCGAACAGGCCAAGAAGAACTCGCCCTGCATCATTTTCATCGATGAAATTGACGCTGTTGGTCGCCACCGCGGTGCTGGCCTTGGCGGCGGCAACGACGAGCGCGAGCAGACATTGAACCAGCTGCTGGTCGAGATGGATGGCTTCGAGCAGAACGAAAGCATCATTATTATCGCTGCCACCAACCGTCCTGACGTCTTGGATCCCGCACTGCTGCGTCCGGGCCGATTTGACCGCCAGATTCATGTGCCCCTGCCTGATGTTGGCGGGCGTGAAAAAATCCTGAAAGTGCATGTCCGAAAGGTACCGATGGCACCGGATGTGGACATTAAGACACTGGCCCGCGGCACACCGGGGTTTTCGGGTGCTGACCTGATGAACCTTGTGAACGAGGCTGCTCTTCTGGCGGCCCGCCGTTCACGCCGCCTCGTCACGCATCTTGAGTTCGAGGATGCCAAGGACAAGGTGATGATGGGTGCTGAACGCAAGTCCATGGTCATGTCTGACGAGGAAAAGCGGAACACAGCCTTCCATGAGGCAGGCCATGCCATTATCGCGCTCAAGCTGGCTGGTATCGATCCTATCCACAAGGCAACGATCATTCCGCGTGGCCGCGCGCTCGGCATGGTGATGACCCTGCCTGAGGGGGATCGCTACAGCATGTCGAAAGAAAAGGTTCTGGCCCGTCTGGTTATGCTGTTTGGTGGCCGCGAGGCTGAAATCATGAAATTTGGCCCCGAAAAGGTCACCAACGGTGCCACGGGCGATATCCAGATGGCGACATCGCTGGCCCGCTCCATGGTGATGGAATGGGGCATGTCTGAGAAATTGGGGCGTGTGCGCTACAAGTCCAATGATCAGGAGGTTTTCCTGGGTCATTCGGTCACGCAGTCCACCAATATGTCTGACGAGACGGCAAAGTTGATTGACGAGGAAGTCCGCAAACTGATCGAAACCGGAGAAAAGGCCGCCCGCAAGATCATTACGGACAATCGGGAACAGTTTGAAGCCATCGGTCAGGCCCTGCTTGATTTCGAGACCCTCACCGGTGACGAATTGCGGGATCTGATGAATGGCAAGATGCCAGTCCGCGAAGACGAGGATACCCCGTCGACTCCGCGCGGAACGGCCGTTCCCTCTGCTGGCAAGGGTAGGCCGAAGCGTGGGCCTGACAGCGAGTTGGAGCCTCAGCCCCAAGCCTGAAGGCACCATTCACCTGGATTGTATTCAACCCTGATATTTGCAGCCGTTAACCAGTCTTAACGGTCAGACAAGAAACGTGAGGCGCAGGCTTCACGTTTCGTTTATAACGGCATCTCCTTTCCGTCCGAGGCAAAAAGACAACAGGGGCATTCATGGCGCGGCGATATTTCGGCACCGATGGTATCCGGGGTCGGGCCAATGGCGTGATAACGCCGGAACTGGCTCTCAAGGTCGGTCAGGCGACGGGCATCGTATTTCAGCGTGGTGACCATCGCCACAGGGTCGTTATCGGCAAGGATACGCGACTCTCCGGCTATATGATCGAGACGGCACTGACGGCCGGGTTTCTCTCGGTGGGTATGGATGTGCTTGTGCTGGGCCCCATGCCGACGCCTGCCATTGCCATGGTCACCCGTTCTATGCGGGCCGATCTGGGCGTGATGATCTCCGCCTCGCACAATCTTTATGAAGATAATGGCATCAAGCTCTTCGGGCCAGATGGCTACAAGCTCAACGACGAGATCGAGGCTGAAATAGAGGCGTTGCTGGAGAGCGACCTTGTATCGCGCCTCGCCAAATCCCCTGATCTGGGTCGTGCCAAACGGGTAGAGTCCGTTCATGCCCGCTACATCGAGTTTGCCAAGCGGACACTGCCCCGAAACATGTCACTCGATGGTATGCGGATCGTGGTCGATTGCGCCAATGGCGCGGGCTACAAGGTAGCTCCCGAAGCATTGTGGGAACTGGGCGCGGAAGTCATCACCATGGGTGTGGAGCCGGACGGCTTCAACATCAACCGCAATGTTGGCTCCACAGCGCCGGATGCACTGATCCGCCGTGTACGTGAAATGCGCGCCGACGTCGGCATTGCCCTGGACGGTGATGCTGACCGTGTGCTGATCGTTGATGAAAAAGGCCAGGCTGTCGATGGCGACCAGTTGATGGCTGTGGTTGCCGAAAGCTGGCACGAGGATGGCCGCTTGTCACAACCCGGTATTGTCGCCACCATCATGTCCAATCTGGGGCTTGAACGGCACCTGCAATCGCTTGGCCTGTCACTGGCGCGCACCGCTGTCGGGGACCGATACGTGCTGGAATATATGCGCGAACACGGCTTCAATGTCGGTGGCGAACAATCGGGACATATCATCATGTCGGATTACTCGACGACCGGTGATGGTTTGATCGCAGCTCTTCAGGTTCTGGCTTGCGTGCGCAAGGAAAACCGCCCGGTTTCCGAGGTGTGCCACAGGTTCGAGCCCTTGCCACAGATCCTCAAGAATGTGCGTTACCGCAAGGGCCAGCCACTGGCAGAGGACAAGGTTGTCAGCGCTATCGAGGATGCTCGCAAACGGCTTGGAAACACCGGCCGCCTTGTCATCCGCCCATCGGGCACGGAACCCGTCATCAGGGTGATGGCTGAAGGCGATGACCGTGATCTGGTTGAGCGCATCGTGGATGATGTGGTGGATGTCATCACACTTGCTGCGGCTTGATCCAGCAATAGCGCACGTATCAGTAGCGTTGACATTGGTGGCTGATCCGCCGATGACCCGCTTGTAATCCGAACCGCACCAAACCCGCGTTGACAGCCTTGCTACCCAGTTTCCTTGAGCGCAACTACAAGAAAGCCCTGATCATTCTGCATGATCTGGTAATGACCGCCGCGGCCCTGCTGGTCAGCCTGGCGCTGCGCTTTGACGACGTATTCCTGCTGGACCGCCTGCGGTACTGGCGTTTCATCCTGCCTTTCGTGCTTATGGCTGGTCTGGTTTACCTGTTTTTCCGGTTGTACCAGTCGAAATGGCGCTTTGCCTCGCTGCCGGATCTGATCAGCATTGCCAAGGCGGCGGCGGTTTTGGCGCTTGTAATGCTGGTGGTGGATTACGTGGTTCTCGCCCAGAATCTCTATGGCGGATATTTCTTTGGACGGCAGGCGGTTGCCATCTACTTCGTGGTGCAGATGGCGTTTTTGGGCGCGCCACGCATTCTCTACCGTTATTGGAAAGACAGCCGTGCCAAGGCCTCGCCGGGGCAGAAGGATGCCCCACCGGTGCTGCTGCTTGGACGGCCATCCGATGTCGAGGTGTTGCTGCGTGGCATCGAGACTGGAGCCATCAAGAACATGCGTCCAGCCGGCATTCTCAGCCCGCGTGAAATTGATCTTGGGCAGGTCATCCGCGGTGTGAAGGTGCGCGGTTCTTTTGATGACCTGGAAAGTGAGGTTGCACAGGCCGAAACCCGTGGTGCGCCTATTCGCCGTCTGGTGCTTACACCTGCCGCATTGGCCCCAGAGGCTGAGCCTGAAAAGGTGCTCGACAAGGCTCGTCGCCTGGGCATACCGGTCCTGCGCATGCAATCGCTGGAAGGGGCTGCTCCTGGTGCCTTGGCACCGGTCGAGATTGAGGATCTGTTGCTGCGTCCAAGTCACCGCATTGACGGAGAGCGAGTTGCTGCCTTCGTGAAGGGCAAGCGCTGTATCGTGACAGGAGGAGGCGGCTCGATTGGCGGGGAAATCTGCCGACGTCTCAAGAACTACGGCGCATCCGCCATCCTCATCATCGAAAATTCCGAACTGGCCCTGCATGCCATTTCCGAAGACCTGTCGCGTGAATCGGGCGATGCCATGGTCTCGGGCAATATCGCGGATGTGCGCGATCCCCAGCGACTGACAACAATCATGTCGAGTTTCAAGCCTGATCTGGTGTTTCACGCCGCTGCACTCAAACACGTGCCCTATCTGGAGCAGGACTGGACGGAGGGCGTCAAGACCAATGTCTTCGGTTCGGTTGCGACTGCCGAAGCGGCCATTGCCGCCGGTGCCGCCTGTATGGTGATGATCTCCACAGACAAGGCGATCCAGCCAGTCTCGATGCTGGGAGCCACCAAACGCTTTGCGGAAATGGCAACAGAAGCGCTGGACCGTGAACCCAACAACACGCGACTCATCTCCGTGCGTTTTGGCAATGTGCTGGGATCAAACGGCTCTGTCGTGCCCAAGTTCAAGGCGCAGATTGCCCATGGCGGGCCAGTGACAGTGACGCATCCTGACATGATCCGTTATTTCATGACCGTGCGCGAGGCTTGCGATCTGGTGCTTACGGCTGCCTCACATGCGGGCGAAATAGCCAAGACCAACACTGCGCCCTCTGTCTATGTTCTGAAAATGGGGCAGCCGGTTAAAATCCTTGATCTGGCTGAGCGTATGATCCGACTTTCGGGTCTGGAACCGGGTCGCGATATCGATATCAATTTTTCCGGTGTTCGCCCCGGCGAGCGCCTGCATGAAATTCTGTTTGATGACAACGAGCCGATGGTTGAAACTGGGCTTGATGGTGTGATGGCAGCCCAAACCCACGCCGAGCCACAGCAGAAGATCACGGAGTGGCTGGATGGACTGCGAAAGGCATTGAAAAAGAGCGATCTCAAAGCGGCAAACGCAGTCTTCACAACGGCAATATCCGACTACAGGCCGGGTGGGGGGCAGTAGGCGGCAGGTGAATTTTGCCTTTCCTGAATTTTGATCTCGACGATGGCATTTTCACGGGAACAACCCCCACCGATATGACTGAAAATGGAATGATCGGTAAGCTAAGCAGCATCAAATCGCTCTTTGAAACAACACATCAATCATGTTTTTCATCAAGCGCGGCGCCATGATCTGATACGATTGTCCGGCAAGGCCTCACGATAGCCCCTTGCACCCATCAGCGGGGCGTGGTGATTGGAATAATGCTCTTTAGAAAGATGATCCCATGATCCGCGCCATGCAAGCCGGGCATTTTCATGCTCCTGTTGCCGATACCGTGGTGCTGGACCACGAAGCGCGTTGCCGTAGGCGGGGCATGCTTAAAACCGTGTCGGGCCTCGATTTTCTGGTTGATCTGGCCGAGACACCCGCTTTGGGTCGTGGTGACGGCTACTTGCTGGAGGACGGTCGCCTGATCGAGATTGTGGCTTCCCCCGAGGAACTGCTGGAGGTGCGTGGGCGCGATTCACTGCACACGGCACGCGTCGCATACCATCTGGGCAACCGGCATCTGGAGTGCGAGATTTCTGCCAAATTCATCCGCATCCGGCGGGATCATGTCATTGCTGATATGCTCCGTGGCCTTGGTGCCAAGGTTATCGAGGTTGAAGCCCCCTTTCATCCTGAGGGTGGTGCCTATCACAAGGCCGGCAGTGAGCACTCTCACCATGCACACCATGACCATAAGAATGATCACGCCGTGCATGACCACAAGCACGGGGATGATTGTGGCTGCGAGCATGACCACACCCATGATCATGACCACGGCCACAAACACGGGCACTGAAGTCATCAGGTGATGGATCTCAACCGCGCCCTGGTCTGGTTTTCACCGGCTTTTCCTATCGGGGCGTTCAGCTTTTCGCATGGACTGGAATGGGCGGTCGAGACAGGCGACATAGCGGATCGGCAATCGCTTGAGGACTGGATCCGCGTATTGCTGGTTTCGGGCAGTGGCTGGTCCGATGCCGTACTGTTTTCGCAGGCCCATAGGGCGACTGCGGCGCGCAACGGCAAGAGATTGGCAGAAGTTGCGGAACTGGCGGTTGCCCTTCAGCCCTCGAAAGAACGTCGCCTTGAAGCCACCATGCAGGGTGATGCCTTCGTCAAGGCCGTTGAGACCGCCTGGCCGAATGCCGGTCTGACTTTCCTGCGCCAATCGATCGATCCGCCCCATGCATTGTGCATCGCGGGCGGGTCAGCAACAGCGGATACCGATTTGACTGCACGGGAAGCCACGGGCGCTTTCCTCACCGGCTTTTGCCAGAACCTGATTTCAGCGGCCATCAGACTTGCACCCATCGGCCAGAGCGACGGCCTGCGTGTGATGGCGGCTCTGGAGCCTGCGATCACCGGAACCGCCGCTCGCGCCACCCGTGCGACACTGAAGGATGTTGGCAGCATGGCACTACGGTCTGATATTGCCTCCATGCGCCACGAAACACAGATGACAAGGTTGTTCAGATCATGAATGCCGTGACTGTTCTTGTCTATGTCCTGCCCTTCAGCCTTTTTCTGATAGCGGCGCTACACGCTTACTGGGGTCTTGGTGGCCATTGGCCCGGCAGGGATGGGATTTCTCTGGCGCGCACCGTGGTTGGCACGAAAGGCATTGCAGGCATGCCTTCGCCTGTTGCCTGCTTCGCGGTCTTCGCTATTTTGATAGGCGTGGGTCTGTGGCCCCTGTTCATGACCGGTCTTCTGCCTTCGTTATGGCCTGAAGGACTCACGGTCCTCGCAGGTTGGGGCATTGTCGTTGTCTTTCTTGGGCGCGGGATCGCGCCCTATTTTTCTTTCTGGCAGAAACTTTCACCTGAAGAGCCTTTCTCCACACTGGACCGCAAGCTCTATGGTCCTCTATGCCTTGCGCTTGGCTTGGGTTTTCTGATCTTTCTTTTGTAGGGGCGACACGATGACAAAATCACCCAATGGCCCCTTGCGTGTCGGTGTCGGCGGCCCTGTCGGTTCAGGCAAGACGGCCCTGATGGATGTGCTGTGCAAGAGCCTGAGCAAGACATTCGATGTTGCGGCCATCACGAACGACATCTACACCAAGGAGGATGCCGAATTCCTGACGAAATCCGGCGCATTGCCGCCCGAGCGCATCATGGGTGTGGAAACCGGCGGCTGTCCCCATACCGCTATTCGCGAGGATGCCTCGATCAATCTGGCCGCAGTTGCCGATATGCGCAAACGCTTTCCCGACCTTGACGTGATCCTGATCGAAAGTGGCGGGGATAATCTGGCAGCGTCCTTTAGCCCGGAACTGGCTGATCTGACGATCTATGTGATTGATGTCTCGGCAGGCGACAAGATTCCGCGCAAGGGTGGCCCCGGCATCACACGCTCTGATCTGCTGGTCATCAACAAGATCGATATTGCGCCCTACGTCGGCGCTGATCTTGGCGTCATGGACCGGGATTCAAAGATGATGCGCAAGGAGCGGCCTTACGTGTTCACCAATGTGCGCGGTGGTGTAGGCATAGACGCTGTCGAAAAGTTCATCATCGAGCGTGGCGGTCTGGGCATATAGATCAGACGTCGATCTGATTGAGTCAACAGCCCGGTTGCCTTTGTAGTCCCATTGCCAGCAAGGCGAGGGCGGATACCGTGTTCTTCTGCCGCGAAAATGCTTCGCTCCGGAAAACGGAAACAGTCCCCGGTTTGCTCCATCGCCCGCCCCATCAACATCAACCGTTGCACCGCGCATGGCTTACGCCTAGATACCGCATTTACACTATATCGGAGCCCCAATGCGTCCTTCCAAACGTGCAGATGATGAAATGCGCAAGGTATCCCTTGAGCGGGGCGTAGCCCGTTATGCCGAAGGCTCCTGCCTCGTGAAATTCGGAGAAACCCAAGTGTTATGTGCTGCCTCCATCGAGGAAAAGCCGCCTGCCTGGCTGCGCGGCAAGGGCTCGGGCTGGGTGACGGCTGAATATGCCATGCTACCCCGCGCCACGCATGAGCGGACCCGACGCGAATCGACCACCGGCAAGCAATCGGGCCGGACGCAGGAAATCCAGCGGCTTATTGGCCGGTCACTCCGGGCCGTCGTTGACCTGAAAGCGCTTGGGGAACGGCAGATAACGGTGGATTGCGATGTCATGCAGGCGGATGGCGGCACGCGCACAGCGGCCATCACCGGCGCATGGGTAGCCTTGCATGACGCGATCGCCTGGATGAAGGCCCGCGAGATGATCAAGGGTGATCCGCTGAAAGGCCATGTTGCAGCTGTTTCCTGCGGAATCTATGGTGGCATGCCGGTGCTGGACCTCGACTACGCCGAGGATTCCAACTGTGGTACCGATGCCAATTTCGTCATGACTGGTACAGGCGGCATCGTGGAAGTACAGGGCACCGCTGAGGGCGAGCCTTTCAGCGAGGAAGAGCTGATGCGGTTGCTGGCCTTGGCCCGCAAGGGTACGACATCATTGGTGCAGTTGCAGAAAATGGCTGTGATGTGAGATGGGCCGCCCGCTGACAGGCAAGGTTGTGCTGGCAACGCATAACGCCGGCAAACTGAAGGAGATGCGCGAACTCTTTGCGCCCTATGGTGTGACGTTGCTGTCTGCCGGAGAGCTTGGCCTGTCTGAACCTGTCGAGGATGGTACGATGTATGCCGAAAATGCCGCGATCAAGGCGCGGGCTGCCGTGGCGGCGACTGGCCTTCCGGCGTTCTCGGATGATTCGGGCATTTCCGTTGACGTGCTTGATGGTGCGCCGGGCCTGTTCACGGCTGACTGGGCAGGCGAACCGCGCAGCTGGGACCGCGCCATGCAGCGGCTACACGACGAACTGTCCAAACGGGGGCATGTCGTTGCAGGAACGACGGCCAGATTCGTCTCTGCACTCGTCATCGCCTGGCCGGATGGCCACGAGGAGCTGTTTGAAGGCCGCTGCCCTGGAACCCTCACCTGGCCGCCCCGTGGCAAGGCTGGCTTTGGCTACGATCCCATGTTTGTGCCTGAGGGTCATACGCGCACCTTCTCTGAACTGACATCGGATGAAAAACACGGTTTGCCCCCTGAGGGCACCGGGTTGTCGCACCGCGCAAGGGCCTTCATTGAATTGGCAAAAGCGTGCCTGACCAAGTGACAAAGCAGGCCGATGCATTTGGTGTCTACGTGCATTGGCCATTCTGTCTGGCGAAATGCCCCTACTGCGATTTCAATAGTCATGTCCGGCATTCACCACCGGATCAGGGCCGCTATCTTGATGCCTTCCGCAAGGAGATTGCCCATCGCGCAGCGCTTGCGCCTGGGCGAATCGTCACCAGCATCTTCTTCGGCGGGGGCACGCCCTCGCTGATGGCACCGCAGACAGTTGCCGGGATTCTGGATGCCATCGCCGCTGCCTGGAGCGTCGACAAGAATGCTGAGATCACGCTGGAAGCCAATCCGACGAGCGTGGAGGCCGAGCGTTTTCGCGGCTACAGGTCAGCTGGCGTCAACCGTCTGTCCATCGGCGTGCAGGCACTGGACAACGCGGATCTGAAGGCGCTTGGTCGCATGCACAGCGTTGAGGAAGCGCTGGCTGCCGTAAAGATAGCGGCGCGTATCTTTGAGCGCTATTCCTTCGATCTGATCTATGCGCGCAGTCCGAACCAGACACCGGAAAGCTGGCGGCAAGAACTGGAAACTGCCATCAATCATGCGGCGGAACATCTGTCACTGTATCAACTGACAATGGAGCCCGGAACGGCTTTCGAGGCGCTGCACCGCGTGGGTAAACTGCATATCCCCGATGAGGCGCTGGGCCGGGCTCTGTGGGATGTGACGCAGGAGACAACGGAAAAGCACGGCATGCCTGCCTACGAGATTTCCAATCATGCCAGAGCAGGCGCTGAAAGTCGGCACAACCTGGTCTATTGGCGCTATCAGGAATACGCAGGCATCGGTCCGGGCGCACATGGGCGTCTGATCATCGACGATGCGCGGCGGGCGCAATCCACCTTGAAGAACCCCGAAGGCTGGATGCAGGCGGTAGTCGAAAATGGCCACGGTCTGGTTGAGGATGATCTTCTGACACCTGATGAACAAGGAGACGAACTGCTCGTCATGGGACTCCGCCTGCGCGAGGGCATTGATCTGGCGCGCTACACCGCGCTTTCCGGCCGAAGCATCAACCGCAGGCAGATCGATTTTCTGGTGAAGGATGGACTGGTTGAACAAACCAGTGGCGGTAAGCTGCGCGTCACACAGGCCGGATTTCCCGTACTGGATGCAATTGTCGCCGATCT
>JANMLW010000178.1:0-2058 GCA_031372765.1 Hyphomicrobiales bacterium
CAGCCCCCAAGCAAAGTTGGGGAAAAAACAGCAATTAATACTGCAAGAACACTGATTTTCATGCTGACCCCGCTTGAAGATAGATATGTTTTTCAAACCCAAACTGAACTAAATAAAACCACTTGAGTAGTATGATAAAGGTGGTGAACTGTAGTCAAGAATCAGCCGTTCCCGGGATATGATATCTCACTAAATTTCAGACTTCGTGCGAATTCGAAGGACTAGCAGCTGACCTTAATGCCACCCCCGTCACTCCATTCCCGCAGCCGCCAGCAAAATCGCCAGACTCACCGATTTGCCCCGCACGCTTTCCACCTTTTCCAGCGTCAACCGCTCATCCAGCGAGTGGCTGCGCTCACCAACGCCGCCGGAGCCTATTGTCAGCGCCGGGATGCCCATGCTCATCGGGATATTGGAATCCGTCGAGGAGAACGCCAGGAACGCGTTTGTGCCTTGCGGCTTGTAGCCATGGGCCAGAATGGCGGCTGTCGCCATCTGCACCAGATCGGTCTGCGGATCGGTGGAACCTGCCGGGCGGTCGCCGATCAGTTTGGCTTCGGCCTTGATGGGGCCTTCCTTGGTGGAACGCGAAGCGTTCTCGGTGGCTGCGGCCTGCTGGACGATTTCCAGAAAACGCTTCTCAAGCGCCGCCAAGGCTGCCGGATGCTCGGAGCGCATGTCGACCTCCATCCATATTGCATCGGGGATGGAGTTGACCGAGGTTCCGCCGCCCACCACGCCAATGGAGAATGTGGTCTTGGGACGCGTCGGCACCTGAATGCGCGAGAACAGGCTGCTCGCCTCAGCCATGGCAAAGGCCGGGTTCACAAGGCCGAACGCACCGTAGCTGTGGCCCCCGGGTCCTGAGTACGTCACGCGGTAGCGCTTGGAACCGACCGCGCCATTGACGAGGCGGGCAGGATTCGTACCGTCCATCGAGAAGAAGGCATGCACCTTGTCCTTGTATTTTCCCTTGGTGAAGAAATGGCGCACGCCGCGCAGGTCGCCCGCGCCTTCCTCGCCAACTGTGCCGACAAACAGGATATCGTTTTTCGTCTTGATGCCTGCCGCATCCATGGCGCGGATATAGGAGAGCAATGTCGCCAGCGAATGGCTGTCATCACCAATGCCCGGCGCGGTCAGCACGTCCCCTTCCCGCTTGACTTTGACGTTGGTGCCTGATGGAAAAACCGTGTCGAGATGAGCCGACATGACGATGAGCTTGCCGTCTCCCGAGGCCTGACCCGTGCCTTTGCGCACACCCATGACATTGCCTTCGGCATCCATCTCGATGTCTTTCAGGCCATGGGCCCGCAGCATCTCCATATAAGCCTTGGCGCGCATCTCCTCCTTGAAGGGAGGGGCCTCGATTTCCGTGATTTTGATGGTTTCTTCAATGATGCGCTCATGCTCGGCGTCAATCTTTGCAACCGCGGCCTTGAAGCGCTCGTTGGTGGTCAGGCGCTGCACCACGCCGGTGGCGGCAGCTGACGGTGCGGGAGCCTGCGCCAAAGCCGGGAAGGCGAACAGCGATAGAGCCTGACTAGCCAGAATCGCAGCTGCCAGAATTGCCGTGACCTTCATGACCATCTCTCCACTTTGAACTGTGAGGTATCGTCCCTGACGCCATGCGTGGCGTCAACATGAATCATGCTGCAAGCATTAAGCCGCTTGGCGGAACTCGAGGGCCAGCGCCTGCTCAAGGTGCAATTCGAGATCATCCGCATCAAGACTGACAGGTGGAGCCATGCTCTCCAGCATATCGGAAACGGTCAACCGGGCTTCATGCCTTGCCGCCTCAGCCTGATAACGCAGGAGAAGCGCCATGAGCCTGTCCATCTCGGCAGATTCGATGGAAGCGCAGGAGGTCAGCACCCGCTCCACCATGCGCCGCGAAAGGGTGCTGCCGTTGCCGGTAAGATCAGCACCAAACTCCTGCCACGCGGCAAGGGCTGCCTCAAAGGCTGGCTCATACGCCATCGGCAAACCAGCCTTGCGGTACAGCGCGCGAAAGCCAATGCCGCCACGGGCATGCACTAAGCCCGATGCCTTTTGGAG
>JANMLW010000201.1:0-3812 GCA_031372765.1 Hyphomicrobiales bacterium
CGGGGAGAGAGCGAGCCAAAAGGGTCCTGAAAGACGATCTGCAAGTCCTTGCGCAAGGGGCGCATCTCCTTGAAAAGATAGCCATCAATCCGCTGCCCCATGAAAACGATGGGACCATCCGAGCGGATCAGCCGCAGGATAGCCTGTCCCAAAGTGGTTTTTCCTGAGCCAGATTCACCCACGACGCCCACAGTCTCGCCTTCGCGTACAGTCAGCGAAATTTCGTCAACGGCCTTCACATGGCCAACGGTCTTGCGCAGGAAGCCTTTCCTGATCGGAAACCAGATTTTGAGTTTGTCCGTCTCGACAATCGTCTTGCGGGAGGTATCTGGCCGCGCCGGTCTGCCTTTGGGCTCGGACGCCAGCAGCGCCTGCGTGTAGGGATGCTGCGGTTTGCCAAACACATCGGCAACCGAACCCGCCTCAACGATCTTTCCCTTGCGCATGACACAGACATTATGGGCCAGCTTGCGTACGATGCCCAGATCATGCGTGATGAACAGGATTGCCATGCCGTGCTCGGCTTGCAGCTTTTTCAGCAAGGCCAGAATCTGCGCCTGTACTGTCACGTCAAGCGCAGTGGTTGGCTCGTCGGCAATCAGCAGATCAGGCTCATTGGCCAATGCCATGGCAATCATCACACGCTGGCGTTGTCCGCCTGAAAGCTGATGTGGATAGGACGCCAGACGATCCTCGACTTTGGGAATGCCGACCTTGGTCAGCAGCTCAATGACGCGCGGGCGCGTGTTGGAACCTGATGCCCTACCATGCAGTTGCAGGATTTCGCCGATCTGCTGCTCGATGGTATGCAGAGGATTGAGCGATGTCATCGGCTCCTGAAAGACCATGGTGATGTCATTGCCGCGGATGGCACGGAGTTGATCTTCAGAGGCCTTCAGCACATCCTGTCCCTTGAACAGGATTTCGCCCGATGGATGGGAAGCAGCGGGATAAGCCAGCAGTTTGACAACTGAAAGCGCCGAGACGGATTTACCCGAGCCGGACTCTCCAACGATGGCCAGCGTCTCGCCTTTCTTGACCTCGAACGAGATGCGATCGACAGCCAATATCTCCTTGCCGCCCTGTCGGAAGGCGATGGAGAGATCACGGACGGAGAGGAGGGGGGAGGTCACGCGAATGTCTTCCTGGGATCGAAGGCATCGCGTACAGCCTCACCAATGAAAATCAGCAAGCTGAGCATGAAGGCGATGACGAAAAACGCCGTCAGTCCCAGCCAGGGTGCCTGCAGGTTTGTCTTGCCCTGTTGGAGCATCTCCCCCAGCGATGGCGAGCCGGGAGGCAGGCCAAAGCCCAGAAAATCAAGGCTTGTCAGGGTCGATATCGAGCCGTTGAGGATGAAGGGCATCATGGTGAGCGTCGCCACCATGGCATTGGGCAGTACGTGTTTGACCATGATTCTGGCATTGGACAGGCCAAGCGCGCGCGCCGCCTTGACGTATTCCAAGTTGCGCGCCCGCAGGAATTCGGCCCGCACAACATGCACCAGTTGTACCCAGGAAAACAGCAACAGAATGCCCAGAAGCACGAAGAATGACGGCGTGATTACGCTCGACAGTATGATCAGCAGATAGAGCGACGGCACGCTTGTCCATATCTCGATGAAGCGCTGCAAGATCAGATCCGTCCAGCCGCCAAAATAGCCCTGCACGGCACCGGCCGCAATGCCGATGACGGAAGAAACAAGCGCCAGTGTCAGGCCGAACAGCACGGAAATGCGGAAGCCATAAATCACGCGAGCCAGCACATCACGCCCGCGATCATCGGTGCCCAGCCAGTTCCATTCTATCTCCCGGCAGGTAGTGCCGCCACGCTTGGCCGCCATGGCAGCGCAATCACTGTCTTTCAGGCGCCATGTCGGCGGGCTGGGGGCGGGTTTGGGAAGATCGAGGTTGATGGTGGTGTAGGAAAAGCGGATGGGTGGCCAGAGCATCCAACCGTTCTTTTCAATCTCGTCCGAAATGACAGGATCACGGTAATCTGTCCGTGCCAGAAAGCCGCCGAATTTTTCCTCAGGGTAATTCACCAGCACAGGAAACAGAAATTCGCCCTTGTACTGCGCCACAAGGGGGCGATCATTGGCGATGAACTCCGCAAAGAGTGTGGAGAAGAACAGGAACAGGAACAGCCAGAGCGACCAGTAACCGCGTCGGTTGGCCTTGAAGTTGGCCAGACGGCGCTGGTTGATGGGTGTCAGACGAATGCGGCCCTGCTGCTCCTGTCTTGGGGCCAGCGGTGCGGTGTCATCGGCGGTCAGTGCGGTGCCTGACATCTCAGACGTCCCGTGCTTCAAAGTCGATGCGCGGATCGATCCAGGTGTAGATCAGGTCCGAGACGAGACTGACAAAGAGGCCGATCAGCGCAAAGATGTAGAGGTTGGCAAAAACCACGGGATAATCGCGGTTAAGGGTCGCCTCATAGGACAGGAGGCCAAGACCATCGAGTGAGAAAATCGTCTCGATCAGCAGGGAACCGGCAAAGAAGGCATGGACAAACGCCGATGGAAAACCCGCGATAACAATCAGCATCGCGTTGCGGAAAACATGGCCGTAAAGCACCTGATTTTCCGACAGGCCCTTCATGCGGGCGGTCAGCACATACTGCTTCTTGATCTCATCCAGAAACGAGTTCTTGGTCAACAGTGTCGTGGTGGCAAAGGCTGACAGCGCCATGGCTGTCAATGGAAGGGCGATATGCCAGAGATAGTCGAGGATTTTGCCGGCAAGCGATAACTCAGCAAAACCTTCCGACGTGAGCCCTCGTAACGGGAAAATCTGGAAGAACGAACCACCGGCAAAAAACACGATCAGGATTATGGCGAAGAGAAAGCCCGGAATGGCATAGCCGATGATGACAATCGCACTGGTCCATATGTCAAATGTCGTACCGTCCTTCACTGCTTTCCGGATGCCAAGGGGAATGGAAATCAGATAGGATGCGAGCGTCATCCATAATCCAAGCGTTATGGAAACCGGCATTTTCTCCTTGATCAGCTGAAACACGCTTGTATCGCGAAAGTAGCTTTTGCCGAAATCGAAGCGGGCATAGTCCCACAGCATCTTGCCAAACCGCTCGTGGGCTGGCTTGTCGAAGCCAAACTGCACCTCAAGCTGCTTGATAAATTCAGGGTCCAATCCCTGTGAACCGCGATAGGCTGTATCCCCGCCGCCACTGCCGCCGGAGAGATCACCCGTTCCACCGCCAATGCGTGAGGCCGGATCGGTATTGTTGCCCTGCAACTGGGCGATGACACGCTCCACAGGGCCACCAGGGGCAAACTGCACGATGACGAATGACACCAGCATCACGCCCAGAATGGTGGGAATCATCAGGAGCAGGCGTCTGGCAATATAAGCGAGCATTGGCATCCGTTGGGTGGGTGGTGTTCATGTGCCCGAATCAGTTTGCATCTGATTCGGCATCAGAGCCCGAGTTTCTTAGCTTTCTCTTGATCAATCCACCATGTGCTTGCAACCACGGTGGAGAAACTCGATGTTGGCGCATAGCGTGGGGCTTTGTCGGGCTTTCCGAACAGGTCCCAGTAGGCCAGCCAGGCGCTGTCATTGTGCCATGCCGGGATCATGCTGCGGGTTGCACGCAACACCCTGTCCAGCGCACGGCAGGCGGTGTTCAGTTCCTCGCGGGTTTTGGCCCGGCCAATGATGTCGATCAGGGCATCTGCTGCCGGGCTGCTGATGCCTGCGATGTTGCGGGACCCTTTTCGGTTGACGCCTTCCGAACTGTAGACATTGCGAAGCGAGTCACCCGGCGTAAGCGAGGCACCCATATTGCGC
>JANMLW010000203.1:0-5231 GCA_031372765.1 Hyphomicrobiales bacterium
AATGTGCCGACTGCCAAGGAAGGCGGCCTCGACAACTTCGAGGTTTCTACCTGGTATGCCATGTGGGCGATCAAGGGCACGCCCCCCGATATCATCAACAGGATGACGGCAGAACTGGTGAAGGCGCTGGATTCAGCTCCCATCAAGGACGCCTGGCAAAAGAATGGCTCTGACGTGATCAAGCTCACCGGCAAGGATTTTGGAACCTATGTAAGCTCAGAGATTGCCCGCTGGGGCAAGATCGTCAAGGACGGCGGCGTTAAGCTGTAGTTTCGCTTGATACCGGAATTACCTGTTTCTCCTCTCCATTGACGGAGAGAAGTCACCTCAACCCTCTCACTGCCAGCTGGGAGAGGGCGCTACAATCCATCGGGTGCGGGACCACCGGTGACCCAGTCCAGCAATTCGACGGTATGCACGATGGGAATGTCTGTCCCCTTGCCGAGCTGCGTCATGCAGCCGATATTGCCTGTAGCAATGAGATCAGGCTTTGTCCGCTCGATATTTTTCACCTTGCGGTCGCGCAACTGGCCCGCGATTTCCGGTTGCAGGATGTTATAAACCCCTGCTGAACCGCAGCAGATATGCCCTTCCGGCACGTCCTTGACGGTGAAGCCCGCCGCCTTCAGCAATTTTTTTGGCGCATCCGTGATCTTCTGGCCATGCTGCATCGAGCAGGCGGAATGATAGGCCACCGTCAGGTTCGTGGGGCGCACCGGCGTGATCTCCAAAGCCGAGAGAAATTCGGTGATATCCTTCGCAAGCGCTGAAACGCGGGCGGCCTTGTCCGCATAGATCGCGTCATTGCGCAGCATGTGGCCATAATCCTTGATGGTGGTTCCACAGCCCGATGCGGTGATGATGACGGCATCCAGTCCCTTGCCCTCGATCTCCGCCATCCAGGCATCGATATTGGCTTTGGCAAAGGCCTCGCCCGCGTGCTCCTTTCCCATATGGTGGACAAGCGCGCCGCAGCATCCTTCACCCTTGGGCAGCACAACCTCGATATCAAGACGGTTCAGCAGACGGATGGTGGCATCGTTGATGGATGGTTTCAGCACGGGCTGGGCGCAGCCAGTGAGGATGGCGACACGCTTTTGCGTTGCGCCCGCAGCCTTGAAGACATCGCCCGCCTTTACCAATGTGCGGGGCGGTACGGACGCCGGCGCGAGACTGAGCATGGCGCCAAGGCGGCTACCGACCACGGGCAGCTGCTCCAGCAACGGCTTGAATGGGCGGCCATAGAATGCCCCTGCGAGCGCCAGACGGAAACGGCCCGGATAGGGCAATATCCATGACAGAACAGTGCGGATCAGACGATCGTGCCATGGGCGGTTATAGGTGTTCTCGATGTGCGCGCGGGCGTGGTCCACCAGATGCATGTAATGCACGCCTGATGGACAAGTGGTCATGCACGACAGGCAGGAAAGGCAGCGGTCCACATGCTTCACCACCTCGGCATTGGCGGGCTTGCCGTTTTCGAGCATGTCCTTGATGAGATATATGCGCCCGCGCGGGCTATCGAGCTCGTCGCCCAACAGCAGATACGTCGGGCATGTGGCTGTGCAAAAGCCGCAATGCACACAGGTGCGCAGGATTTTTTCAGATGCGGCAATCTGTGGATCGGCAAGCTGGACGGGGGTAAAACTGGTTTGCATTTTTTAAGCCCCGGCTTGCCATGCCTTGATCCAGTCGAGCGGATACAAAAGCATGATCACATTGAGTGTGAGATTGTCGCGGATCAGCCAGCCGACAAAAAGCTCGGCTCCGATAACCAGCAAAACCGACACAATTACAGACAATCGCGCCGCCAGCAGAAATCCGACGATCATTGACACCATGTCGGCGATGGAATTGATCACGCTGTCGCCGTTGTAGCCCAGCGAAACCGTGGCGGAGCGATAGCGCTCGATGACCGCAGGCGTGTTCTCGGCAATTTCCCAGGCACCTTCCAGCACAAGGGCGACGAGCAATCCAAGGCCAAAGGAAAGCGGCAATCCCGTCAGGCGCTTGGCCAGCGTGAAAAGCCCGAAGAACAAGAACCCGTGGATGATGTGGGATGGTGTGTACCAGTCAAACAGATGCTGTGAATTCTCGGCACTGTTGACCACGCCGTGCCAGAGCTTGACCGTGCCGCAAGCGCAGATGGGGATGCGTCCCATCCACAGCAGCACAGCGGACATGGCGGCGATGATGGCTGCTGCCATAAGGACTGTTGAACCGATGGTTGCATTTTTTGTGATGTCGTTCATTTCATACCCCCGCAACCATGCGACCGGGATTGATGATGCCATCAGGATCAAAGCTCGCCTTGATGCCTGCCTGCAGTTTCTGCAGAACAGGATTTTGTGGCTGGAAGACCGGTATCGCCGATCGCAAACCAGCATCAGCCCGCACCAGTGTTGCATGCCCCTTGGCAGCGATAGCGGCTTGCTGGATGAGATCACTGCCTGCCTGATCGGCCTGCGCAGTTGCCAGCCAGATCAGACCCCCGGACCAATCATAGAAAACACGCGCCTGTCGCTGCCGCGTGATGATTGCCACCGTTTCAGCCGCCTTGCCCGGTGCAACCGAAATACGCCAGACAGCATCAGTGTGCGGCTCCGACAGAAAAGCCGCATCGCGAATATCTGACCAGAGCTGACGGGCAAAATTGTCTGACAAGCGAAGGAGATCACCAAACTCGCGCAGAGTTTTGGCCAACGCCTCGCTTCTGTAGGCAATCTGCTCAGGAAAGCCCTCGATGCGGATCAGGTTGCGGGATTTTTGTCCACTGATCCCTGCTGGCAGATGCGCGGCAGCAGTCGGCTCGAAGGGCGATCCCATGGCAGCACAGAGCGCGGCGATACCGCGTGCATCGCTCAGGCCGGTGATCTCCAGTGTGGCCACAGCAGCCGGTTTTGGCTGAACCTTGAAAATGACCTCGGTCAGCACGCCCAACGTGCCGTGGGCTCCCGCCTGCAGTTTCACCAGATCAAGCCCGGTGACATTCTTCATCACGCGCCCGCCGTTTTTGATGATCTCTCCCCTGCCATTGACAAAGCGCACGCCAATCAGGCTGTCGCGGCAGGCACCCGCCATCACACGGCGCGGGCCGGAGATGTTGCAGGCGGCAACCGCGCCAATCGTCGGCTCTCCCGTGGTGCCATAGAGCTTGCGATGGTCCATCGGCTCAAAAGCCAGCATCTGGCCCCGCTCGTCCAGCGTTCTGACAATCTCGGACAACGGCGTGCCCGCCCATGCCCCGATAACCATTTCAGCCGGTTCATAGAGCGTAACGCCCGAGAGCTTCGCCAAGGACAGCGTGCGGGCAGCCTGTACTGGACGGCCAAGCCCGTTGCGCGTTCCACCGCCCACAATGGCTACGGGGGCCTGTGCAGACCGTGCATCGCAGATCATGGCGGCAACTTCAGCTTCAGTTGTGGGCAAAAGACGCATCGCGGGGATTCCAATCAACTCCTGCTTCATAAGCAAAAGTCCGAGATTCTGGGAGATCATAGTTCATGTGCATACGGCAATGCTGTATTTTCTCCCATGACAATAATAGGCACCTGCAAGCTGTTTGCCTCATCCTTGCCACAACCGGCAGCGATTACGGCGTGTCGTCAGTCAGGAACAGATGGTGGACGCGAGGAAAAGTGGTTCAGTGTGACGTGGTTTTGGCGCAACAATCCGTCCGGTTTGATAGACAGAAGCACATAACAATGGGCCATATTAACCGCGCCGCACCAAAAAGACCTTTCAACCAGCAATGATGGAAATGAACCGAATGGAAAGACAAAAAACTTCCCGATAGCGCGACTATCGGCGCGTCCTTTGTCTTTCCATTCAATCTATTTCGATCTCATCCACCATTTGTTCCTGAATGATGACACACCCTAAGCCTCTGTTCATATCCGCTGTATTACGCAGAGCCATTCCTATCAGCCCATTTTTTGAAAATTCCGTTCCATATGTCTGATTCTTTGTCCTCCCGTCGCCAGTTTCTCGCCAGCACCTTTGTGGCATTGGGAGCTGCAGGCTGCGTGCCTGATCTTCTGGCCAGCAGCGTACCACGCACCGCTGTCGTGCCTAATCCGCCCGGGCTTGAACCCGAACTGCTGGTTGTCACCACCCGCCGTGCCAGTAAAGGTGCTTTGAAAGCACCATGGTATGGCCATGAGCGTCATGCAAAGCCGCAGCTGATGCGGACTGTCTTCAATGTGCCTGATACCAGCTTCACCGGGCAGGCACAGGCGGCCTGGAGCGGGCGCTGGACCATCAAGTCGGTCACGCCACATCAGGGTGACATGGCAGAAGGATTGACCCCGGCGATCAACGGACGTGAGGTACTGCTTTACATTCACGGCTATAAGGAGAGCTTCGAGAGCGCAGCAATCAGCAGCGTGGAACTGGCGCAAGGCATTGGCTTTGGTGGCGAGACCATGCTGTTTTCATGGCCGTCGAAGGCAGCGCTGCTTGATTATGGCTACGACCGCGAAAGTGCGTTGTTTTCGCGTGATGCACTTGAAGAAACACTGACGCTGCTGCTCTCCGAAGGGGGCGCAGCGCGGGTGCATATCGTGGCCCACAGCATGGGCACATTGCTCACCATCGAGACACTACGGCAGATATGGGCCCGGCAGGGGGATGTGCTGGCGGGCCGCATCGGGGCGCTGGTTCTGGCCTCGCCGGATATTGATCTTGATCTCTTTACCAATGCCCTGGAGCGCCTGCGCAGCCTTGTTCCCAAGATCACGGTCATTTCTTCAACCAGTGACAGGGCGCTCGAGGTTTCCCGCCGTATGGCAGGTGGCGTGGCACGTGTGGGTGCCGCCTCGCGTGAGCAGCTGGAGGGTCTTGGTGTGCGCGTCGTTGATGCCTCCGATCATGGCGGCTGGGCGGTGATCAAGCATGACCTGTTCCTGACGGATACCGACGTGCGCCAGGTGGTGCGGCGCGCCGTTGAGCGTGGCCGGGGTTAGGACCTACTCCGCTGCAACTGGCGGCTGGGCATAGCCATATTTGATATTGAGCTTGTCGATCAATTTTGCCGCCGCTTCGGGAATGTTGGTGCCAGGCGGAAAGACTGCCGCCGCACCCATATCGAGCAGGGTCTGTACGTCTTCTGGCGGTATCACGCCTCCCACCACGATCATCACGTCAGCACGGCCAAGATTTGCCAGCGCATCACGCAGTTCCGGCACCAGTGTCAGATGTCCAGCGGCCAGCGATGAAACACCCACGACATG
>JANMLW010000218.1:0-2683 GCA_031372765.1 Hyphomicrobiales bacterium
TGAAACGGCAAGGCATCTGGGCGCAAAGGCCATCTTTGTCGAGCGTGAGGACGGCACGTTCAAACTGCGGCGCGGTTTCCGGATCGAGCCGGGCGCGCGTGTACTGATGGTGGAGGACATCATCACCACAGGCCTCTCGTCACGCGAATGCCTGACCGCCCTGCGCAACCACCCCGGCGAGATCGTGGGCGCTGCTGTGCTGATTGACCGGTCAGCCGGCAAGGCAGACATCGGCGTGCCTTTCGTGTCGCTGGCCTCCTATTTCGTGCCGGACTATGCGCCCGAGGATGTGCCGCCGGAAATGGCCGCGATCCCCGCCATCAAGCCCGGCAGCCGGGGGCTTTGAGCGCGGCATGATCCTTGGTATCGGCTCCGATCTCTGTGATATCCGGCGCATTGCCAACACGCTGGAAAAGCACGGCGAGCGCTTCACCCACCGCATTTTCACCGACATCGAGCGCCAGCGCGCCCAGAGCAAGGCCAAACCCGCCGCCACGTATGCCAAGCGTTTTGCCGCCAAGGAAGCCTGCGCCAAGGCATTGGGCACCGGCCTCAACCGCGGCGTCTTCTGGCGCGACATGGGCGTGGTCAACCAGCGCTCCGGCCAGCCGACCATGCAGCTCACCGGCGGTGCGGCGGGGAGACTGGCAGCGCTCACCCCGCCGGGACACGAGGCGGTTATCCACCTGACGATCACCGATGATCATCCATATGCACAGGCGTTCGTGGTGATTGAGGCGAGGGTGCGCTGATCCTCATTTCGAGGTGCTTGCCGCAGGCAAGCTTCGAGAAACGAGGCTGTACTGAAACTTCTGATGTCTCGAGGCTCGTCGCTACGGCTCCTCGCACCTCGACATGAGGAGAAAAACCACATCTCCCGTTGCCCGATCACACCGGCGTCGTTATATCCTGCCCGATCACGACCCATTTATTCCAGAAGGCGACGGGCATTGAGCACAAACAAGCAGGAAGAAGGCGGCCTTTGGGAAACCATCAAGGTCGTTGTCCAGGCTCTTTTGATTGCGCTTGTGGTCCGCACCTTTTTCTTTCAGCCCTTCAACATCCCCTCGGGATCGCTGATTCCCACCCTGCTGATCGGGGATTATCTGTTTGTCTCGAAATACAGCTATGGCTATTCCAAGCACTCTTTCCCCTTTAGCGCCGTGCCCATCGACAACCGTATCATTGGTTCTGAGCCCAAGCGCGGCGATGTTGCCGTGTTTAAACTGCCCAAGGACAATTCCACCGATTACATCAAGCGCGTGGTTGGCCTGCCGGGAGACCGCATCCAGGTGATCCAGGGCCTGCTCCACATCAACGGCAGTGCCGTCAAAGAAGAGCGCATCAACGAAGAGCCAATTGATCTGGGTGGTGGCGTGCGCGGTCGTGCGGTCGCTTATTGGGAGACATTTCCCGGTGGCTCCCGTCACAAGATCCACAAGCTCTATGACGGGCGCGGACTTTTCAACAACACAGCCGTTTATCAGGTGCCCGCCGGGCACTATTTCATGATGGGCGACAACCGCGACAACTCCACCGACAGCCGCGATGAAGCCAGCGTCGGCTATGTGCCCTATGTCAACTTCGTGGGCCGCGCCGAGATCATCTTCTTTTCCATTGATGAGCGCTCTTCGGCCTGGCAGGTCTGGAACTGGCCATGGGCCGTGCGCTGGGACCGTTTGCTCAGCAAGGTGCGTTGAGCGTGGCGAAAGCCGTCCGGGACACAGCCCAGCTGCAAGCCAGGCTTGGCTATATCTTCAAATCCGAGCGTCTGCTCGATCATGCATTGACCCATGTGTCCGCCGTCAAAAGCGGCAATGTGCGTCTGCAAAGCTATCATCGGCTGGAATTTCTGGGCGACCGGGTACTGGGCCTTGCCATCTCCGACATGCTGTCAGTGGCTTACCCGGAAGCGGATGAGGGCGAGCTTGCCCGGCGCATGTCAGAACTGGTGCGCCGTGAAACCTGCGCTGAAGTCGCCATTGAATGGGATATCGGCTCCAATGTTCGTCTGGGCTCCGGCGAGGTGCAGAGCGGCGGTCGCAAGCGCCAGACGATTCTGGCTGATGCCTGCGAAGCAGTGATCGGTGCAGTTTATCTTGACGGTGGTTTCGCGGTGGCCAGAGGCGTCATCGCTTCAGCCTGGCAGTCGCGCCTGACCAGGCCGACGGGCGACAAGCGTGACCCCAAGACCCATCTGCAGGAGATGGCGCAGGCCAGAAAACGGGGAACGCCCCTTTACAGTGAGACATCCCGCAGTGGTCCGGCACACCGCACAACCTTCATTGTTTCGGTAGAAGTTGATGGACTTGGGATAGCGGAAGGTACAGGACAATCCAAACGCGAGGCAGAGCAGATGGCGGCTCAAGCCCTGATTGACCAACTGCAAAGCACTGGAACCCCTGAGTGAGCGAAACCAAACTGACCCGAGCCGGCTTCATTGCCCTGATTGGCGCGCCCAATGCCGGCAAGTCCACATTGCTCAACGCACTCGTTGGCGCGAAGATTTCGATTGTCAGCCGCAAGGTGCAAACCACCCGCACACAAGTGCGCGGCATTGCCATGATCGGTGACACGCAGATTGTGTTTGTGGACACACCCGGCATTTTCCAGCCCAAGCGCAGGCTTGACCGCGCCATGGTGGACAGTGCCTGGGGCGGCGCGACCGATGCCGATCTGGTGG
>JANMLW010000241.1:0-3105 GCA_031372765.1 Hyphomicrobiales bacterium
CCCCTCCTGCAGTCCCTCTTGCGGCACCTGTGGAGCGCACATCGGCGTCCACTGTCACGCCATCAACATTCCGCCTGCCGGAAGGGCAGGGCTGCTCGGGCGATATCGCGCGTTTCCGTGCAGTGCAGGATAATGATCTCGAAACCGGCCATGTGAACCAGAGCGTTTACACCAGAATCAGGGGCGAAGTTGATCAGGCAGCTTCGCTTTGCGCGGCTGGCAATGACGCGGGTGCGCGTGGTGCGCTTTCAGCGATTAAGAAGCGCCATGGCTATCCCGTTTGACATCAGGCTTGATCGCGCAACAAGCGCCGGATGACCTTGCCGGTTGTCGTCAATGGCAACGCATCAATAAAAGCGATTTCACGCGGATATTCATGGGCTGACAGGCGCGTGCGCACGAAGTCCTGAATGTCTTTTGCCAGTTCGTCGCTGGCATTCCATCCGTCTTTGAGTACTACAAAAGCCTTGACGATTTCCGTCCGCAACGGGTCCGGCTTGCCGATGACGGCTGCAAGCAACACAGCCCCGTGGGTGATCAGGCAATCCTCGATTTCGCCGGGCCCGATGCGGTATCCCGAGGAGGTGATGACATCATCATCCCTGCCTACGAAGTGAACATACCCTTCAGAATCAACATGGCCCTGGTCCCCCGTGGTCATCCAGTCACCAATGAACTTGGCCTTCGTCGCTTCCGGATTGTTCCAGTATTGGAGAAACATCACCGGATCGGGCCGTTTTACCGCAACCTGACCCAGTTCATCAATCTCGGCCTGTGTTCCATCCTCGCGGATGACGCCGACGGTGTGGCCAGGAACGGGCTTTCCCATGCTGCCAGCCTTTGAAAGGCCGATAGCGCCGCAGGAGCCAACCACAAGATTGCACTCCGTCTGGCCATAGAACTCGTTGATGGTCAGGCCTAGCGCTTCACGCCCCCAGGCAAAGGTTTCCTCGCCGAGAGACTCGCCTCCCGATGCCAATGTGCGCAGGTTGAGCGCAAACTTTTGACGCGGGCCCTTGATGCTGCGGAGCATGCGCAAAGCGGTTGGCGGCACGAAGCTGTTGCGCACGCCCTGTGAAGCGATGAGATGGAACGCCTCGTCCGGATCAAACTTGTCGAATTTCCGGGCGACCACGGGTACGCCAAAATGCAGACCCGGCAGCAGGATATTGAGCAGTCCCCCCGCCCAGGCCCAGTCCGCCGGTGTCCAGAATTTGTCACCCTGTTGCGGCAAAAATTCGTGTGGCAGCTGTACGCCGGGCAAATGACCCAGCAACACGCGGTGGGCATGCAGTGCGCCTTTGGGCTGGCCAGTCGTGCCGGAGGTATAGATCATCATCGCCGGATCATCAGCCGCTGTCGACAGGGTGGTGAAATCTGTCTCGCCCTCCTCCATAAAAGCGGCCAGTCCGACGGCATCCCCATCAGCGCCGTCGGTTGAAAGCACCAGTTCCAGCAGTGGCAAAACGCCCTCCGGATTGGCGGATTGGCGGATTGTCTTGAGTTTTTTCAGTGCCGCATGGTTTGTGACCAGCGCCTTGGCCCCAGCGTCAGCCTGAAGATAGGCAATCGCGTCCACACCAAACAGATTGGCCAGTGGAACAGCTATGGCGCCTAATTTATAGACAGCCATATGCACAACCGGCACGTGGCAACCCTGCGGCAGCATGATGGCAACCCGGTCACCACGCGCGACGCCATGCCTGCGCAAGGCATTTGCCACGCGGTTCGCCTGTTGTTGCAAAGCGCCATAGGTCAGCGTTTCAGTTGTACCATTTGCAGAAACCTCGATGATGGCAACTTGATCCGGCGCAACCATGGCCCATTGGTCACAGCAGGTTGAGGCAATGTTGTATTGCGCCGGAACAGCCCAGTGAAACTGCGATATCAGATCAGCATACGAATGAGATTGAATGAGCATTTAAAGTATTATCTCAGGCCTTTACCCGGACATATTCGCCCGGCGCATCCATGATTGGCTTGTGCTTTTTTGATCCGGCGGGTCGTGCTGCAACGCGGGTTGAAGACTGCTCATTGATCCAGTTGATCCAGTCGATCCACCAAGAACCGGGTGTTTCGACCGCCTTTGTCTTCCAGTCCTCAAATTCGCCAGTAACGGGACCGCCCGTCCAGAACTGATACTTGGGTTTGGTTGCCGGATTGACCACGCCAGCAATGTGGCCTGATCCTGCCAGCACATAGCGCACCGAACCACCGAACAATTGCGAACCCATAAAGACTGATCGGGCAGGCGCTATATGATCCTCTTTGGTAGCAAGACTGTAAATTGGTGTCAGTATTTTTTTCAGATCAAGCTGCTCCCCGCCAACCACCATGGTGCCTTGGCTCAGCCGGTTTTCGAGATAGCAGTTGCGCAGGTAAAACAGGTGGTTGGCCTGCGGCATCCGGGTTGAATCCGAATTCCAGTAGAGCAGGTCAAACGGGGCCGGTTCCTTGCCTTTCAGATAGGTGTTGACGACATATGGCCAGATCATGTCCTGCGGTCGGAGCATGTTGAAGGCGGAAGCCATCTTGGAGCCCGGCAGATAGCCCAATTTCTCCATGGCTTCTTCCACGCCGCGTATCTGCTCCTCGTCTACAAATACCTTCAGATCACCTGAATGGGTAAAATCAACCTGTGTGGTCAGGAGTGTCGCTGATGCAATGCGCGGGTCATTTTTGGCCGCAAGCCATGCCAGCGTGACAGCAAGCATGGTGCCGCCCACGCAGTAGCCAACGGTATGGGCAGTCGGGGAGCCGGTAATCTCGCGGGCCACATCCAGCGCAGCAATGATGCCGTCCTGCATGTATGTTTCAAAGTCCGCAGTGGCGTGGCGTTCGTCCGGGTTGACCCATGAGATCACGAAGACGGTCAATCCCTGATCAACGCACCATCGAACGTAGCTTTTCTCTGCATTGAGATCGAGAATGTAGAATTTGTTGATCCACGGCGGTGCCACGACCAGCGGCACGGCATTCACCTCGGGTGTGGTCGGTGTGTACTGGAGCAACTCGATCAGATGGTTGCGATACACCACCTTGCCCGGCGTGGTCGCCATGTTGACACCGACAGCAAAGCCTTCCGTGCCGGATTGTCTGATTTTC
>JANMLW010000286.1:0-5093 GCA_031372765.1 Hyphomicrobiales bacterium
ATCCTCGTTCAAGGCGAAATAGGCCCGCTGTATCGCGTGCATGTAGGAATAGGCCGCCGCGAGATCAAACGACCGCATGGTGACCACCGCACGCGAAGCTGGCTCGGTATCCATCACATAGCCTACGCGCTCGAAGAAGGCCCAGTCAAACGGCTGGCCGCTGGCAGCCTGCACCTGTTCCCGGTACCCACGAAATCGCGGTTTCATCGCGTCCGTAAGCACCTCGGTGTTGAAGGGCCGAAGACCGCCAGCCTGCAGGATTAAGTCAACTTCCTCACCCACTTCAAGCAGCACGCGGTTCATTTCCGGCGCGAAACCGTAGCACCACGAACACATGGTGTCGGCGAAATAGATGAGGCGGGGTTTCTCGACTTCTGTGTTGTCCGTATCCGACATGCTCACACCTGAAACCCCGCTCGCGCTGCTATAGCTTTATCAGGCCTTCAGTTTTGTCGCCACTGTCGCCACGCGCTCACCGAGCATCGACATCGAGAGCTTGTCGCCCGATGGCGGTGTGACATCCGGACCGGCATTGTCAGACTGCGCCATGCCGCCCAGCCAGGAGCCGATGCGGTTGTATTCGGTAGGAGCTGAGGTTTCGTTGCCGTTGAACTGCGCCTTCATATGCGGCATGCCCACCCAGATCATCTGCTGTTGCGCACCGAAAACGGCGAGCGAGATGATGGAGTTCAGCTTGTCACCCGAGAACGACGCAGAGTTGGTGAATGCAGCGCCAACCTTGTCTTTCCAGGCACCGGTAAACCACTTCTTCGACGAGGCATCCATGAACGCCTTCATCGGAGCAGAGACATCACCCATGTAGGTTGGCGCACCGAAGATGATCGCATCAGCATCATCAAGCGCATCCAACATGGCATCGAAATTCTGGGTCAGGCCTTCAATCTTGTGCAACACGGCCGTTGCACCGGCCTTGCGCGCGCCTTCGGCAGCGGATTCAGCCAGAACAGCGGTATGGCCGAAGCCGGAATGATAAACGATGGCGACTTTGGTCATGGGTTTTGCTCCGGGAATGTCATCTGTTTGCACTTATATGCATGCTGGATATGGACTTGCTGGATGAGCGGTTCAAGACGCGAAAAGACAGAGTGTGTTTGCGTGGATGCAAGAAGTTTGCGGGCGACTGAAACTTTAACAAGAAATCAAAATTCGGAAATCAAAAACTGATCCAGAAATCCAATCATAGCTCCTATATCAGCCTCCGTAATTTTATCCCAATGCGCATGCATAGCATTGTCACGAATCCGTGGCATTGAATCCAATAAAGATTTTTTGCTGCCTGATAGGAGTGATTTTGATTTCATTGCATTAACAAGGTCTTGCAGTGATTTGCCTTGGACATCGATTTCTTTGCTGATGCAGAATCGTTTGATTGCATCTTCAAGTGCGGCAGCTGCCAAAACAGCAGCAACATTCTTATGTCCTTCGCTCAAAGCAGCTCTTGCCATACCAATGAAATCACCAAAAATCTCTCCAGAGATGCTCTTCTCAACACTGATTAAATAGCCGCCCTTGAAGTCATCGTGTGCGCTTAAAAATACTGCGCACACAAGCTCAAATTCATAATCATAGCCATTACAGTCAGCGACAGCTTTATTGATATTCTTTGCATGGATAGAATTTTCTCCAAAAACAGAAAAGATCAAATGTTGAGCGCTTGTTGCCCATGAAAGCCAATCGACACCGTGAAAATGATGACCTCTGACACCTTCGTTTCGTTGTGTAGGTAAAGTTTTGAATCTGTTTCCTAACTCGTCAAATCGGTTAAGAATTTTGTCTCTGTCCATCTCTCACCCACCAAACCTGTTCCCCTTAGGAAAGCCCTTTGGCGGGAGCTTGCCCGCCTCGGCACGCTTGCCGATCCACTCATCCAGCTCAGGCTTGGCCACCGTGTAGGTCCGCCCGTCGGATGACTGCCATGTCAATCCATCGGCCAGGTTGAACACCTTCACATCAGCCACGTTGCCATCCTTGTATTTCTGCAGCCGCACGCCCTTGCCGCGACCCATCTCCGGCACTTCAGCCAGAGGATAAACCACCAGCTTGCGGTTTTCACCGATGATCGCAACGCTGTCACCCGCAGCCGGAACAGCCAGGACAGCTTTCCACTTTTCATCGACATTGAGCACGTTGCGGCCCTTTTTGGTGGTCGCCAGCAGATCGTCTGACGCGACGACAAAGCCGCGCACATCGTTCTCGCCGGTTGCAACCATCAAGAGTTTCGAACCCTTCTGATGCGGCCAGAGGGTAACGATCTCTGCCCCCTCGTCGATGTCCGCCATCAGGCGCACGGGATCACCAAAGCCGCGCCCACCGGGCAATTTGGATGCCTCCAATGTGAACACCTTGCCGTTGGACACCAGAATCACCAGCTTGGCGGTTGTCTCCGTGTGAAACCACTGCGCCAGTTTGTCGTCGGCCTTGTACTGCAAAGTGGTCAGATCAGTGACATGGCCCTTGAGCGCGCGAATCCAGCCTTTGTCCGACAGCACGACGGTGATCGGCTCTCGCTCCACCAGCGCCTCGCTCATATCAATGGCAGCCATACCGGTGGGCATATCGGCAAAGGTTGTCCGGCGCTTGCCTATCTTCGTTTCTGGACCGAACTTCTTGCGCGTCTCGCGGATTTCCCAGGCGATGGTTTTCCACTGCTTGCCAGTATCAGCCAGCAGCGCCTCGATGCCCGCCTTTTCCTCGGTAAGTTCGGCAAACTCCTTGCGCAGCTCCATCTCTTCCAGCTTGCGCAACTGGCGAAGGCGGGTATCGAGAATGGTCTCGACTTGCAGGTCCGTCAGTTCAAACCGCTTGATCAGAGCGGTCTTGGGTTCATCCTCCTCGCGGATGATGCGGATCACCTCATCAAGATTGAGAAAGGCGATGAGCAAGCCGCCCAGCCGCTCCAGCCGCCGCTCGATTTCACCAAGCCGGAAGCGCGAGCGCCGCTGCAGCACCACGCGGCGATGGTCGAGCCATATCTGCAAGGCTTCCGACAGGCCAATGACGCGCGGCACCATGCCGTCGACCAGCACGTTCATGTTCATCGAGAAGCGCGTTTCAAGCTCTGTGAGCTTGAACAGCGTTTCCATCAGCACATGCTCGTCAACAGCACGTGTTTTTGGCTCAAGCACGAGGCGGATGTCCTCGGCGGATTCATCGCGCACATCAGCAAGGATCGGCACTTTCTTTTCGTTTATCAGATCAGCAAGCGCCTCCACCAGACGGCCCTTCTGGACCATATAGGGAACCTCGGTGATGACGATGATGTAGGTGCCGCGTCCCGTTTCTTCCTTGTGCCAGCGTGCCCGCAGGCGAAAACCGCCCCGGCCTGATTTGTAAGTCTCGGCAATGGAGGCCCGGCTCTCCACCAGAATGCCCCCGGTGGGGAAATCCGGCCCGGGCACAAACGCCATCAGTTTGTCGGATGGCGTACCGGGATGCTCGATCAGGTACAGCGCTGCATCACACAGCTCCGCCGCATTATGGGGCGGAATGGACGTCGCCATACCCACGGCAATGCCGGTGGTGCCATTGGCCAACATATTGGGGAAGGCACCAGGCAGCACGACAGGTTCGTCATGCTCGTTGTTATAGGTGGGGCGAAGGTCAACCGCGTCCTCGTCTATGCCCTGCAACAGAAGCGCGGCAACTTCCGTCAGCTTGGCTTCCGTGTAGCGATAGGCAGCAGCATTGTCCCCGTCTATGGAGCCAAAGTTGCCCTGCCCGTCCACCAGCATGTAGCGCTGGGCAAAATCCTGCGCCAATCGCACCATGGCGTCATAGATCGACTGGTCACCATGGGGATGGTATTTACCGATGACCTCGCCGACAACCGAGGCGCATTTCTTGAACGCGCCGGCAGGATCAAGTTTGAGCAAGCGCATGGCATAGAGGATGCGCCGTTGCACTGGCTTCAGGCCGTCCCGCGCATCAGGTAGCGCCCTATGCATGATGGTGGACAGAGCATAGGCAAGATAACGTTCTTCCAGCGCGGCCTTCAGGCTGACATTTTCGATGCCATCCTTTGGTCGGTCGCTGCCTGTTTCGTTGTTATCCGCCATATCAGCCTCAATTCCTGAGGGTTAGCGGTAGTGAACGCAGTGAGTCGGGGCAAGGGGTGACAAGGGAAGGTACAAAAATGGCAAAAACAAAAAAGGGCGGCGCAAGCCACCCTAATTCAGGCCAGCAGGCAAAGCGCCTCTTACTGGCGGTAATGCTGGATGCGTGTCGTGCGAAGGCCGGCAAGGCCGTGGGATTCGATCGAGTGCTGCCAGTTGAGGAATTCATCCACGGTCAGCGTGTAACGGCTGCAGGCTTCATCCAGCGAAAGCAGGCCACCTCGAACTGCAGCAACAACCTCGGCTTTGCGGCGAATGACCCATCGCCGCGTATCGGACGGTGGAAGATCGGCAATGGTCAACGGGCTCCCATCGGGGCCGATGACATACTTGACACGCGGGCGCATAGGCTCGGTCATTGGACACTCACTTACTCAACACAACAAAACAAAACTAAGGGACCAAACTGGTACTCAATGTAAGCAATTGCGCTTAAAAAACCGTTTCACTGACAGGGGAATTTACCATGCCCTTTCACCCTGTCTTTGCCAGCATGGTTAGCGAAGTATTTCAGCACGATCCTTTTGCGTGAAAATGGCCGTGATTTGCTCTCCCAATGCCCCTCAAGGTCGTTTATGGAGGGCTACCCTCGCTCGGAAAGTATAGTTGCAATGGCTGGAAAATCTGTTCCCGTATCGCCTTTGGCCCCCAAGTCTTATCCGGACGTGCCGGAAATTCCGGGAATTCGTTTCGCCACAGCCGAAGCGGGCATCAAATACCGCAACCGAACAGACGTGTTTCTGGCCATCATGGACAAGGGCACGGTCGCAGCAGGCGTGTTCACCAAATCCAAATGCCCCTCAGCCCCTGTGGACTGGTGCCGCGCCAATCTGCCCAGAGGCTCCGCCCGTGCGCTTCTGGTCAACTCCGGCAATGCCAACGCATTCACCGGACAGAAGGGCAAGGACTCGGTCAAATTGTCTGCCAGCATCGCGGCCAAGGCGGTCAATTGCAAGACAT
>JANMLW010000087.1:0-1931 GCA_031372765.1 Hyphomicrobiales bacterium
GTTTAGAGAATGTATCCCGCAAAGCGAGGACAGCTACCAGTTTCTTTCACGTTGTTTCAGAAAATGGAAGCAGTCCCCGGTTTGCTAACTCCTCAGCTACACCCCGTCGTTGCCCCGCACGTATCGCACTTCTTGCACGTACCGTTCTGCACCAGCGTCATGTTCTGGCACTCAGAGCAGCTTTCGCCGAGATACCCCTTCATTTTCGCTGCAAAGCGGGCCTGATCCTTTGAGGACGTATCCTGCGCCGCTGCCACCTTCGCGGCTGGCTGGAACAGCGCTTCAACACCTTTCAGAACTTCCGGCTCCACCTTCAGCGCCGTGTTGCCCGCGAAGGCATAGATGTTTGCGCCGCCGCTGGCGTCCGCCTGCATCTGTGTCTGGCCGGTTGTTGGCGTGCCGCCCGTCATCTGGCCGCCACCGGCAACTGACAGGAAGTTGGTGGCGCGGCCACGTGTCAGGCCCTTGGAGACAACGCGCTGGGCGCTGCCCGTTGGTGTGCCGTCATCGGGCTTCTGCGGTGCGCTGTAGCCAACTTCATCGGGCGATACATGGGCAAGGTCGTTGCGGCCGAGATAGCTGATCGCCAGTTCCCGAAAGATGTAATCCAGGATCGACGAGGCCATCTTGATCGTGTCGTTGCCCTGCACCATGCCGGCTGGCTCAAACTTGGTGAAGGTGAAGGCCTCCACATATTCTTCCAGCGGCACGCCGTATTGCAGGCCCAGCGAAATCGCGATGGCGAAGTTGTTGAGCAAGGCGCGCAGGGTGGCCCCTTCCTTGTTCATGTCGATGAAGATTTCGCCGATGCGGCCATCCTCATATTCGCCGGTGCGCAGGAAGACCGTGTGGCCGCCAACCTTGGCCTTCTGGGTGTAGCCCTTGCGGCGGGTGGGGAGTTTTTCCTGCTCGCGCACACGTTCGATGATCCGCTCGACGATACGCTCGGTCACACTGACGGCGCGAGCCGCTGCGGGCTGCGCCATCAGGGTTTCGAGATTGTCGTCCAGTTCCTCGCTGTCATCCTCGATGAGGGCGGAGTTGAGGGGCTGGGAGAGCTTGGAGCCGTCGCGGTAAAGCGCATTGGCCTTGAGGGCCAGTTTCCACGAAAGCATGTAGGCGCTCTTGCAGTCCTCGACCGTGGCATCGTTGGGCATGTTGATGGTCTTGGAGATGGCCCCCGAGATGAACGGCTGGGCCGCTGCCATCATGTGGATGTGGCTTTCGGCCGACAGCGAACGCTTGCCGAGCTTGCCGCAAGGCGTGGCGCAGTCAAACACGGCGTAGTGCTCGATCTTGAGGTGAGGCGCGCCTTCCAGTGTCATCGCACCGCAAACATGCACGTTGGCCATTTCAATTTCGGACTTGCTGAAGCCGAGAAACGGCAGCAGTTCAAACGATGAATCTTCCATCTTTTCGGCAGGCACGCCAAGTTTCGCCATAAGGGCGTCACCCAAGGACCATTTGTTGAAAATGAACTTGATGTCAAAGGCCGAAGCCAATGTTTTCTCAAGCGTTTCCAGCTGTGCATCGTCAAAGCCCCTGGCGCGCAGGGTGCTGTGGTTGACGCCGGGAGACTGGCGCAACGAGCCGTGACCCAGTGCGTAGGCTTCCATCTCCGCGATGTCATTCTCGCGGTAGCCGAGAGCGCGCAGGGCTTCCGGCACAGCGCGGTTGATGATCTTGAAATAACCGCCGCCTGCGAGCTTCTTGAACTTCACCAGCGCAAAGTCCGGCTCGATTCCGGTGGTGTCGCAGTCCATCACCAGGCCTATGGTGCCTGTGGGGGCAATCACTGTTGCCTGTGCATTGCGATAGCCGTGCTGCTCACCCTTGGCCAGCGCACGGTCCCATGCCGCTTTCGCATGCTCGACAAGCCGCTGATCCGGGTTCGATTTGGCATCCATCGGCACAGGGTTGACCGACAGGCC
>JANMLW010000125.1:0-3010 GCA_031372765.1 Hyphomicrobiales bacterium
CAGCCAACAAAAACGATGACCAGCGCGATGGCAAAGCCCGCACCGATTTCCAGTATCGGGTCCATGCGGGCGCGGGCATTGGCAGCCTTCATCTTGAGAGCGCGGATATCATCGAAAGTTGTGGTGGCACGGTCCTTCAGATAGCCCTCAAGCTGATACGTCTTGGCAACACGCGCACCGGCCAGACTCTCGGACACATTGGCGGCCATGGTGCCCACCTGCTCCTGGGTGGCCGTGGCGACACGCCGCAGTTTCTTGCCGATGCGGGCAATAGGCGGAACAATGAACGGGGCGACAACGCCAGCGACCAACGTGCTCCACGGGTCAATGTAGAGCAGCACGGCCACCAACGAAATCAGCATGGCGACATCGCGGAAGAACACCGTGAACAGCCGTGTCAGCGCTTCCTTGATGAAGGAAAAATCGGTTGTGAAACGCTGGGTCAGCGAAGCAGGGCTTTCCCGCGACAACCGCGCCAGATCAGCCTCGATCAGATGGCCGTAAAGCGCCGCCTGCATATCCGCCTCCACCCGCGTGACAAAGCGGTTGGTCAGGATGTTCTGTGCCCAGAGCGCGAGGCCCTTGATGCTGGTGACGGAGATGACAATGAGCGGTGCCCATTTCAGCGTCTCGAAATCCTTCTTTTCCAACAGATCGAAAGCGCCTTTCACCAGCAGAGGGTAAAGCGCATTGGCCGCGGCAGCCAATGTGATGAACAACAGCACGATGATGATGGTGCTGCGGTGCGGGCGCACCCACTCCCGCCACAGGCGCTTCAGCAAGGGCACGGTATCGGTGGAAAGCGGTTTGGCCATGAAACTCCTGGCTATGTAACTCCTGGCTGTCAGTCAGCTCCGGGCAGGTTGGCGCATTCCTTACCCGCGTATGCAAGCCGCGCCAAGGGAATATCCTCCGTCGGGCTAACGGATGGATAGACGCAACACGCGCCCGCTTACCAATCCCAGCACCAGCAGTATGGCGGCATAAATCAACAGGGCACTTTCCAATGTCATGAACTGCCGCAGGACTGCCATGGACAAGGGGCCAAGTGCTGTTCCAAAAAACAGCGATGCCGCAAACAGCGCCACTGCCGAGCTGCGTGCCGTTGTGGAAAGCTCGGTTGCCTGTGTCTGATAAGTACTGTGAATAAGATAAAAACCCAGACCATGGATGCCAAACAGGATGGGTGCCGTCCAGCGCGGCAGCGGTATGGCCAAGGTCACCAGCACAGAGGCCAGCACCACGCCGCCCAGCATGCACATGCGGTTTGGCCCCAACACACGCACCAGCCACGGCGCAACAGCAGCATAGAGCAATCCGCCAAGGCCGAAGATCGCGAGCGCAAGGCCAGCCTCCGAAGCGCCTGTAGCACCCCGCGAGCGCAAGAGTTCTGCCGCGAACGGAAATATGGCGAACACGCCGATACCTTCAATCATGACCAGAAGGCACACCCGTCCTGTCATTGGGTTATCCAGCACCGTGCGATACCGCCCCATGACTGCCGCAGGTGTCAGGGATATACGGTTAGCCATAGGGCGAGGCCGGAGGCGGATCATGGCCAATGCAGCGGCCGCAGCCGCAACCAGACCCGCCATCGCAAACGCCATGCGCCAACCGGCAAAATCACCAATCGTGCCCGACAGCAAAGATCCGGCGACCTGACCAACCACCATGGCCGCCAGCAGGCGTGACAAAGCTACCTGCCGGTTTTCCATGGGCACGCGATCGGCTATCGCTGCCATGGCGACAGGGATCACCCCACCCGCTGCAACGCCCGCCAGACCGCGCAGAACCGCCAGGGATTGATATCCGGGCGCCAATGAGCAGGCGAACTGCAATACGGCAAGCACCAGCAGTGAAATGGCAATGATGCGCACTTTGCCGAACGAGTCAGCCACCGGACCGATAAACGGCTGCCCGAAAGCATAGGAAAGCGTGAACACCGGTGCCAGCATGGCCGCTTGCGTCAATGAAAGTGCAAAGCCTTCAGCAATCAAGGGCACGATCGGATCAACCAACCGCATCGAGACAGTGCTGGCAAAGCTGCATACCCCCAGTACCAGTATGAGGGTTCCGACAGATGCCTCCGGGGCGTTTGCTTCCTGATCGTCAGGACCAGCTGAAACTGGATGGGGTGCTGGCACCTCAAAGAGCCTTGGCCAGGCGATCAAACGCCATCAACTGCTCAATGAGGGCAGGCATTTCTTTCAAGGGCACCATGTTGGGGCCATCAGAAGGCGCATTATCAGGATCCTGATGTGTCTCGATGAAGACGCCAGCCACGCCGACTGCCACGGCAGCACGCGCCAGAACCGCCACGAATTCACGCTGGCCGCCGGTTGAAGCACCCTGCCCGCCCGGCTGCTGCACAGAATGGGTTGCATCAAAAATCACCGGCGTGCCCATGGCAGCCATGATAGGGAGCGAGCGCATGTCGGACACAAGTGTGTTGTAGCCAAAGCACGCTCCGCGCTCTGTCAGCATGACATTGGGGTTGCCCGCATCAGCGATTTTTGCGGCAACATTCCGCATGTCCCAAGGTGCCAGGAACTGGCCCTTCTTGACATTGATGACCTTGCCGGTTTGTGCGGCAGCCAGCAGCAGATCAGTCTGGCGACACAGGAATGCCGGAATTTGCAGGATATCGACAGCGGTGGCCACCACGGCGCAATGTTCACGCTCATGCACATCGGTCAGCACAGGCAAGCCCAGGGTGTCGCGCAACTCCTGGAAGATCGACAGGGCCTTTTCCATACCAAGACCGCGCTGACCCTTGCCGCTGGTTCGGTTTGCCTTGTCATAGGAGGACTTGTAAACAAGGCCGATACCCAGTTTAGCCGTCATTTCCTTCAGGGCGCCTGCCATATCAAAAGCATGCTGGCGGCTTTCCAACTGGCAAGGCCCAGCAATGAGCGCGAGGGGCAAATCCTGTCCAAAACGGGCATTTCCGACGGAGATATGGGCGTTGAAGGTCATTCTGTATCCAGTTTCAAAGTATCACCGCTGCGCT
>JANMLW010000127.1:0-5981 GCA_031372765.1 Hyphomicrobiales bacterium
GGGCGCATGGTCAGCCAGCGGCGATAAGCATCCAGACGCCACTCAGTCATCCATTCCGGCTCGCCCTTCTTGGCCGAGATGAAACGGACGATGTCCTCGCTCAGACCTTTGGGTGCGAGATCGGATTCAATGTCCGTTACAAAGCCGTATTTGTACTGGTCGACATCGATCAGCTTCACCTGTTCGACGGTTTCCTGCACAGCTGCCATTCTGTCTCTCCATATCCTGAAGGCTTAAAGGGCCTCCGGTCTTTCCAGTCATTATGTTCACGCAGCAACTGCGCGAACGGATCAAATTCATGTCACGCCGCGATGCTTCGCCGCGCCGTAGCAACTTTGGCAAACACCGCAATCGCCTTGTCGATATCGTCCTGCGTCGTGGTCCAGCCCAGCGAAAAGCGCAAGGCGCATTCCGCGAGTTTCGGATCGACATCCATAGCATCGAGCACATGCGAGCGCTTGACCTTTCCGGAGGAACAAGCTGAGCCAGATGAAATCGCCACACCTTGAAGATCAAAATTGATCACCGCTGTTTCCGCTTTCAAACCGGGAACCGCAAAGCAAAGCGTGTTGGGCAAGCGTCGGGCTGTTTCACCAAACACCACACAATCCGGGCGTGACTGGCGAAAGCGTTCCAGCATTTGGTCACGCAAGGCGCTCAAACGGATATGTTCCGCAGAAATGGCTTTTGCGGCTTCCTCGGCGGCTACACCCATGCCGACAATGCCGGGGACGTTTTCCGTGCCGGACCTGCGGCGCATTTCCTGTCCGCCACCCTGGAGCAGGGGAACCTCTATTCCAAGACGATCACCGTTGAGGATGATGGCTCCGACACCCAAGGGACCGCCGAACTTGTGCGCCGATATCACGATGGCATCAACGTCGAGGGCTTTGATATCTATGGAAATCTTGCCGAAGGCCGCTACGGCATCGCAGACGAACAATCCACCCGAATCCTTCGTCAACGCCGCTGCCATGGCTATCGGCTGGATCACGCCTGTCTCGCTGTTGGCTAGTTGCAGGGCAACTGTTGTGGAACTGTCCATACGCTCGTCTGTGTAATCACTGATGCGTTCTTTGAGCTTGTCCAAATCAATGGTGCCGTCCGGGTGAACCGGCCTGTAATCAGCATGAGGTGGACAAACAGCACTGTGTTCGGTTGCGCCTGCAATGAAGTGGAACACTTCCTTGGCGTGCGTTCTTGAAACGATTGCAGGTGACTTTCGCAAAAGCGTATTCAACGCCTCTGTCGCGCCTGAGGTGAAGATAACATTCTTCGCTTCGCCGCCAACCGCGCCCGCCACCTGTTGCCGCGCCTTGTCGATAGCCGCACGGGCGGCGCGGCCTTCCGCATGGATGGAGGAGGGGTTTCCGCAGGTTTCGAGCGCACGGATCATCGCTTCCGCCGCAGCAGGGCGCAGCGGGGTTGTGGCATTATGATCAAGATAGGCGCGCCCAGCGAGCATATCAGTTTACAACCTTTCGCGATTTCCGGGCTTGCGCCGCACGAAATGCTTGAAATTGGCACCCGCACACGTGCTATAGCCAGCGGGCACATTGATCCGGTTCGAAAAAACAATTTTGTTCTACATTCGTTCCGTATCTAGAATAATTCTAACAGCCGGGATGTAAGGCGCAGAGGGTTGCCACGTCAAGATGTGGCAACCATTTATATCGCATCCCGCAAGATTGATGGAACAGGCAATGCCAGAGGTTATTTTCAACGGTCCTGAAGGGCGTCTTGAGGGGCGTTATCAGATGTCGAAAAAACGCGGAGCGCCTATCGCGCTGCTTCTGCATCCTCATCCGCAATTTGGCGGCACCATGAACAACCAGATCATCTACAACCTCTATTATGCCTATCTGGAGCGCGGCTTCTCGGTTCTGCGCTTCAATTTCCGTGGCATCGGCCGCAGCCAGGGCGTGTTCGATCACGGGGCAGGGGAATTGTCCGATGCGGCCTCGGCGCTGGACTGGGCGCAGGCGATGGCACCGGAGGCGAAAACCTGCTGGGTGGCTGGAGTTTCCTTTGGCGCATGGATCGGCATGCAATTGCTGATGCGCCGCCCCGAGATCGAGGGCTTCCTGTCGATTGCCGCCATGGCCAACCGCTATGATTATACCTTTCTCGCGCCGTGCCCGTCATCCGGCCTGTTTATCCATGGGGAGAACGACCGCGTTTCCCCGGCGCGCGAAAGCATGAGCGCCATGGACAAGGTGAAGACCCAGAAGGGCGTAAAGATCGAGCATGAGATCGTGCCGGGTGCCAACCATTTCTTTGAAGGCAAGATGGACGAGTTGATGGAGAGCATCAACGGCTATCTCGACAAGCGGCTGGAGCCAAACGGCTGATAGTCTCATGGTTTCAGCCTTCGTTTCAGGTTTCTTGCTTGGTGGTTCCCTGATTATCGCCATAGGCGCACAGAATGCATTCGTGCTGCGTCAGGGCCTTTTGCGCCAGCACGTCCTGCCACTGGTATTGTTTTGCGCTGTATCCGATGCCGCTCTTATACTGGCCGGCGTCGCCGGGGCAGGGGCGTTGGTTCGCAATATTCCCGGCTTTTTTCTTGTTGCCGGTTTGGGCGCAACGCTGTTTCTTGTCTGGTACGGGTTTGTGGCGCTGCGCCGGGCCATGCGGCCTGAAGCCATGATCATGCAGGGCGAGGCAGCCTTGTCGCTTACAGCTGCGCTGGCGCAGGCAGCTGCCTTCACATGGCTCAATCCGCATGTCTATCTGGATACGGTTGTACTGGTAGGCAGCCTGTCGGCGACCTATCAACAACCGTGGTGGTTTGGCTTTGGTGCAGCTACAGCCTCCTTTGTATGGTTTTTTGGACTCGGCTACGGTGCGCGATTGCTGCAACCCTTGTTTGCCAAGCCAATGGCATGGCGTGTACTCGACTATGGCATCTGTCTCATCATGTGGGGACTTGCTGTCATGATGGTCTTCACATTTCTTTGACGTCTGAACTGAAAATGTGAATAAGGCGCTTGAGAGAGAGCAATCATGACTGAGTTCACGCCAAAATCCGACTTTCTGAACACGTTACAAGAGCGTGGCTTTATTCATCAATGCTCGGATTACGCAGGCCTTGATGCGCTGGCGCTCAAAGGTGAGGTGACCGGTTACATTGGCTTTGACGCGACCGCGCCGTCGCTGCATGTTGGCTCACTTGTGCAGATCATGATGCTGCACTGGCTGCAAAAGACCGGCAACAAGGCCATTGCGTTGATGGGCGGCGGCACGACCATGGTGGGTGATCCATCAGGGCGCGATGAATCCCGCAAGATTCTGACGCTTCAGGACATCGACAACAACAAGACCGGCATCAAATCTGTTTTTGCGAAATTTCTGACCTTCGGTGACAAGCCGAAGGAGGCGATAATGACTGACAATGCCGAGTGGCTGACCACGCTTAACTGGATTGAGATGCTACGCGACATCGGCAAGCATTTCTCGGTCAACCGCATGCTGTCGATGGATTCGGTCAAACTGCGACTGGACCGTGACAACGAAAACGGCCTGAGCTTCATCGAGTTCAACTACATGATCCTGCAAGCCTATGATTTCACGGTTCTGGCCAAGCGCCATGGTTGCAACCTGCAAATGGGCGGATCGGACCAGTGGGGCAACATCATCAATGGTATTGATCTGGGGCGTCGGTTGGGCCTGCACCAGCTCTATGCGCTGACGACACCGCTTCTCACGACGTCATCCGGCGCCAAGATGGGCAAGACAGCGGCGGGCGCTGTCTGGCTGAATGCCGATCTGCTGACGCCTTATGACTACTGGCAATACTGGCGCAATGCCGAAGATGCCGACGTAGTGAAGTTCCTCAAGCTCTTCACGGTTCTGCCAATGTCTGAAATCAAACGCCTCGCTGCGCTTGGTGGTTCTGAAATCAACGAAGCCAAGAAAGTTCTGGCCAATGAAGCTACAGCGCTGGTGCATGGGCAGGATGCTTCTGAGCAATCCGCAGAGACCGCCCGCCTGACTTTCGAGGAGGGGCAGACGGCTGCAAGCCTGCCCACGATCAGCATAGGCAATGCAGAGCTTTCAATTGGCCTTGGTGTATTGACAGCCTTTGTCACCGCAGGTCTTGTGGCTTCGACAGGCGAAGCACGGCGGCAAATCCAGAGTGGCGGATTGCGCGTGAACGATCAGGTCATCAGTGACGCAAAGGTAATGCTGACAGGGGCAGATGCCATCAACGATGGTGCAATCAAGCTGTCGATGGGCAAGAAAAAGCACGTGCTGCTGCGGGCGGGGTAGGGCCTCATTTCGAGACACTCATCATTGCCGAGCTTCGAGAAACGAAGCAAATACCATGTCTCGAAGGCCACTTCTTGGCCGCCTCGACATGAGGGATATTACCTCTCCCTTTTCTTCGCTTCATTCCACAGCGTGTCCATCTCCGCCAAATCACTTTGTTCCGGCGTCTTGCCGCGTTCGCGTAGCAACTGTTCCACAATCTTGAACCGACGCTCGAATTTGGCATTGGCCTGACGCAGGATCATATCAGGATCGAGTGATTTCCACCGCGCAACATTGGCCAGCACAAACAGCAAATCACCCAGTTCCTCCGCAATGTGATCGGTGTTGCCGCTGGCGGCAGCCTCCTTCAACTCGCGTATCTCTTCCTCGGCCTTGTTGAGTACTTCTGTCAGGTTTGACCAATCAAATCCTACCCTTGCAGCTTTTTCCTGAAGTTTGACGGCGCGCTGGGCAGCGGGCAGGGCGCTTGATACACCGTCAAGCGCGCTGATGATTGCCCCCTCGCCCGTTTCGCCACGGCGCAGCGCGCGCTCCCTCTTTTCCTCTGTCTTGATGCGATTCCAACTGGCTTTTACCTCAGCAGATGTCCATTTGCGCTTTTCTCCAAAGACATGGGGATGACGGCGTACCATCTTGGTCGATATGGCCTCCACCACATCACCAAAATCAAACGAGCCTTCTTCCTTTGCCATCTGCGCATGGAACACGACCTGCAACAGCAGATCGCCCAGTTCATCGCGCAAATCATCGCGATCACCACCGATCACGGCTTCTGCAACCTCATGCGCTTCCTCGACCGCATAGGGCGCTATTGTAGCAAAGCTCTGCTCGATATCCCAGGGACAGCCGGTTTCCTTGTCCCGCAGCGCCGCCATGATGGCGAGGAGATCGTTGATGTCGCGGGTGGGTGTAATCATCAATCCGTTGTAGCAAAGGTGCATTGCGTTGGAAGGGATGTTTTATCCACAATGCACAGGGCATATGAAATGATATCTGAAATTCGTAGAATATATATTATGGAACTAATATTGGAGTTTGATTTGCCTGATCAACCCTGTGTGTTCAGTGTGCTGCCAACCGAGCACCTGCGGCACCGGATGCCAGGGCAGTTGCCAATGCTGCTCGCGCATTATCACCGGTGCCTAAATCAAGGGCCGTTACCTTATAAAGTGTGGAGCCGTTGACCGATACCGCGTTGATCTCGATCTTGCCGTATTTGCGCAGCGATGCCGACAATCGCTCGGCATTTATCCTGGCGCGGAAAAGACCAGCTTGAAGCCGCTGATTTGATTGAGTGATCGCATTCCTGGGACCAGCCTCAAAGGCGCCAGATTTCAAGCGGTTCATCGGGTCCGGTCCTGCGAATGACGTTTTGATGCCCTGCGTCGGGGCAAAATAGAGCGTTGCAACCCGGTCTCCTGTCTGTACCACACGCACAGGTAACGGTTGCCCATTGTTGACACGCGCAATCGGTGTTCCCGCACCCGGTACAGTATCGAGATCAAACGGACGATCAGGAGGCAAAGGAATTTCCCGTCGAACGGGTTTGGTTTCCGTAAGGATAGCGGTCGCTTCCTCACGCTCAACGGCAACAGGTTCAAATGCGGGAGCCGATGCAAAGACCGGTGCTGGACGTGGCGCAGGTGCTGCCACAGGCCGCGCTGCTGGCACAGGAGACGCGGCAAGCGTCGGAATAAACGTGTTCT
>JANMLW010000057.1:0-3327 GCA_031372765.1 Hyphomicrobiales bacterium
GATGGTCTCGCCTTCAAAGATGCCCTTGATCAGTTTGCCGCCGGAGGTGAGGCGAAACACTTTCGGCAACGGCCAGGCGGGCTTGTAGGTCTCAAGCCGCTGCACAGCGCGGGGTGAAAGGATCAGCATGCCATGGGCTGCTTCGCCACCCAGTGCCTTTTGCCAGGAGAAGGTGGTCACATCGAGCTTGGCCCAATCAAGATCCTGTGCGAAGGCGGCGGATGTCGCGTCACAAAAGGTCAAGCCCTCGCGGTCGGCAGCAATCCAGTCGGCGTCCGGCACGCGTACACCCGATGTGGTGCCATTCCAGGTGAAACAGATGTCGCGGGTCCTGGTGTCGAGCTTTTTGAGGTTCGGCAATTCACCGTAGGGCGCGATCACGCTCTCGCAATCGGCCAGCTTCAACTGCTTCACGGCGTCGGTGATCCAGCCTTCGCCAAAACTCTCCCACGCCACCATGGTGACAGGCCGCGCGCCAAGCATGGTCCACATCGCCATTTCATATGCGCCGGTGTCGGACGCCGGCACGATGCCGATCAGGTAATCTGCGGGAACCTGCAGCACTTCGCGGGTAAGGTCGATGGCGAGCTTGAGCTTGGACTTGCCGACCTTGGCACGGTGCGAACGCCCGAGGGTCGCATCTGAGAGGGCTTTGAGGGACCAACCGGGGCGCTTTGCGCAAGGACCGGAAGAAAAATTAGGCACGCGGGGCTTGAGCAAAGCAGCCGCACTGGCGGGTATCGTCGTCATCGGTGTCTCCATCCTTACAGATGATTGCGCCTCGTTAGGGAGGCGTGTCCTGCCGTGGCATATGCTGGAAAGTAGACCGGTGGTCAATGGGAATGTGGCGTGTCCTTCCTGCGAGGATGGAATTCAGACTTAGCTTTAATGGGCCAACTCGAATGGGCCAACTCGGGTGACGACAGGATTCCATTCTCCCTGCGGCGCTCCTACGGGAATGAGAAAGCGCGAGCGACTTCACACCAGATCAATGAGCATCGGGATCAGCGGTTCATCGGCTGGCGGCATGGGATAATCGCGCAGCTTGTTGGGCTTCACCCATTTCAGGGCCTGCCCCTCGCGGGCCTGCACTTCGCCTTCCCAGCGGCGGCAGATAAAAAGCGGCATCAGCAGGTGAAACTCCGGATAGGCGTGGCTGGCGAAAGTGAGGGGTGCGAGGCAGGCCTCTTTCACGTCAATGCCAAGCTCCTCCTTCAGTTCGCGGATCAACGCCACCTCCGGCCGCTCCCCCGCATCCAGCTTGCCGCCGGGAAACTCCCAAAGGCCCGCCAGCGCCTTGCCTTCCGGACGCTTGGCAATCAGCACACGGCCATCGGCATCAATCAGTGCGCAGGCAACAACCAGCAGGATTTTCATGTGAATGTCCTTTGCGGCAAGCGCAACAGACCGGTGACGATTGCGACGCTAACCAACACGATTATGCCGCCGAGAATCTGACTAAAGACAAGAGCTTCGCCGAGCACGGTAATGCCAAGGAAGAACGCAACAGCAGGAACCAGGTAACTGGTCATGGCTGCTTTGGCCGAGCCAGCACGCGTGATCAGCCGCATGAAAATCCAAATCGGCAATGCTGTCGAGAAGACACTCAAGGCCAGCATAACAAGCGTATGGTCCATAACAGGGGCATAGCTTGCGGGTCCCGCGTACAGGAGGGCTATAACCGTTGCAAAAATGGCCGAAACAATCTGCTGCCCCAATGCCAGACGGATTGGCACTGCCTCCGGAATTATCCGGGTATATACATTGCCCGACGCATAGCCGAATGTCAGCAAAAGCATCGCGCTTACCGCCAGGGCTGTCCCTTCTCCCGAAAAAGCGCTTGGTCCAATGATGAGGGATATTCCTGCAAGACCAACAAGAATACCCATGACCTTGACTGGCGTCAGGCGCTCATTCTTGAGCAGAAAATGTGCAAGAATTGCTGTCATGAGCGGGCCGGATGCCTGAATCATGACAGTGGGACCACTGTCCATACGGGCTAACGCAAAAGCCACGAGGATGTTGGGAGCCCAACCGTTGAGAGTGCCGAGCACAAGCCAGTCTTTCCATTCCCGTCCGCGTGGCAGGATAGATTGCCCGATGATCAGGAGTGCCACGATCAAGGCGATTGTCGCTCCAACCGCCCGGACCGACGCAATCACTGCGGGTGATATGTCCCCAGCCACCATCTTGATAAACAGATAGCTGGAGCCCCAGGTTATGCCACATCCAATCAGATGCAGCGCCAGAAAACTCCGGCTTGGCTCGCTGCCTTCATTCATGCTCACGATCGATAGTCGCCGTTGATCTCGACATAGGCCTTCGTCAGATCACAGGTGTAGGCGGTGTAGCGCCCCTTGCCGATGCCCAGATCAACCGTGATCCTGATATCGTCGTTCTTCATGTAGGCGGAGGTGTGCGCCTCGCTGTAGTGGGGGTCGCGCTCGCCCTTGTGCGCCACGCGGATGGAGCCGAAGGAGATCGACAGCTTGTCGCGCTCCGCCTGCTCGCCCGCCTTGCCGACAGCCATGACCACGCGGCCCCAGTTGGCATCCTCGCCAGCCACTGCTGTTTTTACCAACGGCGAGTTGGCAATCGACATGGCGATGATACGGGCCGCTTTGGCAGACGCTGCGCCGTCAACCTGTACCGTGACGAACTTGCGGGCGCCCTCGCCATCGCGCGCTACCTGCTGTGCAAGTTCCAGCAGCAAGTCGTTCAGCGCCTTGCGGAAACTGGCCAAGGTGCGGTCGGCAGGATCCGTCACTTTCTTCTGGCCACGCTTTGCAGCTGCACCCGTGGCGAACAGCATCAGCGTATCGGAAGTCGAGGTGTCGCCATCCACCGTTACGGCATTGAAGCTGTTGACCACGCCCTTTGAGAGCAGCGCCTGAAGCGCCTCCTGACCAATGGCGGCGTCGGTAAAAATGAACGACAGCATGGTTGCCATGTCAGGCGCGATCATGCCTGCGCCCTTGGCGATGCCTGCTATGGTCACTGGTGTTGTGCCGACATTGATGGTGCGTGTCGCTACCTTGGGGAAGGTGTCCGTGGTCATGATCGCCCTGGCGGCATCAAGCAAAGGACCATTGGCTGCACGGCTGACGCAATCCTCCAAGACGCCGTTAAAGCGTGTCGCGTCCAGTGGTTCACCGATCACGCCTGTCGAAGCCAGAAAGACCTCGTATGTCTTGCAATTGACCGCCTTGGCCGCGATGCTGGCAGACAATTTGACCGAGTCCTTGCCCTTCTGTCCGGTGAATGCGTTGGCATTGCCGGAGTTGACCAGAAGCGCACGGGCGGAGCCTCTGGGCAGATTGGCGCGGC
>JANMLW010000159.1:0-4124 GCA_031372765.1 Hyphomicrobiales bacterium
GCTGGTGATGGCTGCGGCATGCTGGTGCAGATTCCCCACCGGTTCTTCCGCGAGGAATGTGCCAAGCTCGGATACTCCCTGCCGGAGGCTGGCTCCTATGCCGTTGGCCAGTTCTTTTTACCGCGTGATCCTGAAGTGGCAGCCCTGTGCAAGGACATCATCGAGAAATCGGTGGCAGATGAAGGTTTCCGACTGCTTGGCATGCGCGTGCCTCCAACCGATCCATCTGATCTGGGCGTGAGCGTCAAGCCAACCGAGCCGCGCCATCTTCAGGTGTTCATCGGACGCGACAGCCAGTCAAGCAACGAGGATACGTTTGAGCGTCGGCTGTTCATCCTGCGCAAGGTAATCTCCAATGCTGCCTACGAGATGAAGGCCCCGCGCGAGATGGGCTTTTATCCTGTTTCGCTCTCCTGCCGCACCGTCGTCTACAAGGGAATGTTGTTGGCTGACCAGTTGGGCGGTTATTATAGCGATCTGGAAGATCCCCGCTTTGAGTCGGCACTCGCATTGGTGCATCAGCGCTTTTCCACCAACACGTTTCCAACCTGGTCACTGTCCCACCCCTACCGGATGGTGGCGCACAATGGTGAAATCAACACGTTGCGGGGCAACGTCAACTGGATGGCGGCGCGTCAGGCCTCAGTCGACAGCGAGGACTACGGCAACGACATCAGCAAGCTCTGGCCGATTTCCTACGAGGGACAATCGGACACGGCCTGCTTTGATAACGCACTCGAATTTCTGGTGCGCGGCGGCTACAGCCTCGCCCATGCCATGATGATGCTGGTGCCGGAAGCCTGGTCGGGCAACCCATTGATGGATGAAACGCGCAGGGCATTCTACGAATATCACGCCGCCCTCATGGAGCCTTGGGACGGCCCCGCCGCCATCGCTTTCACCGACGGTTTGCAGATCGGTGCCACACTGGACCGCAACGGACTGCGTCCAGCGCGCTATTTCGTCACCATGGACGATCTTGTGGTGATGGCCTCCGAGATGGGCGTTCTGCCGATTCCCGAGAAGGACATCATCAAGAAGTGGCGGTTGCAGCCCGGCAAGATGCTGCTCATCGATCTTGAAAAAGGCCGCATTGTTGCGGATGAGGAAATCAAGCAGGAATTATGTGCCGCCCATCCTTATGTGGACTGGCTGACCCACACGCAGCTTGTGCTTGAGGACCTGAAGCCGGTGGAGGCCCGCGCCTCGCGTACGGATGTCTCACTGCTCGATAAGCAGCAAGCTTTTGGCTACACGCAGGAAGATCTTTCCCTTCTGATGGCACCTATGGCCGTCACGGGGCAGGAAGCGGTTGGCTCCATGGGCACGGATACGCCGATTGCGGCGCTCTCCGACAAAGCCAAACCGCTGTTCAACTATTTCCAGCAGAGCTTTGCCCAGGTCACCAATCCGCCGATTGATCCGATCCGCGAGGAAATGGTGATGAGCCTTGTCTCGTTCATTGGCCCGCGCCCCAATATCTTCGATCTGGAGGGGACATCGCGGCGCAAGCGCCTGGAAGTGCGACAGCCTACCCTGACCAATGAGGATCTGGAAAAGATCCGCTGCATTGGCCATTTCGAGGACAGTTTCGACACCAAGACCCTCGATATAACATACCCGTCCGAAAAGGGTGCGGGTGGCATGCAGGATGCGCTGGACCGCCTGTGCGAGCGGGCGGAAGCCGCCGTGCATGGCCGCTATAACATCATTATCCTGTCTGACCGTCTGGTGGGCCCGGACCGCACCCCGATCCCGTCCCTCCTGGCGACTGCGGCCGTGCATCATCACCTGATCCGCAAGGGATTGCGTACGTCGGTTGGTCTTGTGGTTGAATCGGGCGATCCGCGCGAGATCCATCACTTTGCCTGTCTGGCAGGATACGGTGCCGAGGCAATAAATCCTTATCTGGCCTTCGACACCATGCTGTCGATGCATGAAAAGGGTGAGTTCCCTGTTGAAGTGGACGGCAAGGAAGTCGTCAAGCGCTTCATCAAATCCGTTGGCAAGGGCTTGCTCAAGGTCATGTCAAAGATGGGTATCTCGACCTACCAGTCCTATTGCGGCGCGCAGATTTTCGATGCGCTGGGCCTGAAGCGGGAGCTTGTGGACAAGTATTTTTTCGGCACGCACACCACCATCGAGGGCGTTGGCCTGCACGAACTGGCGGAAGAAGCCACGCGCACGCACAGCCTTGCCTTTGGTGATTCACCCGTACACCGCACGGTGCTGGATGTTGGCGGGGACTATGCCTATCGCATCCGGGGGGAAGACCATGTCTGGCGGCCTGAAAGCGTGTCGGCACTGCAGCACGCTGTCCGGGGCAACTCCCAGGACAAGTACAAGGAATATGCGCGCATCATCAACGAACAGGAAAACCGCTTCACCACCATTCGTGGCCTGTTCCGGGTCAAGCCCGTTGGCAAGCCCGTAAACCTCGATGCCGTTGAACCTGCCAAGGATATCGTAAAGCGGTTTTCAACCGGCGCTATGTCCTTTGGTTCCATTAGCCGCGAGGCGCATGAGACATTGGCGATTGCCATGAACTCTATCGGTGGCAAATCCAACACCGGTGAGGGCGGCGAGGAAGCGCAGCGGTTCAAGCCCATGGCGGACGGGCGTTCCAAGCGCTCGGCCATCAAGCAAGTGGCATCAGGCCGGTTTGGTGTGACCACGGAATATCTTGTTAACGCCGATATGATGCAGATCAAGATGGCGCAGGGTGCAAAGCCCGGCGAAGGCGGCCAGTTACCCGGTCACAAGGTGGATGCGGTCATCGCCAAAGTACGCCACTCGACGCAGGGTGTGGGTTTGATTTCGCCACCGCCACATCATGATATTTATTCCATCGAGGATCTGGCGCAGCTGATTTTTGACCTCAAGAACGTCAATCCGGCAGCGGATGTTTCGGTCAAGCTCGTCTCGGAAGTGGGTGTGGGCACGGTCGCTGCCGGTGTCGCCAAGGCACGCGCCGATCACATAACCATCTCGGGCTTCGAGGGCGGCACCGGTGCGTCACCCCTCACCTCTATCAAGCATTGCGGCAGCCCCTGGGAAATTGGCCTCGCCGAAACGCATCAGACACTGGTGATGAACGGGCTGCGCGGGCGCATAGCCTTGCAGGTCGATGGCGGTCTGCGCACGGGCCGCGATGTCATCGTGGGAGCCTTGCTGGGGGCTGATGAATTCGGCTTTGCCACGGCACCGCTGATTGCCGCAGGTTGCATCATGATGCGCAAGTGTCATCTCAACACCTGTCCTGTAGGCGTAGCCACACAGGACCCTGTATTGCGCAAGCGCTTCAAGGGCTTGCCCGAGCATGTGGTCAATTTCTTCTTCTTCGTCGCCGAGGACATCCGTGTGCTGATGGCCGAGATGGGTGTGACGAAGTTCGATGATCTGATTGGCCGATCGGACCTTCTGGACAAGAAGGATGCCGTCACGCACTGGAAGGCCAAAGGACTGGATTTCTCTGGACTGTTTGCCACGCCCAAGCCTGCCAAGGGCGTTTCAATGCGTCATACCGAGCGGCAGGAGCATCCCATCGATACTGTGCTTGACCGCAAATTGATCAAAAAATCGGCGGATGCCATGAATGGTGGTGCGCCTGTGGTGATTGAAAGCCCCATCACCAATGTGGACCGTTCGACCGGTGCCATGCTGTCAGGTGAGATCGCCAGGCGATATGGCCACGCTGGCTTGCCGGACGATACGATCACGGTGAAGCTCACCGGTACATCCGGCCAGGCCTTCGGAGCCTGGGCGGCGGCAGGCGTTACGCTGGATCTGACTGGCCAGGCCAATGACTATGTTGGCAAGGGCCTGTCAGGCGGCAAGCTGATTATTCGCCCGTCCCCCGAATCCCCGATCATTGCCGAGGAATCGATCATCGTCGGCAATACCGTACTGTATGGTGCCATCTCCGGGGAATGCTATTTCCGGGGTGTGGCGGGCGAGCGGTTTGCCGTACGCAACTCCGGTGCCATCGCGGTCGTCGAAGGGACGGGTGATCACGGCTGCGAATACATGACGGGGGGTGTCGTGGCGGTGCTGGGTCAGACCGGGCGCAACTTCGCAGCGGGGATGAGTGGCGGCATCGCCTATGTACTGGATGAGGACAACTC
>JANMLW010000179.1:0-1558 GCA_031372765.1 Hyphomicrobiales bacterium
GCCCAGCGTGACATGGTGGTTGAGTGCCGCATGCTGAAGATTGGCAAGCGTCTGGCTGTGGGCGAGGCAACGCTCTATTCCGTCGGCGAGAATGAGCCGGTCGCCCATGTCACCGGCACCTATTCCATTCCATCCCGGGCATCTTGACCTGTCCGCCTAGCCGAACAAACGCCACTTGCCCTTTGGTTGTGCGCCCGCAGGTATATTGCCTTCCGGTCCGGGATCATCAGGGGCAGTCACCGGTAGCGATGGCTTGATTTCAGATGGTTTGAGTGTGGTATCCTGCTTTGCCATTTCGACGACAGTCTCAACGGGTTGTGGCGATGATGCAACGGGTACTTCAACAGCGTGCATGATCGGTGCCTCAAGTACAGGAACCTTGCGACGCTCGGCGATCTCCTCGATCAGCATTGATCCGGGCGCTTGTGGCGGTGTGGTCCAGATGCAGCCACCCAGCTTGCCGCTCACAGGCGACATGGGGGACCATGTTTCTGAAACCCGGCCATCGGCGACCCATGCCTTGTCGCGTTCGGCCCTCGAGGCTCTGGCCAGCCATTCCCTGACAAGGCCCATATTGCTGCTGTCGTGCTCTTCAAGCTCCGCCATCAGCATGCAAGCTCGCACTGTGGGGTGTTCAAGCACCAAAGTTTCGAGGTTTTCGCGTGCTGTTGCAAATTCACGCGCATCAATGGCCGCTCGCGCCATGATGAGCCGTGATTCCGCGTTGGCGGGAGCGAGTTTCAGCAAATGGCGCGCCCGTTTCAGGCGATCCTTGGCTGAATCCCCTAAGCGCACGTCGAGATAGGCCTCGGCAATATCGGGATGGGGCAGGGCGGTCCATGCCGCTTCCAGAATTTTTGAGGCACGGGAGTAATCCCCCTTCTCGCTGGTCTTGCGCCCAAGGGTAGCTGCTGCGGGTATGAGTGATGAATCGAGCTTGTTAGCTTCCTGCAAAGCGCGAAACGCCTCATCTGGCGAGCGGTTCATGCGGTCAAGAGCATCAGCCGTCAGAAGGGTTGCGCGCTGCTTGCGGGCGGTGTCTTTGTCTGTGATCCTGCGGCTGGAAGCCTGTTCAACCAGCGCCATGGCACCCAGCCAGTCCCGGTCCTGACAGCGGTAAGAGAGGGCTGCATTGCTGGCCCAATCGGCGGAGGGTGCCTGCTTGTAGGCTTCATCGGCATAAAACCGTGCGGCTGAAGGGTCATTTTTTCTTTGTGCCTCGATGAAAAGGCCGCGCAGTCCCACAACCCGCGTGTCACTGTTGTCGAGCATGGCGTTGAAGGCTTTTTCAGCCTTTGTGCTGTCGCCAGCTAGTTGTGCCGATTGTGCGCTCAGCAGCATTGTCAGAGGTTCCGAACCAAGCAGCCGCTGTGCTTCGTCAGCATGTTTCGCGGCTGTGCGTGAATCACCCGCACCAATGGCAACCATGCCACGCGATACAGCCGCATAACCTTTCTGCTTCTTGCGGCTGCGGTTGGCCATTGACATCAGGCTGGGCAGGCGAAGCAGCAGGCGCACGGCGCTCCAGACAATCACAAGCAGGATTGTGGTCACCAGC
>JANMLW010000222.1:0-6324 GCA_031372765.1 Hyphomicrobiales bacterium
AATCTGTCGTGCGCCGGACTCTGGTGACGAATCCTGACCTTAAAGCACTGAAATTCAACCGTCAGGCCATCGATCAGGAACTTGAAGCCGCCAAAGGGCTCGGATTGCCTTCAGTTGATGTGCACGGCGCGGCTGGGCACCGCAGCACCGAGACGTCCGTACTCCCCGGAGGCGCAAGCCGCAGTTCCCGTGACAGGAACCGTGCCGAGGCCGGTGTGGCGGTAAGCCAGCGCCTTTTTGATGGTTATGAGACGCAATCGCAGGTTTTGCGCCAGACAGAACGGGTCAATTCAGCCCGCTCGCGCGTGTCAGACACAGCCAATTCCATCGCCTTGCAGACCACTCAGGCCTTTCTTGAATTGCAGCGTACATCGCAGGTCAGGGCCATCGCCGACGAGAACGTCAAGGCCCACGAAGCCCTTCTGGGCAAGGTAAGGGTGAGGTCAGACGGGGGCCGCGGAGCCTCATCAGAGGTTTCACAGGCACAGGCGCGGCTTCTTGCGGCAAGGGCAGCCCGCGTTGAGTCTGATGCCCGCCACAAGGATGCTGTTGCGCTGTTCATAGCGGTGGTGGGCGACAAACCACCCGCCAGACTGACCCCAGGTCCAGCACCGGTGAAGCGCCTGCCCAAGAGCGTTGATTCTGCAGTGGCTCAAGCTCAAAAAGGTGCCCCGGCCATTATTGCCCGCATGTTTGATGCCTCAGCTGCCACTGCAGCGATCGCGGTCGCAAAATCAGAATTTTATCCCAAGATCACGGCGGAACTATCCGCCGACTATGCTTATGATGTTGACCGCACCTATGGCCGCCGGGCCGAGGCTTCCGCCATGGTGGTCTACCGGCATAATCTCTATCGCGGCGGCATTGACAGTGCCCGTGTGCGCGAAGCTCATGCCCGCGCTTCCGAGGCGCAGGCCACGGCAGATGTCATGCGCCGCACCGTGGAACGCGAAGTGCGCCTTTCGTGGACAGCCATGCATTCCGCCCGCATGCGCGCCGAGATCATCGGCCGCCAGCTGGAACAGAACAGGACAGTCATCGCCGCCTACAAGGAACAATTCGAGCTTGGCCAGCGTACATTACTGGATATCCTCGACATCCAGAACGAAATGTTCGTCAACGCCACCACCCGAACGACCGAGACATTTGTCAGTGAATACAATGTCTATCGCGTGCTGGCAGCCATGGGCCAGTTGATCCCGGCTATCGGGGCAGATTATCCTGATGACGCCAAACGGCCTCCCCTTCCGTCAGGTGCTATCATTCCCTGATACCTTGCTGTTTTTTACATGGTGACCTGTGCATTTTTGCCATGATTTAACCGGCTGTTAACCATCACCACGCTTCATCAGATAGGCCAGAATTGGTCTGTTTTGGCGCTTCTGCGCCCGAGGATGAGTTTGTGACGCAGACCGGACCAGACATCGCTGCAATACAGGCCCGACTGAAACAGGCCTATGCCGTTGAAACAGCGAAACCGAGCGCTGTACAAACCTTCCGCATGCATGATTTTGTTGCCGGGCATTCCGGCATCTACAGCCGTGCCATCCTTGCGACCATTGCCATCAATGTGTTGGCTCTGGCGGGTTCGCTGGTTGTGATGAATGTCTATGACCGCGTGCTGCCCAATCAGGCAATGGAAACGCTGACGGCGCTGATGATCGGCGCCGGTCTGGCCGCTCTTTTCGAGTTTACACTGCGCATGCTGCGGGGAGTCTTGATTGATGCCGCCAGTCAGGAGACAGATCTGCGCATGGCAGACCGCCTGTTTGCCCGCGTGGTCGGCGCAAGGCTTGGCTCCGTTCAGAGTTCCACCGGTGTACGCATCAACACCATGCGCGAGTTTGAAACACTCAGAGAGTTTTTTACATCATCAACCATGACTGCGCTGGGCGATCTGCCTTTTGCTGCGCTTTTCATTCTGGTCATCGCCATCGTCGCAGGCCCTTTGGTAGCAGTGCCATTGATTGTCATTCCCCTAGTGCTTCTTGCCAGTCTGGCGCTTCACAGGCCGCTTGCACGTCTCACGGCCCAGAGCTTTCAAGATACTGCACAGAAGAACGCTGTTCTGGTCGAAACGCTGGTTGGCCTTGATACGATCAAGTCTCTCAACGCTGAAAACTGGGCACAGGGCTTGTGGAACCGCTCCATGCAGGAGCATGTGCGGGTTGGTCTGCGCACACGACTGCTGATGGCCCTGGGTCAGAATTTCATCCAGCTGGTGCAAGGCGGTGCAACATTGGCCCTTCTCACCTATGGTGTCATCCTTGTCGGGCGCGGGGATGTAACAGGTGGTGCCCTCATGGCATCCATGACGCTGATGGGGCGCATACTTTCCCCCATTGCACAGGGGGCAATGATCATTGGTCGCCTGCATCACATCAAGGTCGCATGGACAGCATTGCGTCAAATGGCTGACGCCCCGCAGGAACGCCCCGAGGGCGCGGAGTTTGTCCAGCCATCCTCCGCACTCACCAGCTTTATGCTGGAGCGTGTCCAGTTTTCCTATGCCATGGATGCCCCCCCTGCCCTTAATGATGTGAGCCTTACAATAAACTCCGGCGAAAAAGTTGCCTTCATCGGCGGCATAGGTTGCGGCAAGAGCACCATTCTCAAGCTACTTCTGAAATTGCACGAGCCTCAGTCAGGCCGCCTGCTATGCCAGGGACTTGCCTTGAATGGCATAGATCCTGCCCTTTTGCGCAGCCAGATCGGTTATGTAGACCAAAACCCTATGTTGTTTGGCGGGACCATCCGCTCCAACCTGACATTGCACCGCCCGCTGACGACAGATGCCGAAGTGATCGCCGCCTGTGAGGCATCAGGGGCCCTTTCCTGGATAAGCCGCACACCAAGGGGATTTGACACGCGCATCGGAGAGCGCGGTCAGGGTCTTTCAGGCGGGCAACGCCAATCGCTCGCTCTGGCACGTGCACTGGTTGGCAATCCGCCAACCCTTGTCCTGGATGAGCCTACAAGTGACATGGACGGACGCACGGAGATGGATGTGGTCAAGCGTCTGGCTGAAACACTGGCTGGGCGCACGCTCATCCTGGTCACCCACAAGCCGGCTTTGCTTGATCTTGTGGATCGTCTGATTGTGCTCGATCAGGGCAAGATCGTCGCTGATGGACCCAAAGCAACTGTGATGGAACAGCTGCGCAAGCGACAGGCCGCTGTTGACGCCGCATCAACGAGCGCGCCACTCGGCAAGGGAGCGCAAGCAGCATGACACCACGCCCGGATGCTCTCGCCAATTCCGCCCGCTGGGCCAAGCTGACAACACTGGCCTTGACCGGCCTCATTGCCGTCTTTTGCGGCTGGGCAGCCATGGCAAAGATCGAAGAAGTGACCCGTGGCGAAGGCAAGATCATCCCTGCCAGCCGCATCCAGATCGTGCAAAACCTTGAGGGCGGAATCGTGCGCCATATCGGCACCCGCGAGGGCGCCATGGTCAATGCAGGTGATGTGATCATCAACATAGATACAACGGGCGCAGGGTCCAGCTTCGAGGAGCGCCGCGAGAAACTGATTGGTCTCAGGACCATCGTGGCACGCCTGTCAGCCCAGGCAGAAGGTCAGGCCCTCGCCATGCCGGACGATATCCTGAGAGACAGACCAAAGCTCGCCCATGAGCAGCGCGAACTGTTCCACAACCGTGTGCGGGAAATAGAGGCGGCATTGTCAGCCTTCGATCTGCAAGCGGATCAGCGGCGGCAGGAACTTGTCGAAGTCCGCGCCAAGATCGCCAACCTGACCCGTTCTGTCCAGATCGCTCAGGACGAACTTGATCTGACCCGCCCACTTGTGTTGCGTGGTGCTGCTGCACGCATTGAATTGATCCGTCTGGAAGCCCGGCTGAATGACACTTCGGGACTGCTTGAAGCTGCGACACTGGCCGTGCCACGTATCGAGCAGGCCCTTGCCGAGGTCATCACCAAGCGGCGCGAGAAAGAACTGAACGAAAAGGCCGAAATCCGCCAGCAATTGGCTGAGGCACGCGTGCAGACATCATCCCTTGAACAATCCATCAAGGGCGATGCCGACCGCGTGGATAGGGCTGATGTTCGCGCCCCTGTCACTGGCCTCGTCAAGACCATGCATGTCAGCACGATCGGACAGATCATCAAGCCCGGTATGGACATCGTGGAGATCGTACCAACCGATGAGGCACTGATAGTGGAGGCCCGCGTTCGCCCGCAGGACATTGCGTTCCTGAGACCCAATCTCGATGCTATCGTCCGCCTCAGTGCCTATGACTACACACTCTACGGAACCTTGAAGGCCAAGGTTGAGCATATCGGCGCGGACTCAATCACCACAGACAAAGGTGAAACCTACTATCTTGTACGCGCGCGCACGGATCGGGCCCAGCTTGAAAAGGATGGGAAGCGACTGCCGATCCTGCCCGGCATGGTCGCCAGCATGGACATCCTGACCGGTGAGAAAACCGTCATGAGCTATCTTCTCAAACCACTTTCGCGCATGCGCAACGAGGCTTTGCGGGAGCGATAAAGTTATCATTGCCTGAATGCCGCAGAGGCAGTTCTTAATCAGTGCATTTCTGCAGTTACTTTTTCATCATTTACAAAGCGATTTTGCAAACAACAGGATCGCGATTGAGAGAGCCTTAACCATAACGCGCTAGGCTACCTCAACAAGTATCTGTTTTGTTGAGTCAGGTTGCGTCATGTCAGATAACAAGAACAATGCTGCCCTTACGGCACGTACTGTCATCAAGGGTGCCAATGATGCGCCTGATCTAGACCTTCTCGCCCAGATCATGGTCCAGTTCGCCTCCGCTCAAGGCGCCAATCTGAAGTTTGAGCAAGACGCCAGCAATCGCCTTATTGTCGTACTGCCCAGCGGTGAACGCTATATTTTCGCCGGTACACAGCTCCTTGTGCAGGCTCTGGCCGGACGCCTGAAAGCCTTTGCCGAGGAATTGCGCGGAGGTCAGGTTGATATCGATCGTGTACTGCAGGGACTTGAGCGCCAGCAGATAGACCAGAAAGCCTGGGATGACATTGTCTTCAAGCTGGACCGGATGCTCAGTGATGTTGTTCCCAAGGATGGCTCACTCAGCTGGCAACCTGTTGGTTATTCGCCAGAAGGTCATCTCACCACAGCCTATACACCAGGCAAGATAGGGCGCGGGATTGGCCATCTTCCGGGCCTGCCGGGCGAAGACCATATCTTTGGCAATGACCAGAACCGCATGACCGAGGTTGCGCGTCTCGACGCACCCGCCACAGACCCGCGCGAAGAAGACGTCAGGGATACCATGACACTTGGCGGTGTTGGCAGCGTCATTGGCCATCTCCCACCCATGCCCGATGGCAGCCGCGTGATCATCGGCGACAGAACACTGATGCCGTTTCCTGATTACCGTTTCAACACCGGCACGGAAATCCCCAACAATCCCGTCTATCAGCCCCCTTCAAGCAAGGATGATCTCTACCGGGTCGATGAGAATGGCCGCATCATGGCACGCGTTCTGGAAAATGACATTTTCCCCAACGGCACCGGTCCCATCACGCTGGTGGGAAATCCTCCACCCGGCATATTTGTCTTGCGGCCTGACGGTACTTTTGACTACCAGCCGCCCAATGACCTGTCAGGCATATTCACGTTCAAATACACCTTCACAGACCCACTGACATTGGCGCGGGTTGAATCCACCGTCACCCTCGTCGTTGCCCCTCTTGCCGATTTGCCAACCAATACCACACCAGCCCTTCCCTTTCGCACGGAGGAAGACACACCGGTAACACTTACTGGCGTGACAGGCGCATTGGTCGATATCGATGGCTCGGAAGTGATCACCTACCGGATAGACGGGGTTCCTGCCGACAGCACCTTCAATGGTGTTGGTACGGATCTCGGCAACGGTGTCTGGACGTTCACACCAGCGGATATGCTGACACCACTGGTCTTTGTGCCACCGAATAACGAGTATGGTACTTTCGATATGACATTCACCGTCATAGCGCATGAAAAGTTAAATGCAGATACGGCGATAAGCACAAGACCGTTCACCGTCATTGTGGACGCACAGGCGGATTTGCCTGTCCTGACAACGGGCACGACACACATCTTGGAAGATGGGACGGCGACGATCGGTTCGTCAATTACCTATGCGCTCGTTGATACGGATGGCTCAGAGCGGATCACCGCTGTCACGCTCACCGGTTTTCCTGTTGACGCAACAGTGACTTACACAGTCACGCCCGGTGTAACCGTTGTGCTTGTCGGAGGGGTTTACACCCTATCAGGTGACGCCGTAGCCATTCGCACCACGCTGGATACATTAGCGGTCACAGC
>JANMLW010000253.1:0-4213 GCA_031372765.1 Hyphomicrobiales bacterium
GAGCGCAAGGACGCCGCCGCGGTGAAGGAGCAGATCGAGGGACTGACCCGCACCCACCGCATGTTGCCCATTCGCGAGGACGGTCCGGCCAGCCATCTGCTGACCAAAAAAGGCACGCCTACGATGGGCGGCCTTATGATCCTGTCGGGCTTTCTGTTTTCCAACGTGCTGTGGGCCAACTGGGGCAATGCCTTTGTCTGGATCGTTCTGCTGGTGACAGCAGGCTTTGGCATGATCGGTTTTTATGATGACTATCTGAAGGTAACAAAGCAAAGCCATGCAGGTTTTTCCGGCAAGGCACGGCTTGCGTTCGAGTTTCTGATCGCAGGAACCGCCGCTTATCTGATCACGCGTTACACGGTGAACCCGCCCGGATCGCCGTTTCTGGCAACATCCATCGCTTTTCCATTGGTGAAAGACTTCCTGTTGAATCTCGGCATGCTGTTCGTGGTCTTTGCTGCTTTTGTCATTGTTGGCGCTGGTAATGCCGTCAATCTGACGGATGGACTTGATGGACTGGCCATCGTGCCGGTTATGGTGGCCGCCGCAACCTTTGCATTGATTGCCTATCTTTCCGGCAACTTCGTTTTTGCCAACTATCTTCAAATCCAGTTCGTGCCCGGCACAGGCGAACTCGCGGTTCTGTGTGGGGCGCTGATTGGCGCTGGCCTCGGCTTTCTCTGGTACAATGCCCCACCCGCGCAGATATTCATGGGAGACACCGGCTCACTGGCCCTTGGTGGCCTGCTCGGCACAGTGGCTGTCATCACAAAACACGAGATTGTCTTTGCCATTGTCGGCGGCATCTTCGTGCTGGAAGCCATGTCGGTGATCATTCAGGTTGTGTCGTTCAAGCTGACAGGCAAGCGTGTCTTCCGCATGGCGCCGATCCATCACCATTTTGAAAAACTGGGCTGGACCGAACCTCAGGTGGTGATCCGCTTCTGGATCATTGCGGTTGTTCTGGCGCTCATTGGCCTGTCGACTCTGAAACTGAGGTAGCAGATGACGCCTGCAACCTCTTTCTCCGGCAAAACGGTAGCCCTGTTCGGACTTGGCGGATCAGGGCTTGCCACGGCGCGCGCGCTCAAGGCGGGTGGTGCTGTCTTGCATTGCTGGGATGATGCACAACCGGGGCGTGACAAGGCTCTGGCCGAGGGCCTGACGGTGCGTGATCTGTCAGTCGCAGACTGGTCGATCTTTTCATCGCTTATTCTGGCACCGGGTGTGCCACTGACGCACCCGCAGCCGCACTGGACCGTCGAGAAAGCCATGGCCGCTGGCGTCGAAATCATCGGCGACATTGAGGTGTTTTGTCGTGAGCGGGCGCGACTGGCGCCTGATGCGCCTTTCGTGGCCATCACCGGCACCAATGGCAAATCAACCACCACGGCGTTGGTGGCCCACATGCTGAAAGTGGCTGGTCTTGATGTGCAGATGGGCGGAAACATCGGTTTCAACATTCTGGATCTTGAGCCACCGGCCATAACCCGTGTCCATGTCATCGAACTCAGCACATTCCAGATTGATCTGACGCCAACACTGAAGCCCGGTATTGGCGTGATGATAAACCTGACGCCCGATCATCTGGATCGCCATGGCACGATGGAACACTACGCCGCAATCAAGGAGCGCGTGATTGCTGCCGCTGATACTGCGATCTGCGGTGTGGATGATGACTGGTCGAAAGCCATGGCAGACCGGCGGGCCACCGCGGAATTGCCCCTGACACGGTTCACGGCCAGCCAACGCCTGCCAAGCGGCATTGTTGCCCGTGCAGGGATCATCGCCCGCATGGAGGGAGGCGAGGAATTGGATATTGCCAGCCTTGCAGGCAATGCCGCCCTACGGGGCACCCATAATGCACAGAATGCCACTGCCGCTGTCGCCGTGGCACTGGCTATGGGCATTGATCTGCCAACCATCCGCAAGGGTCTGGCGACCTATGCATCGCTGCCGCACCGCATGCAGCAGATTGGCGCGGTTGGCACAACCGTGTTCATCAATGACAGCAAGGCAACCAACGCTGATTCTACCCGTGGCGCTCTTGCTGGTGGCGGGGGCATTTTCTGGATCCTTGGCGGCAAGGAAAAGGACGGCGGCATTGATGATTTGCGCGCATTGTTTCCTGCTGTCGCCAAAGCCTATCTGATCGGCCAGGCTACCGAGATTTTTGCCGCAACACTGGAAGGCCTGGTGCCATATGAGCGCTGCGGCACCATGGATGTGGCTGTTGCGAAAGCTGCGGCGGATGCAACGGCAAGCGCCTTTGCCCATCCGGTCGTCCTGCTCTCACCCGCTTGCGCTTCCTATGATCAGTACCGGAACTTCGAGTTGCGCGGCAATCACTTCTGCAACCTCGTCGAGGCCTTGCCGGGCTTTATTCCGATCAAAACTGCCCATGCAAACAAGGAAGATCAGTGATGGCATCACGTGCTGAACCAGGTTTGATGAGCAACTGGCTTTGGACAGTGGACCGCCTGCTGATAGCAGCTATCGGCAGCCTTATGGTCTGTGGGATTCTGTTCGGATTGGCTGCCAGCCCTGCTGTGGCGGAGCGCCTTGGTCTTTCCACCTTTCACTTCGTTCACAGGCAGGCGATCTATCTGATTCCTGCCCTTATCGTCATGTTTGGCGTCAGCTTTCTGTCGCCGCGTTTCATCCGGAGACTGGCCCTGCTTGTCTTTGTTGTCGGCATGGCAATGGTGGTTGGCACCTTGCTCTTTGGTGTCGAAATCAAGGGCGCGCGGCGGTGGATCAATCTTGGCTCGCTAGGCTCATTGCAGCCGTCGGAATTCGTCAAGCCTGCTTTTGTCATCGTTGCCGCCTGGGCCTTCTCCGAAGGGGCGAAGCGCGCCGATATGCCCGGCACCTTTCTCGCCATCCTGTTGCTGCCAGCCACGATCATCCCGCTGATTATGCAGCCTGACATTGGCCAGACCATGCTGTTGGCTGTGGTCTGGTGCGGACTGTTTTTCCTGGCTGGCCTGCATATCCTCTGGGTGGTTGGCCTTTTTGGCCTTGGCCTGGGCGGCATCGTCATGGCTTACAAGTTCGTGCCGCATGTGACTGCCCGCATTAATCGCTTTCTGCACGACAAGGGCACACAGGACAGCTTCCAGGTCGACTCAGCCCTTGAGAGCTTCATAAGCGGTGGTTTTCTGGGCAAGGGCCCGGGCGAAGGCACTGTAAAACGCTATCTGCCAGATGCTCATACGGACTTTATTTTTGCCGTCACGGGTGAGGAGTTTGGCATCGTTGTCTGCCTTGTTCTGGTGTCGCTCTTTGCTTTCATTGTTCTGCGTTCGCTTTGGCTGGCTGCGCGAACCGCTGATCCGTTCTGTCGCTTTGCTGCTGCGGGCCTTGCCATCCTGTTTGGCATGCAAAGCTGCATCAACATGATGGTAAATCTCAATCTGATGCCACCCAAGGGGATGACCTTGCCCTTCGTGTCCTACGGTGGATCATCGCTTATCAGCCTTGCCCTGGGCATGGGCTTCCTCATCGCGGTCACGCGCCGCAGGCCAAAAGCGGAGGGGTTCTTCATGCCAACGCCGCAGGCTGGTTCCGCTCCGACAGGTTCTTTTCCCGCAGGTAGCGCGGCGTAAGCAGGAACGTGCGAAAGGCTAATCATGAAACACACTTTCACATTCCGATCGATGAAATTTCCCTGCCTTGGATCAGAAGTTGAGGGTGTAAACTGGGAAGTTGGCATTTGGGGAAAGATGCTGGCCGACTTTTTGACACATCATTTGCGGGCGAAGGGCATTGATGTCGCCGACACCTACGCAGAGGACTGGGGATGGTGTATCGAAATTAGGCACGACGGTGGATTTCTGCATTTTGTTGGCTGTTGTCATGTTCCAGAGGACACTACTGGCCAATCCTTTCGTTGTTTTATAGAGCCGAGGACGGCCTATGTCAGAAAATGGCTGCGAAAAATTGACACAACCAGCGCTGTCGCCAAAGTTGCACAAGCATTGGTGGTGATACTCGCATCGGACTCTGACATTCATGAATTGATGCATTCCAATGAATGAAACCTTACCTAGGACCACCATCTTGTTGGCAGCCGGCGGAACTGGCGGACATCTCTTTCCGGCTGAATCGCTGGCGCGCGAATTGCAGAAGCGAGGTTGCAGCGTAGAACTTGTGTCCGATGATCGCGTGGCGGATTTTGCCAGCAGCTTTCCCGCTGAAGCCATCCATCAGG
>JANMLW010000261.1:0-11717 GCA_031372765.1 Hyphomicrobiales bacterium
TAGACATCGCCATTGGCGGCAAGGGCGGCCAGAAAGGCCGGATCGTTCTTTTCCTCACCCGCATGAAAGCGCGTATTTTCCAACGCGATCACGTCGCCGTCCTTCATCGTCTCGATCAGGGCCAGCGCCTCGATGCCGATACAGTCGTTGGCAAGCGGAACCGGCTTGCCCAGGCGCTTTGCCACTTCCGCCACCGCAGGAGCCAGACTGTCGTGCGCATCGCGCTCCTTGGGGCGGCCAAAATGCGCCAGCAGGATGACCTTGCCGCCCTTGTCAGCGAGCGCATTGATCGTCGGCATGATACGGTCGATGCGCGTGCCATCAGACAGCACGCCGTTGGCAAAGGGTGCATTGAGGTCAACGCGCAGCAGGATTCGCTTGGATTTAGGATCAAGATCGGAAAGGGTTTTGAAGGTCATCGCTCTGCTCCTTCCTTCTCCCCCGGCGGGAGAAGGTGGCCTTCGCGTCCGCGAAGGTCGGATGAGGGGTGTGGCACAAACCATCCCCGGATTCGATTTGCACAACGGTATCGGGAATCGCTTCGCGAAATCCCTCATCCGTCATGCTTTGCATGACACCTTCTCCCGCAAGGGGAGAAGGAAGAGAACAATCAAATCAGTTTCGCCATGGCCACAGCCGTGTCGCTCATGCGGTTCGAGAAACCCCACTCGTTGTCATACCATGTCAGGATCGAGCAGAACGTGCCGTCCATCACCTTGGTCTGGTCGAGGTGGAAGATCGAGGAATGCGGATCGTGGTTGAAGTCGATCGAGACATTCGGCTGATCGGTGAAGCCCAGAATGCCTTTCAACTTGCCGTTGGAAGCCTTGACGATGGCATCGTTGATTTCCTTCACGGTCGTTGGGCGCTTGGCGATGAACTTGAGGTCCACAACCGAGACATTGGGGGTCGGCACCCGAATGGAAATGCCATCGAGCTTGCCCGCCAGTTCCGGCAGCACCAGACCAACAGCCTTGGCGGCACCGGTTGATGTCGGGATCATCGATACGGCAGCGGCGCGGGCGCGATACAAGTCCTTGTGCATCTGGTCAAGCGAGGGCTGGTCGTTGGTGTAGGAATGGATTGTCGTCATCATGCCCTTTTCGATGCCGATGGTGCTGTGAAGCACGCTGACGACAGGCACGAGACAGTTGGTGGTGCAGGAGGCGTTTGAGATAACCAGATGCTTCTTCGTCAGTTTATCGTGGTTGACGCCGTAAACAACGGTGAGATCAGCGCCGTCCGCCGGAGCCGAGACGATGACACGCTTGGCACCAGCGGTCAGGTGGGCCGCTGCCTTGTCGCGGGTTGTGAAGATGCCGGTGCATTCCATCGCCACATCAACCTTCAGCTTGGCATGGGGCAGCAGCGCCGGATCCTTGATGGCTGTGACGAGGATTTTCTTGCCGTTGACGATGATCTTGTCGCCATCGACAGTCACCTCGGCAGGAAAGCGGCCATGTACTGAATCGAAGCGCAGCAGATGCGCATTGGTTTCAACCGGGCCAAGATCGTTGATGCCGACAACAACAATGTCCTTGCGTTTGGATTCAACGATGGCGCGCAGGATGTTGCGACCGATGCGGCCAAACCCGTTGATAAAAACACGCACTGCCATGGGGGAGATCCTCTTCTGATCGTGTGGGGCGAAGCCTTTGTTTATAGCTTGCCCCTGTTTGTGGCTCGCACAAAACCCGAAATGCTTGAACTAACGGTGAATGAAACACCAAAAGATCAAATTTCGTCGCAAGCCGCAAAGTTGTTGCGGGAGAATGCCGGTCTGATACCACCTGATGCGGGACTGTCAACGAACCAACCTGTAAGAGAGTGGATAGAGTCTATGCATTTCGGATCAGACAATGTGGTGGGTGCCAGCCCAAAGGTGATGGATGCGCTGGTGGCGGCCAACAGCGGGGCGATGTCTTCCTATGGTGAGGACGTACTTGCACATACCATAGAAAAGCGGTTCTCGGATATCTTCGAGAAAGACGTCAGCGTCTTCCTGATGAGCACCGGCACTGCCGCCAATGGCCTGGCACTCGCGTGCATCACGCCCCCCTGGGGGGAGGTGTTCTGCCATCAGGACGCCCATGTGATGACGGACGAATGCGGTGGTCCGGAGCAATGGACAGGCGGCGCCAAGATCACGCCACTGCCGGGTGTCGGCGGAAAACTCTTGCAGTCCGATCTGGAAGCAGCGCTTTCGGCCCCACGCCGTGGCATCCATTCTGTCAAGCCCGCCTCATTGTCCCTGACCAATCTGACGGAATGTGGCACACGCTACACAGCCGAAGAGACCGCGGCCCTTACTGCCATCGCCCATGCCCATGGTCTCAGGGTGCATCTCGACGGCGCGCGCTTCTCCAATGCGCTGGTCAGCGGCAAGGAATCACCTGCTGCACTGACATGGAAAGCGGGCGTCGATGTGCTGTGTCTGGGGGCGACCAAGAACGGCGCGCTGGCGGCAGAAGCCGTGATCTTCTTTGATGCAGCACTGGCCGAAACCGCCCACTACAGGCGCATGCGCGGTGGTCATCTGATCTCGAAAGGGCGTCTGCTTTCGGCCCAGTTCAAGGGCTGGCTGGCGGATGATCACTGGCTGGATCTGGCCGCAAAAGCCAACGCGGCAGCACAACGACTGGCGAAGGGACTGGCCGCCCAACCCGATATGCGATTGGCATGGCCTGTGGATGGCAACGAGGTTTTCGTAATCATGCCCGAAGTCCTCGAAAAGGCGCTGCTTGCACAGGGCTTCAAGTTCTACCGTTGGCGGCATGAATCAGTCACCGATGCACATAAGCCCAAGTCGGGCGAAGTACTGTGCCGCATGGTCTGCTCCTGGCAGACGCAAGGCTCCGATGTAGACGCGCTGCTTCAGGCTGTGGCAAAGCGCTGAGATCGGCCAACCCCTCAACGAGATTAATGCATGCCCGGACTGGACATCGTCATTTCAAACGAGCGGGTTGCCGACCAATCCGCGATCAACCTGCTGGAGGAGCGGGCCTTTGGTCCGGGGCGTTACGCACGCACGGCCTTTCGCCTCAGGGAAGACAACCCCCATGCGCTTGATCTGTCGCTTGTGGCGCGGGTCAGCACACTGGTAGTCGGCTCCATCCGCCTCACGCCAATCAGGATAGGCACGCACCCTGCCCTGCTGCTTGGACCGCTGACCGTTGATCCCGCCTTTCGTTCCAAGGGAATCGGCCGCATGCTGATCGAGGCCTCGCTAGGTTCTGCCACACGAAAAGGGCACCGCCTTGTTCTGCTGGTGGGGGATGAACCTTACTACGGCCGCATCGGCTTCAAGCGGGTTTCTCCCGACACTGTCATCATGCCGGGGCCTGTTGACCAGTCCCGCGTGCTGGTGCGCGAACTGGTTGAGGGCGCACTTGCCGGTGTCAAAGGTTCGGTACGGGCATGAACACACGTGCGTGATGATAGGTATGATAACATTGTGTTGGTTGATTGCGTCGATATCAGCAACATAGTTCAAAATTCAGACAGGAGTTAACGATGTCTCTCAAACTATATGGTGTCCTGCGCTCACGCGCCTCCCGCAATGTCTGGCTGCTCAACGAGCTTGGTGCATCCTATGAGCATATTCCGGTGATCCAGGGCTATCGTCTGGTTGATCCAACGGCCAAGGATGCGCCGCTCAACACCACCTCGCCCTCATTCCGCAAGGTCAATCCCAACGGTCAGATTCCATCCATCGAGGATGATGGCTTTGTCATGCACGAATCCTTGGCTATCAACCTTTATATCGCCAAGAAATTCGGTGGACCTCTGGCTCCAGCCACACTTCAGGAGGACGCCATGATGACGATGTGGACCCTCTGGGCCATGACCGCTTGTGAACCCCACACCATACAAATCCTCTATAACCGCCTCGCCAAGCCCGAAGCCGAGCGTGATTACGCCCTGGCTGCGGCATCCGTAGCAGCGGTAGAGCGCCCCTTTGATGTGCTGGAATCGCATCTGGCAACGCATAATGGCTTTGTGGTGGGTGACCGGTTTACGGTTGCGGACATCAATCTTGCGGAAGTCTTCCGCTATGCCCAGCCCGCGCAGGAGTTGTTTGCTCCGCGTCCGCATCTGTCGAAGTGGATCGCGCTTTGTCAGGCACGCCCGGGCTTCAAGGCCATGATTGCCGCGCGCAACGCCGAGCCTGCATAAGCAGGTTGCGCCTTTGCCGGGTTGCGTCTTGCTGCTGTAACAGGCAGAGGAAGGCATGACCGACATTGATCCAGATGCCGCAGCAAAAGCTGCACTTGAATTGACTGAATCCGCCCGTAAGCTGTTTGCTGGCTCGGCGGATTTTATCTGGGCCGCCGACAGGATTGATGGCTTGCCACCGATGACCCACCCGGAGATTGCCTTTGCAGGTCGCTCCAATGTCGGCAAATCATCACTGATCAATGCACTGACGGGCCATAACGCTCTGGCCCGCACCTCGAACACGCCGGGGCGTACCCAGCAGCTCAATTTTTTCAACATTGCAGACAGACTCAGCTTCGTCGACATGCCGGGCTATGGCTATGCCGCCGTTTCAAAGCAAAAAATTGCCAACTGGACCGGCCTGATCAAGGATTACCTTAAAGGTCGCGCCAATCTTGCCCGTGTGTATGTGCTGATCGACAGCCGTCATGGCCTGAAAGATCTTGATCTGGATATTCTTCAGATGATGGATAAATCCGCTGTGTCCTATCAGATCGTGTTGACCAAGGCCGATGCACTGAAGGAACCAGAGCGCGAACAGCGCAAGGCCGAGGTGCTGGAAAAGATCGCCCGGCGGGTCGCAGCCTTTCCCGAGGTGATCATGACATCAAGCGAGGAAAAAACCGGCATTCCAGAATTGAGGGCCGCGATACTGCACCTGTTGCGCGAGCGCGGCGACAAATTGTAAATTTTCAAACTGTTTAGCCAGAAACCAGTCTCGCGGCTTCTTCTCCGGCAATGAAGCCGTAGGCAACCGCTGTCAACAGGCCATTGCCCGAGAGATAGCCCGAGGCACCGCTGCCGGAAACCCCACAGGCAGCACCCCCTGCCGCCAGCAGATTGGGCAGCGGTGATCCGGCCTGCGTCAGCACCCTCGCCCTGGCATCAACCACAAGCCCACCTTGCGTGTGAAACAATGCACCTGTGACTCGCACGGCACAGAACGGCGGCTCCAACTGAGCCATTCCTGTCCAATCGCGACCGAAAGCATCCGTCTGCCTATCCTTTTTGAAGCCGATGACGGTTCGACCTGTCTGTTCCAGCGCTGATTGTGGAAGCCCGGTCACTTGCGCCAGTCCCGCCATCGTATCGGCTGAACGGACCGCGCCCTGCGCTTCAGCGTTGCGAAAATCCTCGAACTGACGCGCTACGGCGGCGATACGGGAGTCAAACACCGTCCAGGCCAGACTTTCCGGTTGGCTGATGACCGCCGCCGCCGCTTCCGAATAGCCATGCGCTTCATTGGCGAACCGCTGCCCCAGCACGTTGACCTGAAAGCCTCCCTCGACAATTGTAGCCCATGTGATGAGAATGCCGTGGGGATGCGCCACCGAGCCGTGTCCCTGATAACCCGAGAGATGGCGCTGCCTTGCACCAAGGTCTGTACCCCACTTTATGGCGTCACCCTGATTGCCCGCATGACCAAAATACAACGCGCCATTCATCTCCGGCACATGCTGCGCCACAAGGGCCGGATTGCCACCATAGCCATTGCAGGCGAGGATGAGCGCACTGCATCCGATCTCTTCCTGTGTGCTATCCGGACGGATCAGGGAAACACCCGTCACGCGCCGCGATGCATCGTGAAACAGCTGCGTCACCCGCGCACCAGTAACGATATCTACTCCCGCGCTCTCGCAGGCGCTGCGCAGATGATCCATCAATTCCGCCCCGGAGCGACTGGGCAAGCCATGCATGCGCTGGGCGCAATGGCCAGGATAGGTGAAATTGGTGATCACTGAAAACGGCAATTGATACTGATCTGCCAGCCATTCCAGGATTGGACCGATGGCGTTTGTAACACTCGAAATGGCGGCAGGGTCAGGCTCGTTGTCAGCCTTTTGCATGATATCGTTGGCAAATTGCGCCGGGCTGTCCTCGACGCCAGCCTCACGCTGAAACCGGGTTCCAGCAGCGGGGATCAACCCGGCTGACAAAGCCGTCGAGCCTTGCGGAACTGCGTCACGCTCCAGCACCAGCACCTCGGCGCGTAGTTCTTTTGCTCTCAGAGCAGCAACCAAACCCGCTGCACCAGCACCGACAATGATGATCTTTGATGAGAGATCAAAGACTGTATCGGGATGAGAGTAAGCAACCGTCATTTTTCCAAGCCTTGTCGCTACCCGCTAAAAAATCCAGTCTGGCAAAATTGCCGCTTGACGACAAGCAGTTGTGCTACAAATAATACAATTGTCATCAAGGTTCAAATCGTGGATGCGATAGAGACATCAAAGACCCATCGGCTCTATCTGCTCTTGAAGGAGCAGATTGTCAGCGGCACCTTGTCTTCCGGCCACCGTCTACCGGGCGAGACAACACTGGCAAGCGTGCATGGCATGTCCCGCGTAACAGTTCGACGGGCGCTTGATGGCTTGAACCGCGAGGGTCTGGTTCGGCGGCAGGCCGGGTCAGGAACCTTTGTCAACAACAAGACATCAGGTAATACCATCAAGGGCGATCTCGCCAATATGCTTGTCACCCTTGCGGCCATGGGGCGCGATACGAGCGTCCAGCTTCTGGCCTTTCAGTACGGTTTGCCGCCAGCCCATGTGGCGCAAACCATGAATGCCGCCGCAGATGCACGGACCCAAATGGCTATCCGGGTGCGCTATCTGAATAATGAGCCGTTCTCGTATCTGACCACATATGTGCCCGAGCGGATCGGTCAGCTTTACACGCGGGAAGATCTGGCAACCACGCCCTTGCTGACGCTGCTTGAGCGCAACGGTGTCGTGGCTGACAAGGCCGAGCAATCCATTTCCGCCACACTCGCAGGCCCTGAACCTGCGGCAGCGCTTCAAGTCGAGATCGGTTCCCCGTTGATTGCGCTGACACGGACCGTATTTGACGCCGCAAGCTGTGGCGTCGAATATCTGTCAGCACTTTACAGGCCCGACAAATACCATTTCCATATGGAAATGACCCGGACAGGCCAGGGACAAGACCGTCACTGGCAACCGGACAGAACTGTTCCCAAGCCCGTTTCACATGAAATCCATGGCCGCAGGGAGGCCATAACAAGGAGGAGAAGACCATGAACGCGATGCATCTCAACCGCCGCCGCATTCTGCAGGGTGCCGCAGCAACAGCCGCTATCGGCTCACCTGCCATCTTGCGGGCCCAACCCGCCATGGTGAAGATCGGCATTTTGCAGCCTGTCACCGGTGGCCTCGCACAGGACGGCGAATATGGTCGTCTGGGCGCTGATATCGCCATCAACGAGATCAACAATGGCGGCGGCATCAAGTCGCTGGGCGGCGCCAGAATACAGATGGTGTTCGGCGATGCCCGTTCCAATCCGGAGGGCGGCACGGCGGAAGTCGAGCGCATGCAGAGCGAAGGCGTCAGTGCAATCGTCGGCGGCTTTGCCTCGCCCATCGCCTTGGCTGCATCACAAGCCGCCTCGCGCTATGACATCCCCTACATTGTCGATGTTGGTGTCTCGGACCAGATCGTCAACCGTGGCCTGAAAAACACTTTCCGCTTTGGTCCCGGCTTTGGCACCGTGACATCGGCGGCACTCGAAAATCTGGTCAAGCTGAACGACGCCGCAGGCAAGCCAGCCAAGACGGTCGTCATCGTGCATGAGGACGGCCTGTTTGGCTCCGGCATGGCCAAGTTGCTGCAAACGCAGCTTCCGCCACGTGGTTTCGAGATTCTCGAAACCATCGCGCATCCGACGCCGTCGCGGGATATGTCCAACGTCGCCTTGCGCATCCGGGCGCTGAACCCTGATCTGGTGATCCCGTCCAGCTACTATGGCGAGTTCGTGCTGCTGGCCCGCACGCTGCAACAGCAGCGCATCAAGCCCAAGGGAATCTATGCCGTTCTGAACGGCGCTGCTTCCAACTTCCGCTTCGTCAAGGAATTCGGCGATGCCGCCAACCTGGTGATGGACTGCAACCACTGGGCTGATCCGCGCAAGGCGAAGACGGCGCTGGTCAAGGCCGAAGCCGAAAAAGGCGGACGGTTCTGGCTCTACAACACCCCACTGAACTATTCCTGCGTGCGTCTGCTGGCTGATGCCATCGAGCGGGCGGGATCAACCGACCGGGTCAAGATCACGGAAGCGCTGGCAGCCTCCACCTTCACCGATCATATCATGCCCTACGGTCCGACAAAGTTCGTCAACGGTCAGAACATGGGCGCGGCACCGGTCAATACGCAGGTGCAGAACGGCGATATTAAGGTTATCTTCCCGGCCGAATTTGCTGACGCCAAAGCCGTGTTTCCTGCGGTTTGAGCAAGTTTTTTACACGGAATCTCATTGCAATCAGATTGTGCGTCCTTCGAGGCTCCCCGGAAAAGGCCGGGGAGCACCTTAGGATGAGGCGCATCTTCATTTGCAGGACACGATACACCTCATCCTGAGGTGCGACAAAGCGCAGCGAAGGAGCCTCGAAGGACGCAATTTCTTTGTGCAACCGATTTCCATGGCGAAAGTGATCAGCAGTTAATCCCCATGCTCAAACTTGACATCATTCTCTCAGCGCTCACCAACGGCCTGCTGACCGGCGCAGTTTACGCGCTTGTCGCGCTTGGCCTGACGCTGGTTTACGGCGTGTTGCACATCATCAATTTTGCCCACGGTGCAACATTGACCGCCGCCATGTTTGCCGTTTTTGTCTGCCATCAGTTTCTGAAAATCGATCCCTATCTCGCGGTGTTTCTCCTCACACCGCTGTTCTTCTGCATCGGCTACGGCGTGCAGCGTTTCATCATCAATCCCGCCAGCCATGGCAATGACAGCAACATCCTGCTGGTGACGCTTGGCCTGTCCATCATCATCGAGAACGGCCTGCTGGCCACCTTCCGCTCGGACACGCGCTCGATTGATGTGCCCTATGGGTTTTCCGTCATCGAAATGGGTCCGCTGTTCCTGTCGACGCCCAAGGTCATCGCCTTCTTTGCCGCCTTTGCCGTCGCAGGACTTCTTGGCTGGTTGCTGGCCAGCACCGACACAGGCAAGGCCATCCGTGCTGTCGCCCGCGAGAAAACCGGGGCAGCCCTCGTGGGCATCAATGTCGAGCATGTCTATGCTATCACCTTTGGCCTCGGGGCTGCCTGCCTGGCCATTGCAGCCTGCCTGCTGATGCCAACTTTCCTGGTCAATCCGCGCATTGGCAATGCCTTCGTGCTGGTGGCTTTTACGATTGTCGTGCTGGGCGGAATGGGCTCCATCAAGGGGGCGCTGATCGGCGGACTGGTGATTGGTGTGGTCGAGAGCCTGTCAGGCCTCTACATGGGCGAAAGCCTTGGCCAGATCGGCATTTTCATCATCTTCATTCTGGTGCTGCTGTTTCGACCCACCGGGCTGTTCGGAGCGCGCGCATGATGCGCATGCCCTACCTGCCAATCATGCTTGTGGTGATCGCGATGGCGGCCGTTCCCCTGTTTGTCAGTTCGAACGTGCTGCTGAATTTTCTCGGCTTTGCCATGATCATCACATTGGCCGCACAGGGCTGGAATCTGCTCGGCGGCTACGGCGGCCAGTTCTCCTTCGGGCATGCGGCCTTTTTCGGCACCGGGGCCTATGCCATGGCACTGTTGCAGGTGCGCTTTGGCCTCAACCCATGGCTCGTTCTGCCGCTCGCCATATCGTTGGGCGGCGGAGTGGGATACATCATCGGATACCTGAGTTTTCGCGCCCGGTTGCGCGGGTCATACTTTGCGCTGGTGACCCTCGCCTTTGCCGAGGTGCTGCGCATCCTCGCCAATAGCTGGAGCTTCACAGGCGGTGCCGCAGGGGTGCTCGTACCGCTGAAACTTGGTCCGGCCAATCTCCAGTTCAGTGACAAGCAGAGCTTTTACTGGCTGGCTCTGGCATTTGTGGCCATCGGCCTTTTGCTGACACAGTCCATCGCCCGCTCGCGCTTCGGTGCGCAACTCGTGGCCGTACGCGAAAACGAGGAGGCTGCCCGTGCGCTGGGAGTCAATGCGCTTGCTGTCAAGCTGAAGGCCATTGTCCTTTCCGGCATGATGACAGCAGCGGCCGGCTGTCTCTACGCGCAGAAATTCCTCTATCTCGACGCTTCACTGGCCTATGGCTCATGGATATCGGTGGAAGCGCTTCTCGCGCCTATCATCGGCGGCATGGGAACGGTTTTCGGTCCGCTGGTCGGCTCCATACTGCTGCTGGGTCTGGGGGAAGTGACCAAGACCTTCTTTGCCAATCTCACCGGTGGAGCAACGCCCGGTGCTGATCTTGTGGTCTTTGGCATTCTCCTGATCCTGTGTGTCGCCTTTGCGCCACGGGGCGTGATGGGCATTGTCCAGTCCGTTTTGGCACGCCTGCGCGGGAGCCAGGCATGAGTGCCCCCCTCCTCCAGATAAAGGCCGTCACAAAACGCTTTGGCGGATTGACAGCTGTCAATGATGTTTCCTTCGGTGTCACCGAGGGAACGATAACCGGTCTCATCGGACCCAATGGCGCTGGAAAGACCACATTGTTTGCCGTGGTGGCTGGCTTTGAAAAAGCCACCAGTGGCAACGTGAACTTTCAGCACATGGATATTACCGCCTTGCCTGCCCACGAACGGGCAACAATCGGCATCGCGCGTACCTTCCAGATCGTGCAGCCTTTTGCCGGTTTGAATGTACGCGAGAACATCGCGGTGGGTGCCTATCTGCGCCATGCACGCCGCAACGAAGCGATGGCGAAAGCGGCCAGTGTCGGACAGGCTGTCGGGCTTGGTACGATGCTGGATCAATCTGCCCATGCACTGACGGTGGCTGGCCGCAAGCGACTGGAACTGGCGCGGGCCCTGGCCACAGAGCCAAAGCTGCTGCTGCTTGACGAGGTTCTGGCAGGACTGAACCCTTCTGAAATCCGTGACATGATTCCAGTCATCCGCGCCATTCGCGACAGTGGTATCACCATCCTGATCGTCGAGCATGTCATGCAGGCGGTCATGAGCCTGTGTGACGGCGTGCATGTACTGGCGGAAGGCCGGTTGATAGCCTCGGGCGCACCGGCACAGGTTGCCCGTGACCCAAGGGTCATCGAGGCTTATCTCGGCCAGGGTGCAGCAGCACGCATGCAGGCAGCGGGGATACAAGCCACCGGTGAGGCTCCCCATGCTTGAGATCAGAAATCTGGTGGCGGGCTACGACGGCGTCGCTATCCTGCGCGGATTATCAATCACGGTTGAGGCGGGCGTGATCGTCGCTGTCCTTGGTGCCAACGGTGTCGGCAAGACCACATTGAACCGTGCGATTTCCGGACTGATCCCGGTTGATTCTGGCACCATCCGGTTTGACGGTGAGACAGTATCAGGCCGTCCATCCACGACTATTGTCGAGCGCGGCCTCATCCATGTACCCGAAGGGCGCAAGATTTTCCCCAACATGAGCGTCCAGGACAATCTGGAACTTGGGTCCTACCGTCGTGGCAAAGCCAACCGAAAGCAGAATCTTGAGCGTGTCTTCGCAATCTTTCCCAAGTTGCGAGAGAGAGTATTACAGCTCGCAGGCACATTGTCAGGTGGTGAGCAGCAGAT
>JANMLW010000265.1:0-10398 GCA_031372765.1 Hyphomicrobiales bacterium
GAAATGACCGCCACACCGGGAAAATGCGCCTCTGCCTTGAAATCGATGGATAGTCTCACGATCACATAGCCCGTGTCTTCGGGCGTCACGTCAGCCAGAATATCCGTGACGTAGGCCACCCGCCCCGCCTCGTAGAGTGTGGCATAGACCGCATTGTTGAGGTGGCCCAGCGCATCCATATCCGAGAAGCGCAGCGTGACCTCGGTCAGGATTGTGCCTTTGACAGGCGTGATGTGACTCATGTCACAGGCTCTCGGCCAAACCGCCAGACACTGCTGAGCTTGCTCTCTCTGTCTTCCAGCGCGCGTGTTGTCGGCACATGGTAGCTGGCGAGGGAGACAAGGATATCCTTAGGCAGATAGCTGCGTCCCGGATCTCCGATCAGCACGGTTGTCCCCCTGTCATGCAAATCTTTCAACCAATCGATCACCCGTTCGGCGATGTCCCGCTGATAACAGATATCACCGGCCAGAACGATATCCCACGGGCCCGTGCTGCCGATGATATCCCTCTGTGTAATGATGATCCGGTCTGTGACGGCATTCGTTATCGCATTCAGCCTGATAGCTTCGGCTGCAAAGGCATCGATCTCCGCAGCTTCCACGGATTCTGCTCCAGCTTTCGCGGCCGCAATGGCGACGAGGCCAGAGCCGGAAGCAAAATCCAGTACGCGCTTTCCGCGAACCAGATCAGGATTGTCCAGAATATAGCGCGCCAGTGCCTGGCCGCCCGCCCATGCAAAAGCCCAGAACGGGGGCGGCAGTCCGACCTCACCCAGTTCATCCTCGGTTTTTTGCCAGAGTACGGTCGCTTCATCGGCCATGTGCAGGCTTATTTCGGGGGCATGCGGTACGGCAAACAGGCGTGTGTTCTGTACGATGAACGCTGCACGATCCGGGATATCAGCGATCATTAAGCATGGACCGGTAAAGCGCTACCACAAGCTCGCCAACAGCTTGCTCGGTGTATCCGTCCAGTACGCGCCGGTGTGCCGCCTCACCCATACGGGTGATGTCGGCAGGGTTGGTCGTAAAGTGCAAGATCGCTTTCGCCAGCGCTTCCGCGTCGCCAGGCGGGACCACAAGTCCCTCCACGCCATTGCGCACCAGATCACGGCAGCCCGGCACATCAGTGGTGAGGATGGCGCGGCCGCAGGCGGCAGCTTCCAGCAGGGTCCGTGGCAGGCCTTCGCCGCCCCGCGACGGCAGCATGGCCAGGTGATGCGCCGCCCAGATGGCAGGAACCTCATTCTGGTCAATCCTGCCCCGCCAGCTTATCCCCGCCGTCCTGGCCCAGTCCGCCAGTGTGGCCTCGGGAATGGCCTTGGGATTGCTAGGGTCAGGTGCGCCGTAGAGTGAGAGGCTCACATCCGCACCCTGCGCCCTTGCCAGCTTCACGGCCTCGACGGCAGTATCAATTCCCTTGGACCAGAGCATGCGAGCAATCAGTGCAATCCTGATGGTTGGTCCCGAAGGCAAGGGTTGCGGGGTAAAGACCGCCGGATCTACACCCGCGCCGCCGACGATGAGCACCTTGGTTGGATCATCCGGGTTCAGGCCCAGCAGCAGGGGATCGCTGCGGTTTTCGAACAGAAACCGCGCTGAAGGTCCATCGACAATGGTGCGCAGATAAAGCCTGATACCACCCCGCGCCAGTCTGGCGCTGAGCGTTTCCGCCGCTCCAAGCAGGCCCATACCAGTGAGCGCGATGACCCGCTTTCCGACACCCGCCGTGCGGGCCGCCAACCCGCCCACAATGATGGACCGCAGCGCGATGAGATGCACGATAGCGGGCTTTTCCGCCCTGATGATGCGGTGCATCTGACCAAGTGTTCCCAGCACCGCGAAGGGATTGAGCGTCTTGCGGTCAGCCTCCAAAGGCAGCACACGGCACCCCAATGCCTCGATGGTCTGGCGGTGATCGCGGATACGGCAGGCTACGCTGACGTCAAATCCTTCGACAAGGGCTGCCCGCGCCATGGGCAGGAAATGCGAACAGAAGAACCAGTCCTCCGTTACGACAAAGAGCAATCGCGGGCGCGGCATTGTCATTGTGCCAGCAGCTCGGCCCGCGTCGGTGGATTGGCCCCCTGACGGGTGCAGGTGATGCCTGCAGCGTGGTTGGCAAAGTGCAGGATTTTTCTGAGTTCAGCCGAGGATGCGGCTTCAAGTCTTTGTCTATCGAGAAGGCCCTGGTCCTGTACAGCGGCCAGCACCGCCGCCATGAAACTGTCACCCGCTCCCACGGCGTCCGTCACCACAACCGGCTCTGCCTTTTCCAGTGTAATGCCCCGCTGGTTGAGTGCGAAGGCACCGCGCGCGCCATCCGTGACAATCACCGTGCCTGCCCCCAATGTGCGCCAGCGTCTTGCAATGGTCATGCTGTCCACCCCTGTATAAAGATGACCGATATCCTCGCTGCTGGCCTTGATCAGTGCAACGCCCTTGCAAAGCGTCTCAAAGTGATCCCTGAAGATATTCACATCGCCCATCAGTTTTGTCCGTATATTGGGATCAAGCGATACAAACCGCTGATTGGCCTCACGCTGGATCAATCCTGCATAGGCTTCTCTGGAAAAGCCAACCGCCATCGGAAAACCACCGACATGTACGGCCTTGATGGCTGATGGCAGCACTTTTGCAAAGGCCTCAGGCGTCACCTGCAAATCAGCGCCATTCTCGCCGTAGAAGGCATACTCTGGATTGCCATCCGCCTTGACCATCACGAAGGATAGAATGGTGGGGCGGTCGGTGCGCGGTGACAGTGACCAGTCGATGCCCTCCGTTTCAAGAGCCGCGATCAGCCGCGCGCCAAAAGCATCCCGCGACAGGCCGGTGACAAAAGATGTGGCACAGCCAAGGCGGGAAAGGCCTACCGCAACATTGAAAGGAGAGCCGGCAGGCTGGCCTTGAAACGTCAGATCGGCAGGGTTTCCCGTGCCGAACAGATCGATGACTGCCTCGCCGCAAATCAGGAACATCAGAGGCTAGTTTCCCTTTTTCTTGATTGCAGCAGCTCTTTCCAGAACGGCCAATGCCATCGTGTGGTGCAGTCTTTCCACCATCTTCCCAACCAAGGCAATGACGCCTTTGCCTGCGTTGGAGGGCAGCAGAAAGGCATCGACAATGGCTTTCGCTGCACGGATTTCATCGTCAGTTGGGCCAAATACGGCATTGGCGATGTCGATCTGACCGGGGTGTATGACGGTCTTGCCATCAAAGCCGAAATCCTTGCCCTGTTGGCATTCACTATTGAAGCCCGCCGCATCATCGAGCGCATTGAAAACACCATCGAGAATACCGACACCCTGTGCACGTGCTGCCAGCACGCAGGTGGACAGGGCATGGATCATCGGCAGGCGTCCCGCGACCTGCGCCATGCCGGTTTCCCGGGCGAGATCATTGAGCCCCATGACCATGACACCCCTTGGTCTGATGGCTTCAGCGATGGCGGGCGCATTCAGGACACCTTGCGGGGTCTCGATCATCGCCCAGATTGAAAGGTCCGCTCGTGGATTTTGCAAGGCAATCAACTGTTTGAGGCATCTGATGTCTTCCGGCCCGTTGACCTTGGGCAAGAGCAGCGCGTGCACAGGGAGATGGGCGGCAGCTGCGATATCGTCTTCATGCCACGGGGACCCTGCCGCATTGATGCGAATGATACCCAGCGTGGATGTCATCGCGGGTAATTGTCTCAGTGCCTCGCGCGCCGCTGGTTTTGCCTCGGGCGCTATGGAGTCCTCAAGATCAAAAATCACCACATCCGCGCCCAGGCAATCGGCTTTGGCCACAGCCTTTTCGCGGATTGCCGGAATGTACAGGGCGGAACGCAAGAGGCGGCTGGTCATGACAACCATGCTTCTGGCATAAGGGGAAATGGAAAACCATCATGGATGCATGGAATTCACCGGGTTGGTTGGGGAGCAGTGCATGACTACATGGGTGGCTGGGGCTGATGGATGCCCGTTGGGCTGGGCTGTGGTTCTGAAGGACATGGCGGGGCGCAAACCGGCAGAACTGATGGTGTTCAAGACCATGGCAGAACTGCTGCGCCATCCTCTTGTGCCCGCTCTTGTGGCTGTGGATATGCCGATTGGCCTGCCTGAAACCATTGGTCCCGGCGGCCGCGCCCCTGAGAATGAACTGCGTGCATTGCTGGGAGAGCGCAAGGCCAGCCTGTTTTCCATTCCGTCCAGACGGGCGATTTATGCGCCGGATTTTAGCGCTGCATGTGATGAATCACTGGCTACATCGGAGCCGCCCCGCAAGATTTCAATCCAGGCCTATAATCTCTTCCCCAAAATCCGCGAACTCGATGAGTTGATTCGCGATGATCCTGGCCTTGTCGGCATCCTGAGTGAATCGCACCCCGAAGGGGCCTTCATGGTGATGAATGACCGCCAGCCCTTGCCTGAACCCAAGAAGGTCAAATCAGCGATCCATGTGCCGGGCATCATCCTGCGCAAGGCATTGCTCATTGAAGTTGCCGGTTTTGACGCTGCGTTTCTTGATCAGAAAACACCCAAGGGCGTAGGCGTCGATGATTTCATGGATGCCTGTGCCTGCGCCTGGGTGGCTGAAAAACGGGCACTCGGCACGGCTATCAGCTTTCCACGGAAGCCCGAGCGCGATGCCTATGATATCCCGATGGCAATCTGGGCCTGAATTCCATTTCATGAAATGAGTTTGATGATGAAAATACCTGTCTCCTGCTCGTCGATTCGTGCTGCTTACAGTCGGATACAACCCCATATCCGCCAGACGCCGGTGCTTGACCTGCCCCTTGGCGCTTTCGGCATTGCCTGCAAACTCTCGTTGAAGCTGGAACTGTTTCAGCACGCTGGTTCTTTCAAGCCGCGTGGGGCTTTCAACACCCTGAAATCAATAGCCATGCCCAAGGCAGGCGTGGCTGCTGCCTCAGGCGGCAACCACGGTGCTGCGGTGGCTTATGCTGCCCGTGCGCTTGGACACAACGCAAAGATTTTTGTGCCGGAGATTTCGTCCGCAGCCAAGATCGCCAAGATCCGTGAATTCGGTGCGGATGTTGTGGTCAAAGGCCAGCGCTACAATGATGCCCTGGAACTGTGCGAGGCGTATCAGCGCGAAAGCGGAGCCTATGGCATTCATGCCTTCGATGCCTGGCCGACGATAGAAGGGCAGGGCACTGTAGGGCTGGAATGGGAGAAACAGGCTAAGGATCTGGACACAGTTCTGGTTGCATCGGGTGGTGGTGGATTGATTTCTGGCATGGCCATCTGGCTTGGCAAGCGGGTCAAGGTCATTGGCGTCGAGCCCCAGGGGTCGACGGCGCTATACTCCGCTTTGAAGGTCGGGCGTTCCATCGATGTGAGTGTCGAGAGCATTGCGGCTGATTCGCTGGGGGCAAAAAGCGTTGGCGACAAGGTCTATGCTGCCTGCTCCGCCAATGTGGAGAAGGTGGTTCTGGTGCCTGATGAGGCCATCCGGCTTGCCATGAAAAAGCTCTGGTCCGATACGCGCATCGCGGCGGAGCCCGGTGGTGCCTGCGCGCTGGCGGCCTTGCTCAGTGGCGCTTACAAGCCAGCGAAGTCCGAGCGCGTGGGCGTACTGGTCTGCGGTGGCAATGTCGATCTGATGAGATTGGCCGAGCTAACGGCATGAGCCAATCTCTGCGCAAGCGACCTACGGCACGGCTGTTCCTGTTTGATCCCAGCAACAGGTTGCTGCTCATCCGGTATCGTACCACGCCGCCGGTTTCTGCCCCATACACGCATGTCAAAAGCCTCTGGTTCACACCGGGTGGCGGGCTTGAGCCGGGTGAGACTGCACGGGAAGCCGCGGCACGTGAATTGATGGAGGAGACCGGGCTTGATCTCCCCATCGGGCCGGAAGTTGCTTACCGTGAGGAGGACGTGACGTTCTTTCGCAAGAAGGTCTGCGTCGTAGAGCGGTATTTCGTGGTGCGGGCCACCACCTCCTATGTGAACACGCAGTTTCTGGCCGATACCGAGGATGATGACGTGCTGGAGGTTGGGTGGTGGTCAATGACCGAGTTGCGCCAACTCAAGGATCATATCGATCCACCTAAGCTGGTGCCGCTGGCCGAGCGACTGGCGCGGGGGGACTTTCCTGAAATTCCTGTCAATCTGGGGCAGGATTGATTCCTAAACCCTCACATGCCGGATGGCTGCGGCTGCGGCCAGCGGACAAACGACCAGCGCCACCAGCGTCGTCGCCAGCAGCAGCATAAACGGCGTTCCGAAAGGCGTTGGTCCGACAATCGCGGTATTGGCCGCACCCACACCGAAGATGAGGGTTGGGACAGAGAGCGGCAGCACCAGCACGGCCATCAGCAGCCCACCGCGCCGCAAGCTGACGGTGATCGCCGCACCCACCGCACCAATCAGCGTCACGGCGGGAGTTCCAACCAGCAGGGTCGCGACCAACGGCAGCATGGCTTCCGCGGGCAAGTTCAGCATCAGGCCGAACAGCGGTGCCATCAGCGAAAGCACCAATCCTGTGGTCAGCCAATGGGCGAGGCATTTAGCCAGCACGATCATTTCCATCGGGGTTTCAGCCAGCATCAACTGGTCCAGCACGCCCTCTTCCTCATCAGCCTGAAACAGGCGATCAAGGCCAAACAATGTGGCCAGCAAGGCCGCGATCCACAGTATGGCGGGAGCGAGTCGTCCCAGCAGCACCTGATCAGGCCCAATTGCAAAGGGCACGATGGCCACGAGGGACAGAAAGAACACGATGCCGAGTTCCGCGCCGCCACCGATGCGTGAAGCGATAATCAGATCGCGGCGAATGAGCGCAAGGAGGGCGGTCATCCTGTTGCCTCCCCAAACTGGAACGAGCCATCAGCATTGAAGGCGAGTGTGCGCAGGTTATCGCCTTTCAGGGGCAGGTGCGTTGCAGCAATCACTATCCCGCCGGTTCTCAGATGTCCGCTGATTAGGCCTTCGACGAGCCCATGCGAGGCGCTATCCAGCGCCGCTGTCGGTTCATCAAGCAGCCAGAGGGCACGTTGGCTCACCAGCAACCGGGTCAGTGCCGCGCGGCGGCGTTGACCAGCCGAGAGTACACCCACCGGAAGATCAAGCAGGCGCGTGATTGCCAATTCTTCAGCGGCCTTTTCAACAGCCATGGCAGCGCCCATGATCTTGTGAGCAAAGGTCAGATTTTCCCGCACCGTAAGGGCGGACCGCAAACCGTCACGGTGCCCTATGTAATGCATCGCATGCTGGGCTGGAGAATCGCCCGTCAGTCCATCCAGCACGATTTTACCCCTATCCTTGGGGCGCAGGCCTGCCAGCGTTCGCAGCAGTGTTGTCTTGCCCGTGCCATTGGGGCCGGTCACCACGAGGCCCTCACCAGCGTTCAGGTGGAATGTCAGGCCAGTAAAAAGCAATCGCTCGCCCGCGCTGCAGGACAGATCAGACACGACAAGATGGGGTGTAATCTTCAAGACAGAAAACCGATGGTGACAGATGATTGTTTCCACTACCCCGCTTTTTAAAAATGTTCTATAGAGCACACTGGCTGCGTCGTGCGCGAACCCGCGCGGGCATCCGGGCACACCCGGAGCGACGCGCGTCCCTTGACGCTTCTGGCCCTTCGAAGACGGGGGTCCCACTCCCGCGTTTTCGTCGCCCGCCCAAAGTGGACTAAACATTTCAGGATGCGCCTATGACATCGCTCGACAGCTTCAAAGCCCTCAAGAAACTCAAGGTTGGTTCCAAGACCTATCATTATTATTCGCTCAAAGAGGCCGAGAAGAATGGTCTCGACGGCATTTCAAAACTGCCTGTTTCCATGAAAGTGCTGCTGGAAAACCTGCTGCGCCACGAAGACAACCGCTCGGTCAGCAAGAAGGATATCGAAGGTTTCGTCAGATGGTTGACCAACAAGGGCAAGAAAGAGGCTGAAATCGGTTTTCGTCCGGCCCGTGTGCTGATGCAGGATTTCACAGGCGTTCCTGCCGTGGTGGACCTTGCCGCCATGCGCGATGGCATGAAGGCACTGGGGGGCAATCCCGATCTGATCAACCCACTGGTGCCTGTTGATCTGGTGATTGACCACTCTGTGGTGGTGGATTTCTTCGGCACGGCCAAATCCCTCAGCCAGAACGTCAAGCGTGAGTACGAGCAGAACCAGGAGCGCTACAAGTTCCTGAAATGGGGCCAGAGCGCCTTCAAGAATTTCCGCGTTGTGCCACCCGGCACAGGCATCTGCCATCAGGTCAACCTTGAGTATCTGGCCCAGACAGTCTGGACTAAAAAGGAAAAGGTGAAGAACAAGAAGGGCAAATCGGAAACCATCGAGTTTGCCTATCCTGACACCGTCGTCGGCACTGATTCGCACACCACCATGATCAATGCGTTGGGCGTGCTTGGCTGGGGTGTTGGCGGTATCGAGGCGGAGGCCGCGATGCTTGGTCAGCCCCAGTCCATGCTGCTGCCTGAGGTTGTCGGCTTCAAATTCAACGGTAAGTTGAAAGAGGGTGTCACTGCCACCGATCTTGTGCTGCTCGTCGTACAGATGCTGCGCAAGAAGGGCGTTGTCTCGAAATTCGTCGAGTTCTACGGCCCCGGCCTGAATAACCTGACATTGGCGGACCGTGCCACGATCGCCAACATGGGCCCGGAATATGGGGCCACCTGTGGCTTTTTCCCTGTGGACAGCGAAACGCTGGACTATCTCACCATGTCTGGCCGTAAGGACGCCCGCATTGCGCTCGTTGAAAAATATGCCAGGGCGCAGGGCCTTTTCCGCACCGCAGCCTCGCCTGACCCGGTCTTTACCGATACCCTCGAACTGGACCTTGCAACGGTAAAGCCCGCCATGGCCGGTCCCAAGCGTCCGGAAGGCCGCATGGATCTGGAATCAGTGGGTGCCGGTTTTGCCGCTGCCATGGAGAACGATTACAAGAAGGCCGTCGAGATCAGCCGCCGCGTGAAAGTTGAGGGCAAGAATTTTGACCTCGGCCACGGTGATGTGGTCATCGCTGCCATCACGTCCTGCACCAACACCTCGAACCCTTCCGTGCTGATTGGAGCTGGCATCCTGGCCCGCAACGCAGCCGCAAAGGGCCTCAAGACGAAACCATGGGTCAAGACCTCGCTTGCACCAGGATCGCAGGTCGTGGCGGAATATCTGATCAATGCCGGATTGCAAAAGGACCTCGACAAACTGGGCTTCAATGTTGTCGGGTTTGGCTGCACAACCTGCATTGGCAACTCCGGTCCCCTGAACGCTGAAATCTCGAAAGCCATCAATGACAATGGCCTGATCGCGGCGGCTGTGCTGTCTGGCAACCGCAACTTTGAAGGCCGCGTTTCGCCCGATGCGCAGGCCAACTATCTCGCTTCGCCGCCACTCGTGGTCGCTTATGCGCTGGCAGGCACAGTGCAGATCGATCTGACCACAGAGCCGCTTGGCATCGGCAAGGATGGCAAGCCCGTGTTCCTCAAGGACATCTGGCCAACCTCGAAGGAAATCCAGGGCTTCATTGCCAAGTACGTGACCAAGAAACTGTTCAAGGCAAAATATGCCGACGTTTTCAAGGGGGACAGCAACTGGCAGAAGATCAAGACCGCCACCGGGCAGACCTACGCCTGGGACGATAACTCCACGTACGTGCAGAATCCGCCCTATTTCGAGGGCATGAAGCAGACAGCTCCCGGCGTCACCGATGTCATCGGTGCGCGGGTGCTGGGTCTTCTGGGGGATAAGATCACCACTGACCATATCTCGCCCGCAGGGTCCATCAAAGCGGCCTCTCCAGCCGGAAAATACCTTATTGATAACAAGGTGGAACCGGCGGACTTCAACCAGTATGGAACGCGGCGGGGCAATCACGAGGTGATGATGCGGGGCACATTTGCCAACATCCGCCTGCGCAACCACATGATGGGACCCAATGGCCGCGAAGGCGGGTATACCATCCACTACCCGTCCAAAGAGGAAATGCCGATTTACGATGCAGCGATGCGATACAAGGCGGAAAAGACCCCGCTGGTGATCTTTGCGGGTATCGAGTACGGTAACGGTTCCTCACGCGACTGGGCGGCGAAGGGAACCAACCTGCTGGGCGTCAAGGCCGTGATCGCCCAGAGTTTCGAGCGCATTCACCGCTCCAACCTTGTTGGTATGGGGATCGTTCCCTTTGTTTTCGAGGAAGGCACCAGCTGGCTGACACTGGGCCTGAAGGGTGACGAGAGCGTCAACATCAAGGGGCTGGACAAGATAAAGCCCCGCCAGAAGGTGGAGGCCGAGATCACGTCGTCGGATGGCAAGGTGCAAAAGGTCACGCTTGTGTGCCGTATCGATACACTTGATGAAATCGACTATTTCCGGAACGCGGGCATCCTGCACTATGTGCTCAGAGGCCTTGCAGCCTGAATTTGCCTTGTTT
>JANMLW010000266.1:0-13126 GCA_031372765.1 Hyphomicrobiales bacterium
CAGGTGGGGCGGCCAAGCGCCAGTGGCAGGGGATTTTCCTCATGCACCTGCGAGCGGGCAGCCGTCACCCAGAGCAGGCGCTCGTGGCGGATAACCTCCGCCGGGGCGCGGTGATCGGAATGTGTGATGATGGCCAGATCAAGTTCGTTATGCTGGATACGTTCGACAAGCATTGGCGTCGGCTCGCAGATCACCGTCACCTCAACCTTGCAGTTGGTACGGGTGAAGCGGGCCAGAATTTCGGGCAGGTAACGGTCAGCGTAATCATCGGGAACACCCAGTTTTACCCGTCCTGAAAGCGCGGCGTCGGTGAAGCTGAGGATGCAGTCATGGTTGAGGCGCACGATTCGCCGGGCATAGTCCAGAAGGCGCTCGCCATCCTCGGTCAGTTTGGAGGCGCGGCCATCCTTGGCGAAAATATCGCGGCCGACGCGCTCCTCCAGCCGCTTCATCTGCATGGAGACCGCAGACTGGGTTTTATGCACGATATCAGCCGCCTTGGTAAAGGAACCGGTATCGGCGATCGCGATCAATGTGCGCAACTGATCAATGTCCAGCAAGTGTGCCATCTGAATCCACCCCCATCGTCCCATTAAAATCCTGACACAAGCATGATATGTCATTTTTTGTGATGATCAAGCTCAAAAGTATTCGTTATACGCATGTGTTGTGAAATGGCATGGTGATGGTGTTGTCTTGCTGGCTGCGTCTCGCAACCCGGATGACATATCAAGGAGAAGCGCCATGACCCATTCTGCACCGAGAGCGACAACCGGCACCACTTTCACCGTTGCACTTATTGGCGGTGCGGCGCGTGCCTTGGCGTCATTCAAGGCAGCGCTGAAAAACCGCCGACAGATCGCGCAGCTGCACCATCTGGATGATCGCTCCCTGAAGGACATCGGCCTGATGCGTTCTGATGTTCATGAGGCACTGTCAGCGTCGATTTTCCACGATCCTTCACAGCATCTTGTGGATGTGGCGGGCGAGATGCGGAGCGGATCCAAACCTGTGTCCAGCGGCAAGACGCAGCAGGGCATCAGCCGTCTTCGACACCCTGATGCGGTTGTGACTGCAGAAATACCCAAGGGTTGCGTCAGCGCCTGAATGATATTCTGCCCCGTTTACCATTGCCGCGGAATCAATACGGTTACGTAACGATTCTGCGGTATTCATCGATCCATGCCGGTCGATCTGCGCCATTCCCATGCCTTGCACCTCCTGCACGACATCGCCTTGCAGCAGGTGCGTGATGGCGGGCACGATCTTTCCAACCGCCAGCTGGCCATCCTGTTGACGATTTATCTGGGCATACCGCCCCATACCGTGCGGGGTCTGGCCCTCAAGCTCAATGTCACCAAGCCCGTGATCACACGGGCACTGGATGCGATGGGCGAGATGGATCTTGTGGCCCGTCGACGCGATCCTGCCGACAAACGCAATGTCATCGTGCAAAGAACGGTACAGGGGGCTCTGTTCCTGGAAAAACTCGGCGATCTCGTGATGCTCAAAGCCAAGGCGCTGCCACTATGACAAGCCCCGACCGGCGTTTCACACCCGTGCCCTGTCCTGATTTTCAAGCAAAACCCATGCGTATCGCCGCTGGCATCGTGCCACTGCGTCCGCGCCCCGGCTGGGATACCGGAATCGACACCGAACTGGTATTTGGCCAGAGCGTCACGCAGCTGGATGAGATGGAGGGCTGGGCCTATGTGCAGGCCGGGCGGGACGGTTATGTCGGCTACCTGCCGCTCATCGCACTGGCAAAACCCGGTCTGGTTTCCACGCACAGGGTGGCAACCTTGCGTACCCATGTCTATGCCGGAGCCTCGATCAAGCTGGCGGAACCGCTGCTGATCCCTGAAGGGGCGGAATTGACGGTGGTGGGCCACAAGGACAGTTTTGCCGTACTGGATGGTGGAGGTCATGTCTACGCCGATCACATTATCCCCATCAGTACGCGAAAGGCCGATTACGTCGGCACTGCCGAGCGCTATATCAACACTCCTTATCTCTGGGGTGGCTGTACCAGTCTTGGATTGGATTGCTCGGGCCTCGTGCATGTGGCGCTGGGGATGGCGGGCCATGCAGCTCCGCGCGACAGCGACATGCTGGAACGGTTCTTTCCGGTGGTTCTGCCGGTCCTGCCTGAGCTTTCGGGTTTGCAGCGCGGGGATGCGGTCTTCTGGAAAGGTCACGTGGGCCTGATGCAGGATGCAACCACATTGCTGCATGCCAACGGTCATCATATGCTTGTTGCCAGCGAGCCTTTGCATGAGGCGGTGCACCGTATTCAGATCAAGAGCTTTGGGGCCATCACGTCGATAAGACGGATGCGTTGATCCCAGCCCGGTTGGGGAGGAGCGTATGTCCCCAACTTAGCGCGCTGCGATCCCATACTTGAAGGGATCATCGGCGTCACGGTGCAGAATGGCCTCACCGGTGATATAGGCCGCCCCGTGAATACTGGGCATGATGCCGCCATTCGTGCCGGGCTGGAAACTGGCTTTGAAGCTGCTGCCAATGATGCTTTCCTGTACCCAGATCTCGCCGGGCTTCAGTTTTCCATCCGCCGCAAGGCAGGCGAGCTTGGCACTGGTGCCGGTGCCGCAAGGCGAGCGATCATAGGCCCCACCGGGGCACAGCACAAAGCTGCGGCTGTTGGCGTCGACCGCACCGGGTGGACCGAATATCTCGATATGGTCCACAGGAGCACCGTCAGGGCCCCTTAACCCCGCGCGGTTCAGGCTGTCCTGAATGGACTGTGCCACCCGCGACAGTTCCGTGATATTGCCGATGGCGAGATCACAGGGCCTGTTCTCGGTCAGGAAAAACCAGTTGCCCCCCCAGGCAATATCACCGGTCACGACGCCATATCCCGGCACATCGACAGTCACGGCCTTGCGGTAGCGGTAGCTCTCGACATTGGTAATACGCGCCTCATTCCTCGACAGCAGATCGAATGACACGTCGCCGACCGGTGTTTCAACCCGGTGAATGCCGGGTCCGATATGTCCCATGTGGGCCAGCGTCACGGCCAGACCGATTGTGCCATGGCCGCACATGCCGATCATGCCGACATTGTTGAAGAAGATGATTCCGGCTGCACAAGTGGGATCGACCGGCTGGCACAGCAACCCGCCCACCAGTGCATCGTAACCACGCGGTTCGTTCACCACAAAACTGCGGATATGGTCAAAGTCGCGCGCGAAAATGGCACGGCGTTCGGCCAATGAGCCGTGGCCCAGATCGGGACCACCCTCGATGATCAGGCGGGTAGGCTCGCCGCCTGTATGGGAATCAATAACACGCATGGTTTGTCCTGACTTCACCACTTCCTAATGCGCGGATACCGGCTCCGTCAAACCTGTCAGGGCATTTCCCCGGCCTTGCCGCTTTGACCGGCGCAGATTAAGTTGCCCTTCTTGAGAAAGCCCTCTGCTTATGCCATCGAAAAAAACGGTCATCATTGTCGGAGCCGGTCCCGTCGGACTGGTCGCGGCCAATCTGCTGGTGGATGCGGGCGTCCCCGTAACACTGATCGAGGCTTCGATGGAGTTGCCGCGGGATTTGCGGGCCTCGACTTTTCATCCCCCTACACTCGATATGCTGGAGCGTTTTGGTGTGGTTGAAAGCATGATTTCGCAAGGGTTGATCTGCCCGGTCTGGCAGTTCCGCGACCGTACCCTTGGCGTGATCGCCAATTTTGAACTGGCGCTGCTTGCGGATGAAACCAACCATCCCTTCCGCTTGCAATGCGAGCAATGGCGGCTGGGCGAGATGCTTTATGCGCGGCTGCAACAGCAGGAACTGGCCACAATCCATTTTGGCACCAAGGTTATCGAGGCGCGACAGACCGCTGATCAGGTAAAGGTGGCGATCGTTGGAGAGAACGGCGAACAGGGCACGCTTTCAGCTGATTTTCTTGTCGGGTCAGACGGCATCGGCAGTGTGGTGCGCAAATCCATCGGAGTTGATTTTGCAGGGCAAACCATCCCCGAAACCTTCCTCACCATTTCCACGCCCTTCGATTTTCGCGAGGCGATGCCCGATGTCGCCAATATCTCCTATATCTCCGATCCGACGGAATGGTTTGTGCTGATCCGCACGGCGCGGATCTGGCGGGCCTTGTTCCCGGTGGATTCATCCCTCAGTGATGTGGAGATAACCTCACCGGAGCGCATAGAACGCCTATTGCAAGGGGCAGCTGCAAGACCGATGGCTTACGAGATACAGCACCGGACGGCCTACCGGGTACATGAGCGAGTCGCCTCACGCTACGGTGTGGGCCGCATCCTGCTCGCTGGGGATGCTGCGCATGTCAATAATCCGCTGGGCGGCATGGGACTCAACGGCGGCATCCATGATGCTTTCAATCTGGCTGACAAGCTGGTTGCCGTGGTGCGCGGTGCACCGCTGGAATCACTGGGAGCCTATGAGCGCCAGCGACGCAAGGTGGCGCTCGATGTGGTTCAGCAGACGACGCTGCGCAACCGCGATATTCTGAATACACGCGATCCTGCCGCACGCGCCGCTTATTATGATGATCTGCGCCGCACCGTGAATGATCCTGTCCGGCACAAGGCATCCCTATTGCGCACATCCATGATCCAGTCCCTGCGGGATGCGGCCAGGACGGCGTAAAAATATGTCTTCTCAGAACTCCGCCAGCAATCGACCGAAGCCCTGTTTCTGATCCGTAATACCGTTGGCGCGTAGCGCGTGCCAATACGTCGCCGTATTGATGGCAACTACAGGCTTTCCCAGCCAAAGCTCCGCCGCAGCGGCGAGACGCACCATCGACAGGTTGGTGCCCACCTGCACGATAGCGTCGACATCATCGCCGTCAATCTGGCGCAGGGCAGCGCGCAGCGCCGCATCATTCACCTCGGCAATGGCTGTCCATGAGCGGCATTGAAGGGCGATATCGCGTACGACGCCAAAGCCCATGTCCCCGAAATAGCGGGAAACTTCCGTGTTCATCACCGGCCAGTAAGGCGACAGCACCGCGATGCGTTTCACGCCCCCATAACAGTGCAGGGCAGCGGTGCAGGCATGGCTGCCGATGCTGACGCACACGCCCGCCTCCGCCTCCACCTTGTCGACAAAGGCATTGGCTCCCTTTTCGCCATCAAAGAAGGTGACGGCAGACATGCCCATCACAAGGTAGTCGGGTGCTGCGGTCATCACGCTGCGCACGGCGTCCAGCACGTTGTCAGCAATGGTGTTGGCCCCGGCGCGAAAGCTCTCGTTGCTCACCGCATTGGCATTCGGCGTGAAAATGCGGCTATAATGGTTGGTAACGCCGGGTACACGCATATCGTCGAAATCTGGCTGCACGATGGTGTTGGTTGATGGTCCCAGCACGCCAAACGTGCGGCGCCAGCCCAGGGCATTTGTCATTGCGCTGATCCTCCACTCACGCCGTGGCCGCAATCACGTCGGCACTGGTCATCAGGTCCGCGTATTTTTGACCCATGTCGAACAGGTTGGCCTCGTGCGGGCCCATTGCGCGGTCGCCGACGCAATCGGTCAGCACGATGGTGCGCATGTTGTAGGCTACGGCATCCACCACGGTGGCTCGTACACAGCCCGATGTGGTGCAGCCCGCCACCAGCAAGGTATCAACCCGTTTCCACGCCAACCAGGACGCGAACTCGGTGCCAAAGAAGGCCGAGGCCTGACGTTTGCGGATGACGACCTCACCGGCAATCGGCTTCACCGGGTCAACGGTTTGGCTCAGCGGGCTTGTCTCGGTCAATTTCAGCAGGCCCGGTGCCTTTCTGGTAAACGCGCCCGCGTCGGAACCATCATCGGCATAAATCACGCGGGTATGGGCAACCGGCCAGCCGCGGGCCCGTGCGGCCGTCAGGATACCGACAGAATTGTCGATGGCAGCCTGAATGTTGCCACCGCCGAAATGCGCGGGGTCCGTGAAGCTGAGGACGAAATCGACAAGCACCAGTGCAGGTCGTTCGCCAATGCCGACACTGTTGGCAAAACCCTGGCGTTTGTAGATATCAAGCTCGCTCATTTAGATTATCTCGCGTTCGCTCATGCAGTTTGTCTCACGCAGGCTTGTTAGAGGCAGTCTTGTTAAGGGCTGGCTTGTGTTGGGCCGAATGCAGGACAAGCAGCGTGACGCCGGCCACAAAACCTGCAATCTCGATCCACTGGGCCAGTGACCCCAATGCAGTAACGGGCAGAAGGATGAGCAGGCCGATCACAAGCCACAGCGCCCGTGTGGTCATTGCCAGAGGCCCCAGGGCATGGCCAACAAGGGCGCCGGTGATCAGCGGGATGGAAACAACGGCCCCAACCGCCACGGCGAGGATCTCGAAGGGTGTTCCCAGCATCAGGATTGCGGGCTGGTAAATAAACAGGAACGGCACCAGAAAGGCGACCCAGCCAATCTTGACGCTGTGCCAGGCAACCGCAACGGGAGAGGCCTGCGCAATAGACGCTGCGGCAAAGGCTGCCAGAGCCACCGGCGGCGTGATCATCGACAGCAGTCCGTAATAGAACACGAACATGTGGGCGCTGATCGCAGGAATACCCAATTTGACGAGGCTTGGCGCGGCAAGCGTCGCCAGCAGCATGTAGACGGCGGTTGTCGGCATACCCATGCCCAGAATGAGCGAGACGATGGCCGTCACCACCAGCAGCAGGAAGAGGTTCGATTTTCCCAGTTCCAGCAGCATGAGGGAAAGCGTGAAGCCAAGGCCCGTGGTTGTCAGGATGCCGATGATCATGCCGGCCAAGGCACAGACCAGCAGGACATCGGCTGCCGCAAGCCCGGTTTCGGATATCTCGCGCACAAGGAAACGGAAGGTGAAGCCCTGTCCACGCAGCAGCACAAGGGCCACCACCGCCAGCAAGGCCGCACCCAGAATCGCTGCCAGTTCCGGTTGCAGGTTGAGCCAGAAGATACCGCCCAGCACGATGACAAAGGCGATGGCCAGCAATCCGCTTTCGCGCCGCAACTGGCCGAGCGGCTTGCCGATGCCTTCAGCCAGTGGCGGCAGGCCCATGCGCCGTGCCATAAAATCCAGCTGGCACAGGGTGGAGCCATAAAACAGCAGCGCGGGCAGCAAAGCCGCCAACATGATTGTGGCGTAAGGCACCTTCAGATATTCAGCCATGATGAAGGCCGCCGCTCCCATGACCGGCGGCATGATCTGCCCGCCGGTGGAAGACACCGCTTCAGCTGCCGCTGCGTCCTCCTTGCTGTAGCCGTTGCGCTGCATCATGCCGATGGTGACAGAACCATTGGCCATGACATTGGCGACTGCTGAGCCCGAGACAGTGCCAAACAGCATGGAGGAGATGATGGTGATGCGCCCCGATGCGCCCGGTGCATTGCCAGCCAGTTTTGCCCCAAGCGCATCAAACACGTCCGCCGCACCAACAGCCACCAGCAGGCGCCCGAAAAGGATGAACGGCACGATCACGAAACAGGCGACAGTCAGTGTCTGCCCCAGCAGCGCCGTGGAATCCGCCCCAAGAAAGCCAAGCAGTTGCATGGTGCTGAACGATTTGCCCCCAATGGCAGCAGGCAGCAGGTGGCCAAACAGCGCATAGGCAAAGAGCAGCGCGAAAACGACCGTCAATGTCCAGCCGACCACGCGGCGCATGCCCTCGACCAGCAGGGTAATAGCGGCAAGCCCGAACAGGGCGGCTTCTACAGGGCGGAAGAACGCCCCTTCCGACAGGACCGGAAAACGGACAGCAAGCGCCGCGCCAAATACCAGTGATGCAACGACAAGAACCCGGCTGATCCACAGGGCAATATCGCCTTTGCCTGGCATGCGCAGGAAAACCACACCCAGTCCGCAGGCCAGCACGGCAGCGGCTATCTGCTCATCCAGAATAAACAGGCCGTAGCGCGCAGGCAAACCAAGCACGGCGATCAACGGCAGCAGGGCAACACCAAGGCCAAGCACGCTTGCTATTGCAACTCCCGCAGGATGAAGGTCCTTTATCTCAGGATTTGTAGCATCAACCGATGGTATTGCTGTCACTGCCTGATCTCGACACCGGCTTCACGGAAAAACCGCACCGCGCCTGGATGGTAAGGTACGCCGACAGAACCGCCCAGGGCTTTGGTCTCGAACTCTTCCCACAATGGGCTGGTGGCCTTGATATCAGCTGTCCGGTCCGACAGGGTTTTTACCAACTTGTAGACCGTATCTTCGCTCATGCTGGCATGGGTGAACAGCGTGTAGGCATAGGAGAAAATCCGTGTGCCTTCCTCGATGCCCGGATTGCTTGCCGCCACAGGCATTATGCGCAAGCTGACGCCAGGCAGCCACTTGGCAAGGGTTGGCAAATCAGCCGGTACAAAGGTCAAAAAGCGGATGCCGCCGGTGATGCTCTGCTGGAAATCAATGGTATTTTGCGAGCCTACTGCAACAATCGAGGTGTCGATCTGGCCTGCCTTGAATGCATCGAACATGCGCGGGAAGTTTGGCATGGGCACGCGTGTCACCTCATCGGGCTTGACGCCACCCACCTCCAGCATCGCTTTCATGATGACGTCCCCCAGCGAGTTTTCGGGAAACCAAGGCAGGCGCTTGCCCTTGAGATCGGAGGCCTGCTTTATCTCGGATGCCTTGGTGGACACCAGCCCGGCATTGAAGGGAAACAAGGTCGCCACCATCCGCAGGTTGGGCGCGGCCTGCCCCTGCGACATGCCAACACCGTTGAAGGCGTTGGATGTTTGCGGTGCGTTGGCGATGCCGAATTCGATCTGCCCGGCATTGATGGGCGGGATATACTGCGCTGTGTTGGCAACCGGCTGCGGACGCACCTGAAGGCCACCGCCGTGAAGTGAGACGATCTGTGCGATGGCTGTCGCGATCTGACCGGTCGCACCGCCCTGCGTGGTGCCAAGCGCCACGGTCTGTGCTGCGGCAGGCGCAACCAATCCCAAAACGATGGCAAGTGGCATCACAAACCGAATAAACCGTATCATACCGTTGTCTCCCGCGCCTGATACCATTGCCCTGTATAGTGTCCGCAGATGCGCTGAAAGGAAAGGGCTTGCATGACCCTGGATCAGGATAAAATATCAGGATACGGCCGGGTCCTTGACGGGAAAGCTCCCTGCCCTCGTGAGGGCAGATGCCGCGGGCTTTCCCAGCAACCCTGAAATCCAGCGGGCTGTCCCCATCAAGGGTTCCAGCGCCACGCCGGTGTGCACGCCCATCCGGTCCAGCAGGTACACCAGATCTTCCGTGGCGATATTGCCCGTGGCCGCAGGCGCAAAAGGGCAGCCGCCAAGACCGCCTATGGAAGAATCCAGTGCATCGACTCCGCTTTCAACGGCTGCAAGCGCATTGGCGATGCCGGTGTTACGCGTATCGTGGAAATGGCAGCGCTGTTTCAGTTGTGGTGCCATGCGCCGCGCTTCCCCCAGCAGGGCCCGGACCTGTGCAGGCACGCCGCAACCGATCGTATCAGCAAAGGCGATCTCCTCCGGTGTGGCTACAAGAACCTGCTCCATGACCTTCAGCACACTGGCAAGCGGCACTTCCCCCTCGAACGGACAGCCAAAACTGGCGGCAATCGACACGGTGGTGCGGATGCCACCAGTGCGGGCCATTGCAGCGATTTCGCGCCACTGCATCAATGTTTCGGCGATACTAGTGCCCTGATTGCGCTGGTTGAAGGTCTCGCTGGCAACCACGACATAGTTGATTTCGCGGCAACCAACCGCCGCAGCCCGCTCAAAGCCTTTGGCATTGAGCACGAGGCCGATGTGGCGGGCCGTGTTGTCTGCGAGTGCGCCAAAAATGGCGTCGGCATCGCGCATTTGTGGCACCCGCTTGGGGTTGACGAAGCTCGTCACTTCCAACCGCCGGATGCCTGCTGCCGTGGCCTGCGCGATCAGACGCAGCTTGTCGGCGGTCTCGATGAAGACAGTCTCGTTCTGCAAGCCATCCCGCGGCGACACCTCAACAATTTCGACCGCGCTGCCCGCCATGGGAGCTCCCTTGATTCGCATGCTGCGTGGTTGCCGCACCTGTTGAGGCCTGTATAACCAGCAACACCTGTCGGAACAATATCGGGAGATCGGGATGAATGCCAAGCCGGATACTGCACGGGATGCCTCGCGGCGTGGCCCTTTGACTGATCTGCGTGTCATCGAGATGGGGCAACTGCTGGCCGGACCGTTCTGCGGTCAGTTGCTGGCGGATTTTGGCGCGGAGGTCATCAAGATAGAGCAGCCGGGACAGGGTGACCCGATGCGTGAATGGGGCCGCGAGAAGCCCCATGGCCTGTCGCTATGGTGGCCGGTCATCGCCCGCAACAAGAAATCCATCGAACTGAACGCCCGCGGTGTCGAGGGCCAGCAGCTGATCAAGGATCTGGTGGCGAAGTCCGATATCCTGCTGGAGAACTTCCGCCCCGGTACGCTGGAAAAATGGGGCCTTGGCTATGATGTCCTGTCGAAGATCAACCCGCGCCTGATCATGATCCGTGTTTCGGGCTATGGGCAGACGGGGCCTTATGCCGAAAAGGCGGGTTACGGTGCCATTGGTGAAGCCATGGGTGGCCTGCGCCATGTGGTGGGTGATCCTTCAACGCCACCCAGCCGCATGGGTATTTCCATCGGCGATACCATGGCGGCGACCTTTGCCTGCCTTGGTGGCCTGATGGCGCTGCATTCACTGCACCGCACCGGCCATGGTCAGGTTGTGGATTCCGCCATTTACGAGGCCGTACTGGCGATCATGGAATCACTGGTGACGGAGTATGACAAGGCGGGATTCGTGCGCGAGCGCACCGGCGCTATCCTGCCCAATGTCGCACCATCCAATGTCTATCCCACCCGCGATGGCCGCATGGTGCTGATTGCCGCCAATCAGGACAGCGTCTTTCGCCGTCTTGCGGAAGCCATGGATCAGCCGGAACTGGGCACCGATGCGCGTTACGCCACCCACGGCGCCAGGGGTGAGCGGCAGAAGGAACTCGACGATCTGATCGGCCTGTGGACGATCACCCTTGATGCCGGCCCACTGGGAGAACTGCTGGATCGTCACGGTGTGCCAAGGGGCGATATCTACCGTGCGCCCGACATGCTGGCCGATGCCCATTTCAAGGCGCGCGAAGCCATCGTGAAAGTGATGCATCCGCGGTTTGGTGATCTCAGCATGCAGAACGTGGCACCGAAACTGTCGCAGACGCCGGGTGCTATCGTCTCCAGTGCGCCGGACCTTGGACAGCACAACCGCGAGGTTTACGAGGGTATCCTGAAACTGAGTCGGGCGCAGATTGACACGCTTGTTGCTGCTGGCGTGATCGGCACGATCAAGTAGCACCTGTGAACCTTGGCTGTATCCCAACAAACCGCGTGTTGCATTGCCGGCGAGACATGCTACCCAGCCGCCAACCATTGACACTTTCCAGGAACACACCTCATGCCAAACGAAACGCGCCGCATTGCCCGCGCGCTGATTTCCGTTTCCGACAAGACAGGCCTGCTGGAATTCGCCCAGGCGCTTGTCTCGCGCGGCGTAATCCTGATTTCCACCGGCGGCACCTGCAAGACCCTGGCCGATGCTGGTTTGCCTGTGGTTGATATCGCCGAGGTCACAGGCTTTCCCGAGATCATGGACGGGCGGGTCAAGACACTACATCCAAAGGTGCACGGTGGCCTGCTGGCAATTCGCGCCCATCCTGAACATCAGGCGGCGATGTTTGCCCATGGCATCGAGGCCATCGATCTTCTGGTGGTCAATCTCTATCCCTTCGAAGCAACGGTCCAGAAGGGGTCGGATTACGATATCTGCATCGAGAATATCGATATCGGCGGCCCGGCCATGATCCGTGCTGCGGCCAAGAACCACCATGATGTGGCTGTGGTGGTCGAGGCCTCGGACTACGGCGTGCTGCTGGCGGACCTTGAGACCAACGATGGTGCCACCACGCTCACCCTGCGCAAGCGACTGGCACAAAAGGCCTATGCCCGCACGGCTGCCTATGATTCAGCGATTTCCAACTGGCTGGCGCAGGAACTCGGTGAAGACGCTCCGGCCTTCCGTGCCATCGGCGGCAAACTGGCGGAAGCCATGCGCTACGGCGAGAACCCGCACCAGAAGGCGGGCTTCTACCACGGGCCGGAAAAGCGCTTTGGCGTCGCCACCCTGCAGCAGCTGCAGGGCAAGCAGCTCTCCTACAACAACGTCAACGATACCGATGCTGCCTTCGAGCTGGTGGGCGAGTTCGACCCCGCCCGCACGGCGGCTGTCGCCATCATCAAGCACGCCAACCCCTGCGGCGTGGCGGAAGGTGCCTCGTTGCAGGCGGCTTATGCAGCAGCACTGCGTTGCGACCCCACCTCTGCCTTTGGCGGCATCGTGGCCATGAACCGCACGCTGGATGCGGATGCCGCCCGCGCCATCGTCGAGATCTTCACCGAGGTGATCATCGCGCCTGATGTGACGCCTGAGGCAGCCGCCATCGTCGCCACCCGGAAGAACCTGCGCTTGCTGATCACCGGCGGCCTGCCCGATCCGCGCTCGAGGGGCCTCACAGTCCGAACCGTGTCGGGTGGCCTGCTGGTGCAGGACCGCGATAATGCCGTGGTTGATGACATGACGCTCACGGTGGTCACCAAGCGCGCGCCAACTGCCGCTGAAATGGCAGACCTGCGCTTCGCCTTCCGCGTCGCCAAGCACGTCAAATCCAACGCCATCGTCTATGCCCGTAACGGCGCAACGGTGGGCATCGGTGCAGGCCAGATGAGCCGCGTGGATTCCTCCCGCATCGCCGCCTGGAAGGCTCTAGAAGCGGCCAAAGCGGGAGGTGTCAAAGAGAGCCTCGCCAAGGGCTCGGTTGTGGCCTCAGACGCGTTCTTCCCCTTTGCCGATGGCCTTCTGGCTGCGGCAGAAGCGGGGGCGACTGCGGTCATTCAGCCCGGCGGATCAGTGCGCGACAACGAGGTGATTGCGGCAGCGGATGCGGCTGGGTTGGCGATGGTGATGACGGGGGTACGGCATTTCCGGCATTGAGGGGGCCTCGCTCTCCTCATGTCGAGGTGCGAAGCGAAGCGGAGCCTCGAGACACGCAGCTGGCCGGGGTAAGCCGCAATGTTTTCAAGGCTGAATCAATGTCTCGAGGC
>JANMLW010000015.1:0-10085 GCA_031372765.1 Hyphomicrobiales bacterium
TGCGCATGGGCCGCGGTGCTGTCATAGAGCTGGAATCAGGCGAGGAAGACGAAGTCGAGATTCTGGCCAATGACATGCCCGTGGCGCGTGGACTGGTTGTCGTGCAGGGCAACCGCATTGCCATTGAAGTGCGCGAACTGATCAAGCGTCCGAGTGGTCTGGATTCCTGACCTGCTTTAGCGCGTTTCAAGGCGGTCGCGGCACTCTTTACAAGACCAGTTTCGGCATTTTCGACAAGCAGCCAGTGATTTGCATCGCTGGTTAAACTCAGATTTTGAACAGATTCACCATTTGGTATCCGGCTATGCCAGCCAGATTGACTCTTTGTCAGTTCTGTAGGCAGTCATGAATTGTCCAGCTTTCTGGCGACGGCGCTAGAAACGGACTCGGATGCAATGAGGGCCTGTCGCCTTTCTTGAGCAATTAAAGTAGCCCTAATTGAAAAAGGCAACTTGATGGCTGTATTTTCAAACAGTTTTACCGGATCGGTTGCGATTCCGGACGGCAATCCGACCGGAATCACCAATGTGCTCGCCATATCTGGCGTTCCAACGGCGGTTTTCCTTCGTGAGATCAGGGTGACACTGAATATCTTTCATGACGATATTCAAGAAATTAGTATCTTCCTTATTGATCCTGACGGCAATCAGATTGAATTGAGCACCGGGAATGGCAGCTTTTTCAACAACTATACCGACACCGTTTTTGTTGATTCCGCTGCCACATCCATCACGGCAGGATCTGCTCCTTTTACCGGCAGTTTCCGTCCGGAGCAGGCGCTGTCGACGCTTTATCCGGGTGCCATCAATGGTAACTGGAGAGTGAAGGTTGTTGATGCTTTTAGCTCTTTGAATTTAGGCCTTTTGCAAAACTGGTCGATTGAACTCAGCTTCGGCGAAGCCAGCCGCAGCATTGTTCCCTCTGCTGCCAATGAATCCCGATCCACCGTCTCTGCAAGTCCCGACGGACGTTTCTCAGTGTCTTGGAACGACAATACGAACCTGAATGGCAATGTATCCAATCTGATCTTCGGAGCCAATGGAACAACGATTTCCGCTGCGCTCGGCGTAGGACAAAACCTTCCTGAATTCAGTGCCGCCACAGCATTCCTGCAAAACGGAAGTCATGCTTTGGCTTATGTGAGAAACAATAACGGCGCAGTGGAAATCCGCCTCAAGATTGATTCTGGTCCAGAGTTCTTTACGAGTGTGGGGATATTTACGTCCGTCCTGGCCGGCGATCAGGTAAGCCCCATGCTGGCGGCACTCAGCGATGGCAATCTGGTGGTGGCCTATGTTGATGTCACCACGAACACCTTGCAGGGGCGCATTTTCAACACCACCACCAACACATTCGGTGCGGCTGTCACGCTGACAGCGGCGGGGCAGACACTGGCCGCTTCGCCCAATCCTGAGCTACAACCTGCCGAGCTGATTGCTCTCCGCGATGGCGGATTTACCGTCAGTTATCTCAAAACCAACGGGCAAGCGGACCTTCGCGTATTTGACAATTCTGCGGCCAATGGCAGCAGCACGACTTCCATTGCATACAACGGGGTCCATGCTGTCCCAGCCATCGTCCAGCTCGCCAATGGCCAAATCATGACTGTCGGTTTTGATCAGGGTTTTGGGGTGATCAATACGGCGATTTACTCAGTGGCCGGTGCTATCCTTGGCGGACAACCGCAATTTTTTACGCTTTCAAACGCTCCCGGCGCGCAATTCCACAATCTGCGCGCGTCAGCGCTGCCCGATGGCCGCGTCATCGTGGTGGGTTCTTCGCTGGTTGAGGGCGCTGTGGTGGGCAGTGATATCTGGGGGCAAGTCATCAATGCCACCGGCACATTGGATGGAGCGGCCTTCCGGATCAATGGCGATAATCTGGCGGGAGCGCAATCCGCGCCGGATATCGCCACCCTCGCCGATGGCCGTGTCGTCATCACATGGACGGATCATAACATCAATAACGGCGATATCATGCAGCAGATCATTGATCTGCGCACGACTGCCGTCAATCTGGTTGGTATCGGCAGCCTGAATGAACAATGGGTGGGTACACGTTTCATCGACACCATGGACGGTGGCCTTGGCAATGACATTCTGGATGGCGGCGCGGGGATTGACCTCCTGACCGGCGGGGCGGGCAATGACGTCTTTGTCCTTGATGAATTGAATGACACGATTGTCGAGGATTTCAACGCAGGCACCGACACCATCCGTTCAGGCCAGATCACAACCTTCATGATCAATCCCAATGTCGAAAACCTGGAGCTGCTGGCGGGCGGTGTTACCGGCTGGGGCACTTTCCGCGACAATGTGATGACCGGCAATGCGCTGGCCAACACCTTTGTTGCGGGACCGGGCGCTGATACGGTCTCCGGTTTTGATGGCGATGATGTGCTGATCGGCGACTTTGGCAGCGATATCCTCAACGGCGGCAACAACAACGACCAGCTCTGGGGTGGCGATGACAGCGATACCTTGAACGGCGGCGATGGCGATGATGTGCTGATCGGCGGCGCAGGCACAAACATCCTGACCGGCGGGCTCGGCGATGATGTCTACATCGTCACCAGCGCCACGGACACGCTCACCGAGGCTGTGGGAGCAGGAACCGGCAACGACACAGCCTGGATTTTCGCCACGGGCATGACATTGGCCAACAATATCGAAGTGGCGGTACTGATTGGCGTGGCAACAAGCCTGACCGGCAACGGCGGCGATGAAACGCTGCTCGGCAACGGGGGGCTCGCCTCAACCATCAATGGCGGCGGCGGGGTTGACACGCTCTGGGGTAGCACCTTCGGCGATACTCTCTCAGGCGACGCTGGCACTGACACGCTGATCGGACTTGGCGGGCCTGACATCTTCGGCTTCACCACCTTTGGCTCCGGCTTTGATGTCGTCAACGACTTCTCGGGCATTCACGGTGGGCAGTTGGACCGCATAGACCTGCGCGGACTTGGTGTGGCCAACTTTGCAGCGCTTTCCTTGACCCAGGCAGGTGTGGGCACCACGGTCAATTTCGGCGTGGACGGCATCCTGCTCTGGAACATCACGGCGACCAATCTGCAGGCCGGAGATTTCATCTTGGTGTGATAGAATCCGGGACGGATCACACCACACCGAATTCCATTGCTCCATGAACCATTGCACGTTAGCTGTTGAGCGGATTGTCATCCGTTATATCATCCGCAGAACCACATTGCCCACCTTGCGACCGCTATCCACAATCGCATGCGCTTTGGCAGCCTCCTCAAGCGGGAATATCGCACTGACAACCGGGTTCAGCACGCCCTTAGCGGCAAGGGCTGCCAGCATGTGCAGATCCTCAGGCTTTTCGGGCGCTGTGCCGGTCAACACCTTGATGTCGCGCGTAAAGAGGCTGCCCAGCATCTGTGGCAAATCAGCTGCCACAAGCGCCAATCGTCCGCCAGTTGGCAGGCAGGGGCGTGCGCGGGTAGCATCCACCGTACCCGTTGTATCCAGGATTAGATCCCATTGGCGATTCAGCTTGCTCCAATTGCTCACCCGGTAGTCGATCACTTCGTCAGCGCCCAGAGATTGCACAAGCGCCAGGTTCGGCGTGCTGGTGACGGCTGTAACGCGCGCTCCCATGTGTTTGGCAAATTGCACGGCGGCTGAACCCACCGCACCGGAGGCCCCAACGATCAGCACGCGCTCGCCCGAAGTTATTTTTGCCTTGTCACGCAAGAAATAGAGTGCGGTTGTGGCACCAAAGGGCAGGGCGGCTGCCTGCTCCCATGTGAGATTCTCGGGTTTCATACAGATAGCAGCATTGGCCTTTACGGTCACGTATTCCGCATGGCAGCCAAATTGCGCACCGACAAAGGCAATCACGGCGTCACCCGTCGCGAAGGTTGATCCATCCGCACCAACAGATTCGATCGTTCCTGCCAGATCAGTACCGAGAATCGGTTTGCGCGGGCCACCATAACCGAGGGCCAAACGGGCCAGAAAACCAAATCCGCGTGGAAAAACGCCTGAGCGCAGGCGCATGTCTGCCGCACTCACGGTGGCAGCATGGATGCGGATCAATACCTCTCCGGCTTTTGGCTCGGGCCTGGGCAGGTCGATCAGACGCAGGCTTTCGGGTGGGCCGTAACGGGTGATGGCAATGGCTTTCATGATAAACTCCGGTCAGATATAATTGGAAAAATGACCCTCATAGGGGATCGGCAGGGCAATTGCCCCCATTTGTGTTGCGGTTGCATGAATGGGAAGCCCAAATAATCGCAATTCACCCTTGTCATGCCGGAACGCCTTTGCTACTCGCGCTCACCTACTGTTCGCGGCCATGGCGGAATTGGTAGACGCACTACCTTGAGGTGGTAGCGGGGAGACCCGTGATGGTTCGAGTCCATTTGGCCGCACCAACAAATAGCCCTGTCACACCTTGTGGCAGGGTTTTTTGTTGATGATTGATGTTCACTATAGAGTTGCACACAGATGCTTGCGCAGTTTTGCGAATTAGGCTAGAGAACTCAAATCGAGTTTCGGTCGAACGACTTTGTTAGCTGCGCTTCAATTATAACATTGCGTTGCCACCAAGACATCTTTTCCAGAACATCGATGGACGTTTGTGCGCGAGACGTGCCTCCATTCGTTCTGTTTTTTCAACGTTAAAGGATACCCCCATGCCGACAGGCACAGTTAAATGGTTCAATTCTCAAAAAGGCTTCGGCTTCATTCAGCCGGATGAAGGCGGGCAGGACGTGTTCGTTCACATCAGCGCCGTTGAGCGTGCTGGTCTTTACGGCCTGAACGAAGGCCAGAAGATCACCTACGAAATCGTTGCTGATCGTCGTAGCGGCAAGTCTTCTGCAGACCACCTCAAGGTTGCAGGCTGATTTCAGACCCTGTTGCCGGGTTTTCCCGGCTTCAGGCGACTGGATTATGATTTTGATATGCCCGGCGTGCACCCCATGGGTGTCGCGGCGGGCATTCATCGCTTTATGAACTGAGAGAATGCAATGGCGAAAGAAGATGTACTGACCTTTGACGGACGTGTGAGCGAAGTGCTCCCCGACGCACGCTACCGCGTCGAACTCGACAATGGTCATGTCATCGTGGCTTACACAGCCGGTCGCATGAAAAAAAATCGCATCAAGACGTTGGTCGGAGACCGGGTCATGGTGGAAATGACACCTTATGATCTCGAAAAGGGGCGCATGGTCTATCGTCACAAGGGCGAGAACACCGGTCCGCCACCTGTTCGTGGCCAACGGCCACCAGCGAGGCGGAGATGATATCGTCGTTCCCCAACAGACGTCCAACCGCTGCCAAGGGTGCAGCGACGCTTTACATATTCCGTTCCGATACAAACGCTGAAATTTACGCTTTTGCCGCGACCGCGAAGGGTGAGGCACTGCCTGGAAAATATGCTCCCTGGAGCATGACAGGTACTGTTCTTCCAACACGTTCACTGCCACATGGTCTCAACCGTCAGGCCGCTGAAAAAGGCGTGGCCGATGCGGGATTTCAGTTGTGGCGCATGAAAAATCCGGACAAGACCGGAACCTGATTTCTTTCCACCCATGAATGATTCCATTCATTAACATTTCTTTCTAACCCGTTCCATTCACTCACTTAAAGGACGTATCTCAATGCAGGTTCTCGTACGAGACAACAACGTGGAACAGGCCATGCGTGTCCTGAAGAAGAAGATGCAGCGCGAAGGCATCTTCCGGGAACTGCGTCAGAAGAAGTCATACGAGAAGCCGTCCGAGCGCAAGACACGCGAAAAGGCGGAAGCCATTCGCCGCACCCGCAAGGCAGCCCGCAAGCAGATGCAGCGTGAAGGCCTGTTGCCTATGCCCAAGCCTAAGGTAATAACCCGCGGCGGCCGTCCTGGCCAGGGTGCCCCACGGGCCCCCTCGGCGGCCTGATTGCTCTCGATAACGCTTGAAAATGTAAAATCCCGCTTCGGTCCATGCCAGAGCGGGATTTTTGTTAAAAACTTCAGCGGTTTACAGTGTTTTTATTTGATCCCTTCACTGTGGGAAGTCTCGTCGACAGTTTATAGGTCTCAGAACCCGAACCACAGCGTCGCGATTCCAAGGAACGCGAAAAAGCCGACAACATCGGTAATGGTTGTAACCAGTGGTCCTGACGCCACTGCGGGATCAATGCCCGCTCTTTCAAGCAGCAGCGGTATCACCACGCCACCAAGGGCTGCAGCCGCCAAGGTTACTGTGATTGCCAGGCCGATGACGATGCCGATCGACGCAGGTCCATACCAGGCCATCGCGACTGCCGCCATGATAACTGCAAAAGCCAGTCCGTTGAGAATGCCGACAGTCAATTCACGGCGCACGACCCGCATGGCATTAGCCCGGTCAATTTCCTTGGTGGCCAAGGCGCGCACTGCAACCGTCATAGATTGTGTGCCGGCATTGCCGCCCATGGAAGCGACAATGGGCATGAGCACAGCCAATGCCACCATGTTTTTGAGCGAGTTCTCGAACATCGCGATCACCCCCGAAGCGAGAATCGCCGTCAGCAGATTGACAAACAACCAGGTGAAACGGCTTTTGGTAATCGTCCAGACAGTATCGGAAATCTCTTCTTCTGGCTTGACACCACCAAGGGCCTTTATGTCGGCATCGGCCTCTTCATCAAGGAGATCGACAATATCATCGAAGGTCATGACGCCGACGAGCCGCTCTGCTTCGTCTAGTACAGGAATCGATACGAGGTTATAGGTGCGAAACAGACGAGCTGGTTCTTCCTGATCATCGGTGGCCAGCACGCTGTGCTCGGATTCCTCCATGATCTTTTCGATGCTGGCAGGGCGCTTTGTCCGCAACAGCCTGTCCAGCGCCACCATGCCGACAAGTCTGTAAGATGGGTCAACCACATAAAGGTTGTAAAACCTGTCAGGCAAATCAGTGGTGTCCCGCATGAAATCAATGGTACGCCCCACCGTCCAGAACGGCGGAACCGCTATGAACTCGGTCTGCATGCGCCGACCGGCGGAATTATCGGGATAGTCGAGGCTTTTGCCAAGCGAAAGGCGATCGACCTCGGAAAGCTGAGCGAGGACCTCTTCCTGATCTTCTTCCGCCAGATCTTCCAGAATATAAACGGCGTCATCGGAATCGAGATCACGCACGCCATCAGCGATGGCATTATTGGGCAATTCATTGAGTATTGCCTCGCGAATGATATCGTCGACTTCTGTCAGCGCGGCAAAGTCGAAGGCATCACCCAGAAGTGAGATGAAACGGGAGCGCTCATCGGCGGCCAGATGCTCGATAAGCGCTCCCATGTCGGCTTCATGCAGACCAAGCCCCAAAGCGTTGACGGCAATCGAATCGCCCCGTGAAACAGCAGCTGAGACACTGGCCACAAAGGCAAAATTCACATCACCATCGTCATCCCGGAAAGCCATTTCCGGTTCAGCCGATTGTGGAGCGTGCTCAAGGGTCTCAGCCATGCATAAGGTCCGGGGAATCGCGAGAAAAATATGCTGTTCCTGTTGTAGGAATCTCGATTGCACTTGGCAAACGGGTAATGGCGGACAATCCTCAAAACGATGCTGAAACGCAGTCGCACACTTGCCTTTCCCGGTAGGTTGCGGTTTGGTCCAGAGCACACTTCAACACCACAGAATCTGCCCTTCAGGACCAGTCGATGCGCCTTTCCCGTTATTTTCTCCCCATTTTGCGTGATACGCCCAAAGAAGCTGAGATTGCCTCGCATCGTTTGATGTTGCGAGCAGGCATGATCAAACAGCAGTCAGCTGGCATTTACACCTGGCTGCCGCTTGGGTTGCGCGTGCTGAACAAGATCAATGCCATCATCCGCGAGGAACAGAACCGTTCAGGTGCCGTGGAACTGTTGATGCCGACGATCCAGTCTGCGGATTTGTGGAAGGAATCAGGCCGCTATGATGCCTATGGCAAGGAAATGCTGCGTATTGGTGATCGACAGGACCGTGAAATGTTGTTTGGTCCCACCAACGAGGAAATGATCACCGACGTTTTTCGGTCTTATGTCAAATCCTACAAGGACTTGCCGTTGAATCTTTATCATATCCAGTTGAAATTCCGCGATGAGATCAGGCCTCGGTTTGGCACCATGCGCAGCCGGGAATTCCTGATGAAGGATGCCTATTCCTTCGATACGGACGAGGCCACCGCCCGCCACGCTTATAACAAGATGTTCGTTGCTTACTTGCGCACCTTTGAAAGAATGGGCCTGAAATCAATTCCCATGCGCGCGGATACCGGACCGATTGGTGGTGATCTCAGCCACGAGTTCATCATTCTGGCTTCAACAGGCGAAAGTGAAGTGTTCTGCCACGGCGATTATCTCGATTTTGCGGTGCCTGATGCCGATACCGATTTTGATGACGTGGCCGGGATGCAGGCGACCGTCGATAAATGGACATCGCTCTATGCCGCGACATCGGAAATGCACGACGCCATGGCCTATGACGCCATTCCTCCAGCGAACCGTGTTTCAGCCCGCGGTATCGAGGTGGGGCATATCTTTTACTTCGGCACGAAATACTCTGACAGCATGAACGCCAAGGTCACTGGTTCCGATGGCGTGGATCGCCCTGTCCACATGGGTTCCTATGGCATTGGCCCAACACGGGTGGTACCGTCGGTGATCGAGGCCAGTCACGATGAGGCGGGCATCATCTGGCCGGAAGCGATTGCACCTTTTCACGTCGCGCTTCTCAATTTGCGGGTTGGTGACGCGGCGGTGGATGCGGCATGCATGCAGCTTTACAGCACGTTGGAAGCCGCTGGTCTTGAAGTCCTCTATGATGACCGTGATGATCGCGCCGGTGCCAAGTTTGCCACCGCTGATCTGATAGGCCTTCCCTATCAGGTTATCGTTGGGCCCAAGAGCCTGGCCGAAGGCAAAGTTGAGCTGAAATGGCGTAAATCCGGTGCGCGGGAGACCGTGGCGATTGGTGATGTTGTCGCAAGGCTCAAAGCGTGACCGAAACAATCCCTGCGCTCACACCACCCAAACCCTTTGCCGGGTTTGAGAGAAAGCTCGCGTTTCGGTACCTGCGCCCTCGGCGGAAAGAGGGCTTCATATCGGTTATCGCCGGGTTCTCCTTTGCGGGAATCCTGCTGGGCGTCGCTGCATTGATCATCGTGATGTCGGTGATGAATGGCTTTCGCAAGGAACTTATCTCAAAAATTCTGGGTGTCAGCGGCCATGTGTTCGTCCAAGCCATGGATCAACCGCTGACGGATTATGAAGCTGTTGCCAAGCGCCTTGAGCAGATCAAGGGTGTGAAACAGGCTATTCCTGTCATCAACGGGCAAGTGCTGGTGTCATCCGCCTTTGCATCATCTGGCGCTTTGGTGCGCGGAGTGCGGGAAGTGGATATAAAGCGTCTGGATACCATCGCGAGCAACATTCGCGCCGGCACGCTGGATGGTTTTGATGGCGGCGAGGGCATTGCCATCGGGCAGCGTCTGGCAGATCAGTTGGGCGTGCGCGTTGGGGATAAACTCACGCTGCTTTCTCCCAATGGAGCGGCCAGCCCTTTTGGTACAACACCCCGCCGCAAGGTCTATGACATCAAGGCGGTATTCCTGATTGGCATGTCGGAGTTTGACAGCGCCTTTGTCTATATGCCGCTGAACGAGGCACAGATCTATTTCGACCGCGAAGGCGAAGCCAGTGTCATCGAGTTAAGCATCGAAAATCCCGAGCAGGCGGAAAGGATATCGCAACTGGCGATAGACGTTGCCGGGCGCCCCATCATCACCAGCGACTGGAAAATCCGCAACCAGACCTTTGTTGGCGCACTGGAGGTGGAGCGAAATGTGATGTTTATCATCCTCATGCTGATTGTCATGGTAGCGGCACTCAATATCATTTCGGGTCTGATCATGCTGGTACGCAGCAAGTCCCGGGATATCGCCATTTTGCGGACCATGGGCGCGACACAAGGGTCAATCTTGCGCGTATTCCTGATGGCAGGGGCAAGTATCGGTGTCTCGGGCACACTGGCGGGGCTGGCCATCGGCGTGCTGGTGGCACGCAATATCGACAGCATCAAGAATTTCTTCTCCATTCTCGCCGGGCGCG
>JANMLW010000067.1:0-5433 GCA_031372765.1 Hyphomicrobiales bacterium
CAGCAGGTCATTCACAGCCCCCGGTGCAGCTTTGCCGCCCGATTGCTTCATCACCTGCCCGACAAACCACCCTAGCATGGAGGGCTTTTCCTTCACCTGCAGAACCTTGTCGGGGTTCGCCGCGATGATTTCATCGACAGCCTTCTCGATGGCACCGGTGTCGGTCACCTGCTTCATGCCGCGTACCTCCACGATGGCGGCAGGATCTCCGCCCTCGGTCCAGACAATCTCGAAGAGGTCCTTGGCAATCTTGCCGGAAATCAGGTTCGATCCGATAAGGTCGACAATGCCGCCGAGCTGTGCCGCTGAAACCGGTGATGCAGCGATGTCCTTGCCTTCCTTGTTCAGGCGTCCGAACAGCTCGTTGATGACCCAGTTGGCAGCCTGCTTTCCGTCACGTCCTTTGGCCACGGTTTCATAAAAGTCAGCGCTTTCCTTCTCGGCAATCAGCACGGAGGAATCGTAGGCGGAGAGACCATAATCCTTGATGAAACGGGCTTTCTTGGCGTCGGGCAGTTCCGGCAGATGCTTGGCTAGAGCTGCAACATAAGCATCGTCAAATTCAAGCGGCAGCAAATCTGGATCGGGGAAATAGCGATAATCATGCGCTTCTTCCTTGGAACGCATGGAGCGCGTCTCGCCCTTGGCTGGATCATAAAGCCTGGTTTCCTGATCAATCTTGCCGCCATCCTCGATGATGCCAATCTGACGGCGGGCCTCAACGTCAATGGCTTGACCGATGAACCGGATGGAATTGACGTTCTTGATCTCGCAGCGCGTGCCAAGAGGCTCACCCGGGCGGCGCACGGAAACGTTGACGTCAGCGCGCAGATTGCCCTTCTCCATGTCACCATCACAGGTATCGAGGTAGCGCAAAATTGTCCTTAACTTGGTGACGTAAGCCTTTGCTTCATCAGCGGTTCTGAGATCCGGCTTGGAAACAATTTCCATCAGTGCGACACCAGATCTGTTTAGATCGACAAAGGATGAACGCGGGTCCTGATCATGGATCGATTTGCCCGCATCCTGCTCCAGATGCAACCGCTCGATCCGCACGACGATTGGCTCGCCGTAGCCCGGCACATCCACAGTCACTTCGCCCTCGCCGACAATGGGGAACTGGAACTGGCTTATCTGATAGCCTTGGGGCAGATCGGGATAGAAGTAGTTCTTTCGGTCAAAAACCGAGCGGTTGTTGATCTGCGCATTGAGGCCAAGGCCGGTGCGGATAGCCTGGCGCACGCATTCCTCGTTGATAACGGGCAGCATTCCGGGCATGGCCGCATCCACGAGGCTGACGTTGGAATTGGGCTCGTTGCCAAAACGGGTGGAGGAGCCTGAGAATAGTTTCGCGTCAGAATTCACCTGCGCATGGATCTCCAGACCGATGACGGTTTCCCAGTCGCCGGTAGCGCCCTTGACCAGTTTTTTCGGATTTACAGAAGCATTCATCTTGAAAACAGCCTTCCAGAGAGAATAATCAACGCGCCATCATACGGCGAATGAGGCGCACGCCCAGCAAGCAAATGATACCGCCTGCGGCAAAAACACCAGAAATCAGCAGCATCTGCGGGATGGAGATGTCGCCCGTCGGAGCGATCCATTGCTTGGCCACAGCGCCAAAGCTGAGCACGGCCACGAAAAAGCTGAGGCCAGCGAGAACCTGGAAACACGCGATACCCATGGCAGGCGCAAAGATCATGGGGTCACCACCATTTTGCCGGATGGAATGATCCGGCGGCGTCCTCGATAACCTGCCCCACGGCAAACAGCGTTTCCTCATCAAAGGGCCGACCGATCAGTTGCAAGCCGAGGGGCAAGCCCTTGGCATCAACACCCGCTGGCACCGCTATCCCAGGCAACCCCGCCATGTTGACGGTGACCGTAAAAACATCGTTCAAATACATCTCGATAGGCGACGCCACCGACATTGCGCCTATGCCGAAGGCTGCGGATGGCGTGGCAGGGGTCAGAATGGCGTCAATGCCATCAGCGTAGGCGCGCTCGAAGTCGTATTTGATGAGGGTGCGCACCTTCTGAGCCCGGACATAATAGGCGTCGTAATAGCCTGCCGACAGCACATAGGTGCCAATCATGATTCGGCGCTTCACTTCTTTGCCAAAACCCGCAGCACGGGTGTTTTCATAAAGTGCTGCGATGTCCTTGCCCGGCTCACGCAGGCCGTAGCGTACGCCGTCGTAGCGGGCAAGATTGGATGAGGCTTCCGCTGGTGCCACGATGTAATAGGCTGGAAGCGCATATTTTGTGTGTGGCAACGAGATATCCACCATGGTTGCCCCGGCCTCTTTCAACCACTTCATACCCTGTTCCCAAAGCTGGGCAATTTCGGCAGGCATGCCATCAAGCCGGTATTCACGGGGAATGCCGATCTTCAGATCCTTGACGCCGCGCCGGATGGCCGCCTCAAAATCCGGCACTGGCATATCAACCGATGTCGTATCCTTGGCATCATGGCCGGACATCGATTGCAGCATGATGGCGCTGTCACGCACTGTCTTTGCAATCGGTCCGGCTTGGTCCAGCGACGAGGCAAAGGCCACCGTTCCCCAGCGCGACACGCGACCATAAGTTGGTTTAATGCCGACTGTACCGGTGAAAGCCGCTGGCTGACGGATGGAGCCACCGGTATCTGTTGCGGTTGCAGCCAGACAAAGATCGGCCGCCACAGCCGCTGCTGAACCACCCGATGAGCCACCCGCCACCAGATGCTTGTTATCGCCCTTGGCGCGCCACGGGTTGATGGGCGTTCCAAAACACGAAGTCTCGTTGGAGGAACCCATGGCAAACTCGTCATTGTTGAGTTTGCCAAGCATCACGGCACCGTCACGCCAGAGTTGACTGGTGACGGTCGATTCGTAGGTTGGGACGAAATTGCCGAGAATTTTCGAACAGGCTGTGGTGCGCACACCATTGGTGCAGAACAAGTCCTTGATACCAAGCGGCAAGCCCTCCATCGGACCGGCTGCGCCCTTTGCCAATCGCTCGTCGCTGGCAGCCGCCATTTTCAACGCGTGTTCGGGGGTTTCCAGCACATAGGTATTCAGTCCGCGGGCCTTCTCCATATTGGCCAGAAACGCCTTCGTCAGTTCGGTTGACGAGAATGTCCTGGCTTTGAGGCCATCGCGTGCATCGGCCAATGTCAGTGCGGTCAGGTTTATCGTTGTCATCGCCGTCACTCAACCACCTTGGGAACCACGAAGTAACCATCCTCGCGGACGGGTGCGTTTTTCAGCACACGCTCGGCATCATTGCCATCATTAACGATGTCCTGCCGCTTTTTCATCACCATCGGCATCACAGAGGTCATGGCCTCGACACCATCAACATTCACTTCCGAAAGTTGATCGATAAAGGCAAGAATGGCGTTCAGTTCACCCTGAAGATGCTCAACCTCGTTGTCGTTGACAGCGATACGCGCCAACCTTGCAATACGTTTGACAGTCGTCTGATCGACGGACATGAGAACTCCGGTAATGGTCGTGTCGTTGGGCTATAACACCCTGCCATTTCGCAGTGCAACTAAGGATGACGCCAAGCGTATCATCCATTAACGGTATTGCATGGGAACACTGGTCACTTTGGCGGAAATGGCGGCGCTATCGCAGGCGGGATCGCGCTTTCTTGGGCTCGATCTGGGCACCAAAACAATCGGATTGGCGATTGGCAGCTTACCATTGGCAATCGCCACCCCCCTTTTGACGATACGGCGGACAAAATTCCAGCAGGATGCTCGGGCGCTTCTGATGATCGCCGACAAGGAAAGCATCGCCGGACTGGTACTGGGCTTGCCACTCAACATGGATGACAGCGAGGGGCCAAGGGCGCAATCGACGCGAGCCTTCGTGCGCAATCTGGGCACATTATCGTCATTGCCCGTTTTGTTGTGGGATGAGCGATTATCATCCTTCGAGGCAGAAGACATGATGCGCAGCGCAGGCATACCAACAAGACGCCGTGCGGAAATGATTGATGCAGCAGCGGCGCAAGTCATCCTGCAAGGCGCGCTGGATGCGATTTTGAACTGGTATGATGCCGATCATGGCGTGGATTGATCAGTTCAATTCCAAAATGCCGTTTGGATAACCTGCTTGAACAAGGCAAGGTTCAGACAAGCAATCAATTGAAAAGTCTGCATGTCTCCCATTCTGGAAAGCCTGATCCCGGTCTTCATGATTATCACGACCGGTTACCTCGCGCGTGTTTCCGGCTTTATCGCCGAGGAACAGTGGAACGGTTTTGAACGTGTCACCTATCAGGTGTTCTTCCCGGCGCTGATCATCACCACCCTCGCGATGTCGGACCTTTCGCAAGTTCCCATTGCGACGCTCGGCGTGACCTTGCTGGTACCGATCTTGCTGCTGACACTGGGTCTTGTCCTGATCCGCAAACCGCTACAGACCCATTTTGGTATTGATGGTCCGGCATTCACATCCGTTTTTCAGGGTGTCATCCGCTGGAACAGCTTTGTCGCCATTGCCCTGGCTTCATCGCTTTATGGCAAACAGGGACTGGCGGTTGCTGCTGTGGCGGTCGCCTTCCTGATTCCCTATGCTAACCTGACCTCTGCCATCATTCTTTCAACCTACGGCAGTGAAAATCAGCCGCCCAATTTGAAATCTCTGCTCCTCACCCTGATCAAAAATCCGTTCATCTGGTCAACGGCCTTAGGTGTTCTGATCAATCTGTCCGGGTTACCCGTGCCAAAGATGATTGCATCCTATGGGGATATTCTGGGACGAGCCGCGCTCGCAGCTGGCTTGCTGATGGTGGGATCTGGTCTGGATATCGGCAATATGAGACAAATCAGATTGGGGCTTGTTCTGCCGACAGTTGGCAGGCTGCTGGTTTGCCCAGTTTTGACCGGCTTGATTGGAATGTCCGTGGGATTGTCCGGCGTAACGCTGTCTATACCCGTGCTGTGCGCCGCGGTGCCCACGGCAGCAGCATCCTATATTCTGGCGCGTCTGAATGGCGGTGACGCACCCTTGATGGCATCCATCATCACGCTACAAACAATTCTGGCAGCAATCACGCTGCCAGTCGTGTTGATCCTGTTTGGTTGATAACGATACCCTGCACCCATTAAGGCAATACTACAGGAAATCTTTCAAGAATAACCGATGTTATTCCCAGCTGTTGCGGCGACGATAATACTGAGGTTGCTCGTAATACTGCTGTGGATAGGCTTCGCGATAGCGTGGCTGCCGGTACTGCTGCTGATAGCCTTGTTGCGGGTAACCATATTTCTCGTAGACACGCTGTTCCAGCTGGCGCTGTTTGCGCAGGATTTTCGGGCTGACATAGGGTGCAGGCTGCTGGTAACCGTAGGGTGACTGCTGATAATAGTATTGTGCCTCAGCGCCGGTTGTGAAACCAGCGATGCTGATTGCGGCCAATCCGGCGACAGCAAGG
>JANMLW010000136.1:0-26886 GCA_031372765.1 Hyphomicrobiales bacterium
CTCCAGCAAGCAAAGCAGCGCGGGAAAATCAGGCAAAAAATCCAATATAACCATATTCACATCACATGCCTGTCATAAGCAAGTCAAGTTTTCTGGAGGACATCGGCAGTGTAATTGGGTGGCCGTAACTGGCACCGGTAAGGCAGTTGTATCACTTCTGACCTTGACCGGGTGCATGAAAAAACCCGGCGTCAAGCCGGGTTTTCAACACTAATGGTATTGTCTGATTTAAACTGAACTCAAAGCTCGGCGCGTGGACCAGCCTCATTCAGCGCTGCGCCAATCTCGAGGCCGAGATCGTCGAGATTATCCCGGCTGTTGTCAGCCTGGACGCTTTCGCCACGGGCTTGGCGCTCGGATTCTTCCACGGAGCGGGCGACGTTGACGGTGATCCTGCAATCGACTTCCGGGTGAAGCGTAACGGGAACCGTGTGGATGCCAAGCGCCTTGATTGGCTGGAGCAGCGACAACTGGTTGCGGTTCACGGTGTACCCAGCGGCGGTCAAGGCATCAGCGATATCGCGTGTGGCGACTGAGCCATAAAGCACGCCGGAATCACCCGCTTGACGGATGAGCACGACCGACTGACCATCAAGCGCCTCAGCGGCCTTGGCGGCATCTTCGCGGGCAGCGAGGTTGCGGGCTTCCAGCTGGGCTTTCTGCTTGTCGAAAACCCCTTTGTTGGCAGCGGTGGCGCGCAGGGCCTTGCCGCGGGCCAGCAGGAAGTTGCGGGCATAACCGGGCTTCACATTGACGACTTCGCCCATCTGACCCAGTTTGGCGACGCGCTCGAGCAGAATGACTTCCATGGTAGTTCTCCTTATTTGATGTTCAGATGTTGCGATTGTTTCGTCTGGCGAGAATTCTGTCACGCCAGCCAAAGACGAGATCGGCAAGGCCCGCGCCCAGCATGAAGAGCGCGGAAATGCCTGATATGAAGGTGAGGATCCACAACGGGCCCAGCACGAAGCTGCGCGAGGTGTGACCGGTCGTGACGTGGTGCACCGCCGCATAGCCGAGTGCGGCAACCGCGACCACGAGACTGGCACCCATTATCTCCAGTATGAAGCCGGGATAGCCGCTCATCAAGCCGCCAAACACGGATGCCGCAAGAGCAGGCATGGTCCAGCGGGGCAGGCGCATGGTAGGGACATTTGTCCATTCAACCGGCAAGCGACCGGAATATCGGGTGATGCGCGCCGCCAGCCAGATGTTCAGCATGTAGATGACGGCAAGCATGGCCGCGCTGATGGGGGCAACGGCTTGCGCATAGGCATCGATGAAGCCCCTGGGATTGCTGCCAGACACCGGCTCAAGCGGCGTATTGGCGGGAATGTTCGACATGAAGCGATAGACCAGTTCGGACTGCTTCAAGAGATGGGCTTGCAATGTCTCGTAATCAAAACTGATTGAAAATGCGCCTATGACAGTCACCAGACCGCCGTATAGAGCCGCGCCGACACAGAGCTGGCCGACAATGTTGCCGCTGATGTCACGCCGTTGCCAAATGGCGGAAGAGGCGAGAAACGCCGGAACCATAACCATGATCGCGAACATGACGCCCGCACTGCCGCGCAACAGGATGATGAGGGCTGCTGATGTCGCTGCACCGCCCAGTACGGCCAGAAGCGGGTGCCAGCCAATGCCGACAATCATCAGGGGCAGGGGGGCGATCAATGTAAAAAGCACGCCAAATCCCGCACCGGCCGTAGCGGCGGCCGCCAGCATGGCTGATGCAAAGCCCGCAAGAGCGGCTATGAGAATGGCTTTGGTCATTGTGTCCTGCTGTCCCGCCCAATCAAGGGCCGGTTAGGGTGAAAACCCAGCAAAGTCCTGTCAGCATGGCCTCATTCCGTGAGGATATCCGGCAGGCGACGAAAAAAGTTCGATTGTAGAGACCGGCTGGCAGCGAACCGCCAACCGCATGTTGTTTCTTACTTGATCAGATACGGCAGCAAGCCGAGCGTGCGGGCACGCTTGATGGCCTGGGCCAGTTCACGCTGCTTTTTGGCACAGACAGCGGTGATGCGCGAAGGAACGATCTTGCCACGCTCAGAGATGTAGCGCGACAGGAGCTTGACGTCCTTGTAATCAATTACAGGAGCACCAACACCTGTGAAAGGGCAGGTTTTCTTGCGGCGGAAAAAGGGGCGACGACCGCCTTGTGCAGCACTCATCAGTTATCCTCCCCACCATCAAAACCACCGCCGAAATCATCGGGGCGACGCTCTGTCCGCTCGCGATCACGGCGTTCTTCACGCTCGCGGCGCTGCATCATGGCGGATGGACCCTCTTCGAGAGCCTCAACCTTGATGGTCATGAAGCGGATGATATCTTCGTTGATTTTCATCTGACGTTCCATTTCGGCAAGGCCGGCGGCTGGAGCGCTGATGTTAAGCAAAGCGAAATGCGCCTTGCGGTTCTTCTTGATGCGGTAAGCGAGGGATTTGACACCCCAGTACTCGATTTTCGATACAGTGCCGCCAGCAGCTTCGATGATGCCCTTGAACTGGTCAGTCATCGTTTCGACCTGCTGTGCAGACACGTCTTGGCGAGCCAGGAATACGTGTTCATACAATGCCATGGTGGCCTCTCTTCATGTTAAATATCAAATTGCGCGTGCAACTTGATCCTGTTTTGGCGCGGAGCCCTTCGAGCCCGGAAGAGGCCCGACGAGATGCTTATCGAAGGCGGAGACACGGGAGGACGGATCAAATGATCCTGTCGCATAGCGACCCTCCGTTCAGCCTCCGGCCAGAACAGAACGCGTCCTATGGTTCGGTTCGCGCGAAAAGGCAAGGGGAAGTTGCTCCACACTATCCATGGAAAGCGCTGAACGCTTGACATTATGATCATCCCGGTGTGGTGCCAAAGCACGGATGTAATCGCGAGAACCAGATGACCCAGACAGCTTTTGTATTTCCCGGTCAGGGCAGCCAGACCGTAGGCATGGGCAAGGCTCTGGCAGAGGCTTATCCGCAGGCACGCGCCGTGTTTGCCGAAGTGGATGCCGCATTGGGTGAAAAGCTATCGGTCCTGATGTTCGATGGACCTGCGGAAACGCTTATGCTCACAGCCAATGCCCAGCCAGCCCTGATGGCAGTCAGTATGGCCGTTGTGCGGGTGTTGGAAGCCGAGGCGGGACTTGATTTCAAGACGTCGGCAACCTGTGTCGCCGGGCATTCTCTTGGTGAGTACTCGGCCTTGGCCGCCGCGGGCTCGCTTTCGGTGGCAGACGGGGCGCGATTGCTGCGCATTCGCGGCAATGCCATGCAATTGGCCGTGCCCGTTGGCATCGGTGCGATGGCAGCAGTGCTTGGCCTTGAGTTCGATGCAGTGGCCGCCATTGCGCAGGAGGCGGCAGAAGGTGATGTTTGCGATGCGGCCAATGACAATGGTGGTGGTCAGGTTGTGGTGTCTGGTCACAAAGCGGCGGTTGAACGCGCCATTGTGCTGGCACAGGCCAATGGCGCAAAGCGTGCCATGCTGTTGCCTGTGTCAGCCCCGTTCCATTGTAGGCTCATGCATCCGGCGGCTCAAGCCATGGCGGAGGCCTTGAGCAACGTGCGTATCAACAGGCCTGTTGTACCCTTGGTCGCCAATGTGAAGGCGGCATATGTGAACGATCCGGCGGAAATCGCTGATCTTCTGGTCAGGCAGGTGACAGGCACGGTGCGCTGGCGCGAAAGCGTGCAGTTCATGGCGCATCGGGGAATAACGCGCTTTATCGAGCTTGGTTCCGGCAAAGTATTGAACGGCCTCATCAAGCGCATCGCGGATGGCGTGACCACAAGTGCTGTCGGCACCCCCGCTGATGTCGCCGCATTTTCTCTGAACCGGGAGTGAAATCCATGTTTGATAAGACCATGTTTGATCTGACAAACAAGACAGCCCTTGTTACCGGCGCATCCGGCGGCATTGGTGCAGCAATCGCCCGTGCGCTGCATAAGCAGGGGGCCATCATAACCTTGTCGGGCACCCGGCGTGAGGCACTGGATGCCCTGGCTGCGGAACTGGGAGAGCGCGTGCATGTCATCACGGCTGATTTGTCAGACAGAGCCTCCGTTGAAGCACTTGTGCCTGCTGCGGAAACCGCCATGGGCAGTCTTGATGTTCTGGTCAACAATGCGGGGTTGACGCGCGATGGATTGTTCCTTCGCATGAAGGATGATGACTGGGACAAGGTAATGGCTGTCAACCTGACTGCCGGTTTCATTCTTTCACGGGCAGTGCTGCGCGGCATGATGAAACGGCGATATGGCCGCATCATCGGCATCACATCTGTCGTGGGCGTCACTGGCAATCCCGGCCAGGCGAATTACGCCGCTTCCAAAGCAGGCATGATCGGCATGTCAAAATCGCTCGCGGCAGAAGTTGCCAGCCGCAACATCACGGTCAACTGCATTGCACCCGGTTTCATAGAGACGGCAATGACGTCTGATCTCAACGACAGGCAGAAAGAGGGCATTCTGGGCAATGTTCCCATGGGACGCCTCGGTTCCGCCCATGAAATTGCCGCATCTGTGGTGTTTCTTGCCTCTGCAGAAGCGGCTTACATCACGGGTCAGACCCTCCATGTGAATGGCGGAATGGCAATGATCTGAGTGCAATGATGGTCCGGTTCTCCCTTTCGCGTCCGAAGGTGTTTCAAAAATAAGGTTTTTGGCTTAGACAGTTGCAATGCATCGCGGATTTGCCACAATCAAATGGCGATCATTGCAGCGTTTTGCATCGGATGATTTGAGCGGACGTGTCATGGTAATGTGTTGCATCAAGTTGGGTTTTTCGGGAATGTTTCGCTGATGTCAGGTGATCGTTTTTCAACGGTCGTGGTCCCGCCGGTGGTGATGAGCGAGCCTTCGCTGCCACCAAACGGGCGTCGCTGGGCACCACGGGGAGCGCGTGAATCTTTGCAGCCCGTAATGCCGCCTGAACCACCGCAACCGCCAAGACGGCGCCGGGGCGGTGGTTTTCTGGGCAAATTGAGCGCCCTGTTGACGCTTCTCGTGTTTCTGGCTGGTGCTGGTGCGGTCGCTGCGATCTACGGGCAAAGTCTGCTCAATTCGCCCGGTCCTTTGAAGCAGGACAAAGTGGTTTTCATTCCTCGCGGCAATGGTCCTTCGGCAATTGCCGAAATTCTGGAGCAGGAAGGCGTCATCAATCAGGCCCTGATGTTCGAGATTTCCCATCTCATGGCGGGGCGTCCTACACTGAAGTTCGGTGAATACCAGTTCAAGGAAGGGGCTTCGCTGAAAGACATTCGGGAAGTGTTGATGGAGGGAAAATCCATCCAGCACTCCGTGACGATTCCGGAAGGACTGACCAGCGAGCAAATTGTCAACCGATTGAAAGAAAACGAGATTCTTGTTGGTGAAATCCGTACCATTCCCCGCGAGGGCATCCTTTTGCCGGATACCTATCGCTTCGAACGCGGCACCAGCCGGGAGCAGGTGGTTGCCCGCATGGAACAGGCACAAAAGCGCGCTCTGGCGGAAATCTGGGCCCGGCGCAGTGGCGATATTCCAGTCAAGACACCCAACGATCTGGTGATCCTGGCTTCCATCGTCGAGAAGGAAACTGGCCGCTCTGATGAGCGCACGCGTGTCGCCTCTGTCTTTGTTAACCGGCTAAACCGTGGCATGCGCCTCGAATCCGATCCAACAATCATATATGGCCTGATTGGTGGCAAGGGCTCGCTGGGACGCGGTATTTTATCAACGGAGATCCGGCAGGCAACACCCTACAACACCTATGTTATCAACGGCTTGCCGCCAGGGCCCATTGCCAACCCCGGCCGCGCCTCACTTGAAGCCACGGCGAACCCATCCAAAACACGTGATATCTTCTTTGTCGCGGATGGAACGGGCGGGCATGCCTTTGCCGAGACCTACGAGCAGCATCAACGCAATGTTGCCCGCTGGCGGCAGATCGAGGGTGGCGGCAGCGCAGTACCTGCGGCTCCGGTGCCTTCGTCTTCTGCGCCTTCAACTCCTGCGCCTGCCGTAATACCTGCACCGCAACTGCGCCCTGGTCAGCGATCCGATCTTCCGCCTGCATTTGCGCCGGCCGCTATCGAAGTGCCGGCTCAGGTGCTGGCCCGCCCGGCAGAGCTTGCAAGAACTCCGGTGCCTGCAAGAACTGCACTGCCTGAAAGAACTCCCCTGCCTGAAAGAACGCCCCTGCCAGCTAGCACACAGTTGCCAGCAAGTACGTCGACCTATGTCATTCCGGAAGTGCCACTGGATGTGTTTGCACCCGTACAGCGCCTCAATCCTGACCAGAACGATGACATTGCCATGACCCCGCAACCCGGCGGTGTCGAAAGCTATCCCGTTGCTCCGGGCCGTCGTCAGACCATGCAGCGTAATTCCACACAGGCAGGATCAGCACCCGGACCCGTGGTTCAAAACAGCTACAGTGATGCCGTACCACAATCGGATGCCGACGGTGCCGCGCAACCAAACCCACGGCGTGGCCCGCAGCGCGGGTTTGACGCGGTTGAAGGGACGAGCCGCGATCCTTTGCGTAATAAATCCTTTGATCTGAACTCGCCCAAAACAGTCCCTTCCTTCCGTTGATCGTATCAGTTCCCATGAGAGTGGTTTTACCATGACACTGAGCAGCATGACCGGTTTTGCCCGATCCGCTGGCCAGATGGAGGACGCCTCTTGGGCATGGGAGGTGAAATCGGTCAATGCCAAGGGTTTTGACCTGCGTTTGCGCCTGCCCGGTGGACTTGATGGTGTTGAAGCCGAAGCCCGCCGTATGCTGGGTACGGTCATCGCGCGCGGTACGATCCATGCGTCGCTTGATCTGACACGCGGCGGCAAATCGGCTGAAATCCATATCAACGAGACCCTTGCGATTGAGCTTGCCAGGAAATTGCTGGACGTTGCCAGATCAACCGGTATGCAGCCACCGTCCTTTGACGCAATTCTGGCGGTTCGTGGTGTCCTTGAAGTCAGGGAACAGTCTGAAACCGACGAGCAGCGTGTGTTAATGACTGAGGCCATCACGCGCTCGCTTGAGGACGGTATAGTCGGACTTGTCGCCTCACGTCAGGCAGAGGGGGCTGCCCTTGGCGCTATTCTAACAGAGAAAATACTGGCTATCGAGATGCTGGTTCTTGCGGCGGATGCCCATCCGGCCCGCAGCGCGGATAGTATCAAGAGTCGTATCAAGCGACAAATACAGGATCTGCTTGGAAGCAATGAGGGGCTTGATCCGCAACGCCTGCATCAGGAAGCGATGCTGCTGGCAGTCAAGGGCGATATCCGCGAGGAACTTGACCGACTGAAAGCGCATGTCGCCCAGGCCCGGCAATTGTTCGAGCGGGGCGGTGCCATCGGCCGTCGTCTGGATTTTTTGGCGCAGGAGCTTTCACGAGAAGCAAACACTTTATGTGCTAAATCCGCTGACAGCGGTTTGACGGTCATTGGACTGGACCTGAAAACCCTGGTCGAGCAGTTTCGTGAACAGGTTCAGAATGTCGAATAACGGCAAGGCATTGAAAGAAACTGGCAGGCGTGGCGTGCTGCTGGTGATTGCCTCGCCGTCAGGAGCTGGCAAATCCACCCTCAGCCGGTTGCTTCTTCAAGACGACCACAGCGTCAGCATGTCGGTTTCCGCCACAACACGTCCCCGTCGCCCAAGCGAAGTGGATGGCATGCATTATCATTTTGTCACACGCGACCGTTTTGAATCCATGCGTGCAGGTGGTGAACTGCTGGAGTGGGCCGAAGTGCACGGCAATCTCTACGGCACACCGCGTGCGCCTGTAGAGAAAGCCATTGCCGAGGGCAGGGATATTCTCTTCGACATCGATTATCAGGGCACTGTTCAGCTCTATGAGACGATGCGTGAACACATTGTCAGCGTTTTCATTCTGCCGCCAGATGCCGATACGTTGCGCTCAAGGCTTGAACGGCGTGCCGAGGACAGTCCGCAGGTTATCCGCCGCCGCTTGCAAACGGCACGAACAGAATTAAAGCACTGGCATCAGTTTGATCATCTCATCGTCAATGCTGATCTCGATAAGGCCTATGCAACGCTCAAGGCGATATTGGCTGCGGCCCGCTCCACCCGTGGGCGAAACGCTACACTCGGGCAATTCGCTGAAGCAATTGGCGATGAACTTGAAGGTATCCTGAAAATCAACGCTTGAGATTGTTCGGCTGCCAATCACAGCTGATCAAAGGTGTTGGCTAACCGCACAAACCCGCTGATATCGATCTCTTCGGCCCGTGCTTCAGGGGAAAGCGCTGCTTTTGAAAGCAAGAGTTGCACATCGCAACCGAGTGCCTTCAGCGATTGCCGCAGCATTTTTCGCCTTTGGCCAAAAGCGGCTTGGGTGATCCGCTCGAGTGTTTTCATTCGGCAGATTTCAGGTGTTCCCCGTGGCCTAAGCTGCACGACACTGGACATGACGCGAGGCTGGGGCACAAAGGCGGTGGGGGGCACGTTGAACAGGATGCTTGCTTCAGCACGCCAGCCGGTCAGTATCGACAAGCGTCCGTAGTCCTTGCGTTCCAGGGGTGTTGCGACAAGGCGTTCAGCATATTCGCGCTGCACCATTACGGTGATGGATTCATAATAGGGCGGCCAAGGTTCTGTCTGTAACCAGCTGATGATCAGGGGGCTGGCGACGTTATAAGGCAAGTTGGCGATAATCCTGGTCCGCTGACCATTCGCCAGGGCGGCCAGATCATGTTTCAGGGCATCACCGCGATGAACGGTCAATCGGCCGGGATAATAATCGGCTATTTCAGCCAGCGCTGGCAGGCAGCGCTCATCCATTTCAATGGCGGTGACATGGGCTGCGCCTGCGGCCAGAATGGCCCGTGTCAAACCACCGGGACCCGGTCCGATTTCAATGACATGCACACCCTCCAGCGCGCCAGAGCTCCGCGCGATACGGGATGTCAGATTGAGATCAAGCAGGAAATTCTGACCAAGCGCCTTGCGGGCGGACAACTCATGTTTGGCAATCACATCTCGCAGGGGGGGCAGGGTGTCAATTTGTGCCATAGCGCGTGCTGATTGTGTTTTAGCGCTGGATATCCACTTTTGTGCGCAATTCCTTCAGATAGCCCTCCGCTGAACCCTGAACCCGCTTCTGCTGAATTTCCTGCTCGATCTGACCGCGCAAGGCTATGTTATCCTGACGGTCTTTCTTTTCGCAAACGGCAAGCATTTCAATGCCTTGCTCCGAGCGGAATGGTGTAGAAAGTCGACCAAGAGGCGTTTTTTGCAACGTATCATTCAGGGCTTTGGAAATCTCGGTCGATGTCCGGCTGATGCGCTCCTTTACGGCAACGTCACGCAATGTCCGCATCAATTCCACGCCTGTGTCGCAATCGGTGAAGCGACCACGCGCTGCGTTTGCGTCACGCTCCCGCTGGCCAGGATTGCTGCCTTGCGGCACCACAAATACAATCTGCCGAACCACGTAGTCCGTAACGCGGGCTTCACCTTTGGCCGCACGCCGCTCCACTTCTGCGTTCAATTCCGCATTCGAGATACTGGAACCTCTGGCACGTGTCCGCAACAATTCACCCCAGATGGTTTCGGCGCTTACCTTGGACTTGACTGCCTCGGGATCAATGCCGGCGCGGCCCAGATTCTGCTCGAACTGCGCCGCAGTTTGCCGGTTATTCGCTGCCATGCGGGACAGTGTGTCGTCCAGATGTGAATTTTGCACCTTCATGCCAAGCCGCCGTCCTTCGTTGAGCTTGACCTTGTCATCAATCAACTCGCGCAAGGCGGCATCTCGCGTCAGCGGCTTTTGATAGATCATGCGCGAAACAAGCATGCGCTGGTCGATCTCGCGTGCCGTGATAGGTTCTCCGTTCACGCGCACAACCGAGGATTGGGCATGGGAAACTGAAGCAAACGGAAAGAGCTGGCTTGTCGCCATAAGCGCAATTGTGAGGGCAATGACCGGCAGTTTTTTCATGATTATTGTGTCACCGTGTTCCATCAGCAGAAGCAATTGGATTGATTGTCTGACGATAGTTCAGTTGTCCCAGATGCTTGAGCTCAAGCCGGAACAGGAACGTGCTGCTCGTGGTCTTGCTCGTGCCAAGGAAATCAGATGTCATGCGGGTATAACTCAATGAGAAGGTTGTGCACTCATCAACATAGCCGATGCCCAATCCGTAGGAAGCGGGTCTGAAGGGGCTATTGTTGTAGGTATTGAACCTGAGAGGTGCTGCCTGCACAAGAAAAGAGTCGCGATCATAAATATAGCGGTCAAGATCATAGGAAATGCTGCCCGTCACAAACCAGTTGTTAGGCAAGCCATAGGTCGTACCAATGACAACACCTTCCCGGCGGCGGACAAATCCAAGATCGGGCTGGGCATCCTGGCGGGCGTAAAGAATACTCGAGGTCAAGGAGCCGACAGTAAACGTACTGCTGATTTCCAGGCGCTTGAGTTTAAGGGATTCGTCATCAAACCGACCGCGGGCTGCAAAGGATATCTGCTTGTTAGGCGAGAAACTGAAGCGCGAAACATAATCTGACCGCGCCTTGTCCAGACCGGAGTTGAGACCCGCGTTGACAAGGTCGGTTTCAAGGAGGTTGCGGGGCTTGTAAGAGTTTTGCCCAGCCAGATGGTAGGACTGGCCAATCAGGAAATTGGCATAGCTGCCATTGTTGAAGGTTGCAGTGTATTGCGCCCCGACGTTGGCGCGAATGCCGCCCTCTGTCCTGTCGTAGCCAGAAAATTTGTTGATCGAGAAAAGGTTGCTGTCGCTGAACACGAGACTCTGCGCATCCTCATTGGGCAAACGGCCAATCTTCTGTTCGTTTGGCCGCACAATAATTTGAGCAATGGGTTCGAACAGATGGGTTGCCCCGCCGTAGGACGCGACCAGCGGGTAGCGGTATTCAAGGCCTATAGTCGGCATGGCCCTGACCTGCGTATCGCCGTCCTTCAGGAAATTGCCCTGCCTGTCGTTGCCAAAGAACGTATTGTTGACGGCATTGTTCGTGCCGTTGTTCAGGTTCAGCGAATAATGGGTCACATCAAGCTGGGCACTGACAAAAGGCGTCCAGACCTGTCCCAACGGATCAATGAAATTCCTGCGCCATGAAACCGTTGTTGTGGCCCGGTTGGTGGTGCCCGCGATTCCGCGCAGCAGGCAGCTGCCACGCGCGTAAATGGCGCAGCTCTGGTAGAGCCCGTATACTGTGTTGCCGATGCCGTAGTTGAACAGTGGTGCCGCACCAAACCATCGGCTTCCAGGCCCCGTAGGTCCACCGGCCTGCGAGGCAAAGCGTAGGTTGGCCGGTGCCAAGGCTACAAAATCAGGCCTTTCACGTGACAGGCTGACGGCATTGAAATCAAGCGTCAGCTCCCCGCCAATCGTGTCTGGCGAAAAACGTCGGTTATAATCGATAACCGGGTGAACAACCGGAATCTGCTTTTGCCAGTCGTAGTAGCTCAGACCCTGAAAATACATGCTCGAAGCATCGAAATAGGCCCGATCGGTTTTTCCACGCAGGTACACCGAGGAAATGGATTCCTTGAAGTAATTGAGTTGTGCCGTCTCGGTCTTGACGCGGTAGTTGCCGAGATAGAACTTGTCCGTGGAAAGATTGACATCCCAGCCAAAATTCCAGTTCTTGTTGATCAGGAATTTGCCTGTGCTCTCAATGCTGCCGCGGAAGGCACGCTTCTCTGTTTTCAGCAAACTGAGGTTTGGCGATCCCGATATCCATACAGGATCGGCCGGGCCTGTAGGGGCCGGAATGTTCGTCTTGTTTGGTCCAAGAGGTCCGGAGAGGAAGGCACCGGAATCCATCTGGAAAATACCGGACGCACGGATGTTGTAGACGCCCGTTTCAAGGCGGTGACGCCATTCAATTTCGTTGTGCAAACCCTGCTGGCTATATGCGGTTGGTGTCCACAGCAGGTCATAATGCGGCGCGGGAGCGAAGTAGATAGGCAGTGAAAAACCAAAGCCGAGGTTCGAGCGGCGTGAATAACGGGGCGTGAGTATGCCAGATTTGCGCGTGACTGTGGGGTCTGGCGCTGAAAAGAACGGAATATAAGCCAGAGGCACGCCGAAAAACTCGATCCGTGCATCTTCGTAATAGATCATCTGCTCGGAATTCTTGGTGATGATCCTGGCGGCCTTCACTTGCCAGAGTGGTGGCTTTTCCGGGTTATCCTTGCACGACTCGCAGGCGGTGTAGATGCCGCGCTCAAAAATGGTTGTCTCGCCATCTATGCGCTCACCCCGTGCTGCACTGATGCGCTGTTTGTCTGGCATGACAACCCGCAGGGAATCGATGAAGCCGTCCTTGAAATCATCCGTCAGCTCGAACCGGTCACTGTAGATGATCTGCCCATTTGTCTCGACAATCCGGGCATTTCCCTCGGCATATACCCGCTTGGTCTTGCGATCGTAAGTGACACGGTCTGCTTCCAGCGACCGGCCTTGATAGTAGAGTTGCACATCGCCGCGCGCCTCGACGCGCTCCTTGTCGTTGTCATAGACAACTTCCTTGGCCTCAACGAGCAAACGGCCCTTCTGGGAGCCAGCGTTCTGTCCAATTCTTTCGTTCAGGGTCTGGGCGTGAAGGGGCATTACCTGACCCAATGCAGTCAGGATTGCTATCGCGGCCACTGCACCCAGCAGATGGCTATGTCGCGACGGTCCAGGGCTGGCTTTGCGGCCCTTCATCAACCGTCCTCTTGTTTCAAAAGCACGAGCGTTCCAAGTAAACTTCCCAACACAGGCGGTAACCAAGCTGCGACAGACGCACTTAATACGCCGGCCGATCCAAGATCCTCCGCAATCTGTGTCGCCACATAAAGCACGAAGCCCGCCGCAACGCCACTCAAAACCAGTTTTGCGACGCCGCCAAATCGAAAGAATCTTAATGAAAAGGAAGCAGCTAAGATAACCATGGCAATCAGGAACAGGGGTTTGGCCAGCAGGCTTTGATAGCGGAGGCGATAACGCGTAGAATCAAGGCCGGCAAGCTCCAGTTGACGAATGGTTGCAGGGAGTCGCCAGAAGGACACCGTCTCTGAAGATCCAAGGGCCTGTCTGACCTCGTCCCGTGTCAAATTCGTGGCAAGAAGATAAACGCCGGATTCCTGGGGTTCGATTCCAACAGAAATGATGCGGGCTTTTTCCAGTTTCCAGAATCCGCGTTGCAGCGTTGCCGATTCTGCCTCGACCCGCTCCAACAGCAGTCCCGGCCTGTCAAAAACAAACACCGTTACCTTGAGCAGTTGTGATCCGTCCGCTGTGCTTTGGGCCGCGCGTATAATCGAACTGCCATCAAGAGAAACCTGGCGCAGAAAACGACTCCGCGAGGCTGTTTCATTTGGACGGGAGAATATCCGCGCCTCGATGGTTTCTGCACGCTGTTTCCAGCCAACAGACAAGGGATTATAGGCTGTTATGGCAACGGTGCCGATGATAAACGCAACGGCAACAGCGGGAAATCCGAACTGCCAGACTGATACGCCGCTGGCCCGCGCAATCACCAGTTCCAGTTTACGGCTTAATGTCAAAAATCCACCCAAACTGCCAAAAAGCACTGCAAAAGGCAGGATTTGTTCGGCAATTGTTGGTGCTCGCAACAGCGCAAGTTGTGCCAGGGCGAGCGTGCTGACTTGAACCCCATCACCCGCCCTGCGAATGAGTTCAACCAGATCGATCAGATAGATCAGCGCGAACACCATGAGAAACACAGCACTGATGGTCTGGATGAAGCGCAGCGATATGTACCGTCCAAGAGTGTAGCCGATGCCGATCATCGACTTGCCAGCTTTCTGCCACGGTCCAGAAGTGTCTCGGCTGCTTCCGATAGAAACCGGATTGCGGCCGGTGTACCCGCAGCTCCCATCATGCTGCGCCAGGCAAGGCCGCCTGCAAGCACAGTAGCCCCAATGGGTACAAGATAGATCAGGGGTGTGAATGCCGAAGAGCGACCGGCCAGGCTTGAAGCTCCAAACCCGGCTATACGCAGTATAACCATGGCAACAACAGCCCCTGCAATGGCAGATCCGCGACCTTGACGGGTTGTTTTTGCCCCGCCTAATGCTGCAAAGCCGATCATCATGCAGGCTAGCGCATAAATCGGGTTGGCAAACCGCTCGTGCAGTTCAGCCCGGAAACGACCGGCATTGACCTGAGCATAAAGATCGTTGCCGTTGCTGGACAGAAGCTCGAAGGTGCTGCGTTCACGTGGCTTGTAGATCACCTTGTCGCCATCGGCACCAAATTGATCCAGATCAATGGCATAACGATCATAAGCGACGATTGAACTGTCTTTTGTGGTGTCCTGCTGACGGTGAACGCTGCCTTTTTCCAGAATGATATAGGCTGAGCCGTTGGCTTCAACGATCTGCCCCCGCTCCGCAAGATAGGTCGATTGCCTGGTGGCATCGCGCGCATCGTGGATCATGATACCCAGCATGGTTCCGCTGGGGCTTTTTTCGCGGTAGTGGAAGGTTATACCCTTGTCCAGTGTGGTAAATCTCCCCTCCTGCAGGAACTTTGTCACCACGTCGGCCTTGATTTTGGTCAGGATATCCCGAAGGTCTCGGAAGCTCGCTGGCATGGCCACAATCGTGATGTAGCCAATCATGAAGGCCACCAGTATAGTGAGAATACCCAGTGGCTTGGCCACACGGGTTGGTGGCATGCCTGCGGCATTCATGACGATCAATTCGCTGTCACCGTTCAGGCGGTTCAGGGTGTAGAGAACGGCTACAAACAATGCGATCGGGGCGATTATCATCACCAGCGCGGGGAGGGTGAGCAGCGTTACCTGCAGGAATACCAGAATCGTTTGCCCCTTGCCTGAAACGAGATCAATCTCGCGCAGAGCCGATGATATCCAGATTACGCCCGTCAATGCGCCAAGACAGAGCGCGAAGGCGGAAGCCGCAATCTTGAAAATGTATCTTTCAAGCAAATTCATGAAAACCGGATATCCCGTACGCGCACCGCAGGCACGTCAGCCCCTGCCGATCTTTCATGGCCATTCCAAGACCTTGGCGCAACTGGTGAAAGCGAAAACGGAACACCTGTGAGCGTGAATTTCATGCCCTAAACCGTGTTCAACCCTTGTGGATGATCTCGGCAGTGACGTCCTTTATGTCGGTCTTGCCGCAAAAAGCCATGGTGATGTCGAGTTCCTTGTGGATGATCTCCAATGTGCGCGTGACACCGGCTCGCCCGCCAGCACCCAGGCCATAGAGGAAAGCCCGGCCGATCATGGTGCTGTCAGCACCCATGGCGATGGCTTTCAGCACATCTTGACCACTCCTTATGCCGCTATCCAGAATCACTTCCATCTGGCCGTTGACGGCTTTGACGATGGCCGGAAGCGCCTCGATGCTGGATGTCGCGCCGTCCAGTTGTCGTCCGCCATGGTTGGAAACGATAATCGCATCAGCGCCGGTATCGAGCGCAATCTTTGCGTCCTCGGGATCAAGGATTCCCTTCAGGATGATCGGTCCCTTCCACTGGGCGCGTATCCATTTGAGGTCGTCCCATGTCAGGCTCGGATCGAATTGCTCTGCTGTCCAAGCGGACAATGAACTCATGTTGCCCACACCTTTGGCATGGCCAACGATATTGCCGAAGGTATGGCGTTTTGTACCCAGCATGCCCATGCACCAGCGCAGTTTGGTGGCGAGATTGATCATGTTGGGGATGGTCAGTTTTGGTGGTGCGGACAAGCCGTTCTTGATGTCCTTGTGGCGCTGGCCAAGCACCTGAAGATCGAGTGTCACCACCAACGCCGAGCAACCTGCCTTTTGGGCGCGGTCAATCAGGCGGCCGATGAAATCGCGGTCACGCATCACATAAAGCTGGAACCAGAACGGTGCTTTGGTGTTGGCCGCCACGTCTTCAATCGAACAGATGCTCATGGTGGAAAGGCAAAACGGTACACCGAAAGCCTCCGCAGCCTGTGCCGCCAGTATTTCGCCGTCTGCATGCTGCATGCCGGTCATGCCCGTAGGCGACAGGCCAACGGGCATCGCCACATCCTTTCCCAGCATCTTGGAACGCACCGAGCGCTTCTCAATGTTCACCGCAACGCGCTGGCGCAGTTTGATCTTGTCGAAATCAGAGGTGTTTGCGCGGTAGGTTCCCTCGGTCCATGCGCCGGAATCCGCATAATCATAGAACATGCGCGGCACACGGGCCTTGGCCTCAAGCCTGAGGTCTTCGATGCAGGTCATCTTTTGCATGGTGGTCTCGTCTGATACGCGGCAACTGTCTCTGTGGTAGAAAGAAACGCGCGCATGTCAATGCGGGACGTGTTTACAGAGCATAACTCTCGCAACGAGACGAGAAAACATGCGCATTTCAAATTGCAGTTGACAAAAGACGGTATGTTATATTGTAACATTCTGAGTTGCAGCATTTACACTGTGAGTCAGCATGTCCCTTCATCCCGATCTGTTCGCCGACTATCGCCTTCCTGTCACTGTTTTCTCTGGCTTCCTTGGTGCTGGAAAGACCACGTTGCTCAACCACATCCTCAACAATCGCGAGGGCAAGCGCGTCGCCGTCATTGTCAATGACATGAGTGAGGTAAACATCGACGCTGATCTTGTGCGCGAGGGCGGTGGCCTGTCCCAGACCGAAGAAAAGCTCGTCGAGATGAGTAATGGCTGCATCTGCTGCACATTGCGTGATGATCTGCTGGTTGAAGTCCGCCGTCTCGCTGCGGAGAAGAAGTTCGACTATCTGCTGATCGAAGGCACCGGCGTTGCCGAGCCGCTGCCTATCGCGGCCACGTTTTCATTCCGTGATGAAAACGACATGAGCCTTGATGATGTTTCGCGCCTCGATACAATGGTCACGGTCGTCGACGCGATCAATCTTCTCAAGGACTATGACAGCCGTGATTTCCTGAAAGACCGTGGCGAAACAGCCGGGGAACAGGACAATCGTACGCTGGTTGATCTTCTCGTTGAGCAGATCGAATTTGCAGACGTAGTCGTCATCAACAAGGTGTCGGATGTATCTCCGAAAGAGCTGATAAAAGTGCGCCATGTGGTGCGTGGCCTGAACGCTGATTGCCGCATCATTGAGACGGACCAGAGCCGCGTTGCGCTTGACCAGGTGCTTGATACAAAGCTGTTCAACGAAGAGAAGGCGCAGGAACACCCACTCTGGCACAAGGAGTTGTTTGGGTTCGCGAACCATACACCAGAGACAGAAGAATACGGTATCCGCTCCTTTGTCTACCGTGCCAAGCGGCCCTTCCATCCTCAAAAGTTTCATGCAGTGCTGGATCGCGGCTTCCCAAACGTCATCCGCGCCAAGGGGCATTTCTGGCTCGCGTCGCGCCCGAACTGGATTGGCGAAATGAGCCTTGCAGGCAAGGTTTTGCGGACTGAGGGCCTCGGCAGTTGGTGGGCCGCTGTTCCCAGAGAGCGCTGGCCCAATTCCGAAGCCTTCGTCTCCATGATCAATCGACACTGGACCCCCTCATGGGGCGACCGTCGGCAGGAGATGGTCTTCATCGGCGGACCTGAGATGGATGAGATGACCATTCGCGCTGCCCTTGATGAATGCCTTGTCGGCAGTGTCACCACTGGCCTTTCCAAATCTCATCTTTCTCTCCCAGACCCATTCCCTTCCTGGGAAGCAAATAAGGCTGCCTGATCTCATGCATATTCGTTTTATGTGCGTTCTGCTTTCATCCGTCGCGATGGTGGCGGTTGTTTCTCCTGATCAACTTTTTGCGCAGGGGGCAGCGCCCATCGCACCGCCTTCTCCTGCCGAGATCCCGGAAATTGTTGTGACGGCACCAAGCCCGATCCAACGGCCTTTGGTGGTCCAGGTGAGAGGTCGACGGGATGATAGGCTCAATGTTGTTGACCAATCATTTTCGACAGTCACTTTTGTCACTGCTGGCGAATTGTTGCGCAACGGCGGCAAGACACTGGGAGATCAGCTTAGTAACCAGCCAGGCATAACCAATGCTGGTTTTGCGCCCGGTGCAGCTGCGCGACCGGTTATCCGCGGCCTTGATAACTTCAGGGTCAGGGTGCAAGAAAACGGAATTGGCTCGGGTGACGTGTCGGATCTGGGTGAAGATCACGGTGTCACGATTGATCCCCTCGCTGCCCAGCGGGTCGAGGTTATTCGTGGTCCTGCTACACTGCGGTTTGGCTCCAGTGCCATTGGCGGCATGGTCAGCGTCGAAAACAACCGTATTCCCTCGGTTCTGCGCCCGTCGGGCGTGTCGCTCGAAACCCGCACATCTGTGTCATCCGTGGATCGTGGCATTGAGGGTGCGGCTCTGATGGAAGTGCGCCACGGGAACTTTGCCGTTCACGGCGATATCCATTCAAAACGATCTGAAGATTACAGCATTCCACGCGCGGCGTTGTCTGGCAAAAAGCAATTCAACAGCTTTGCACGCTCCAACGGCCAGTCGATCGGCGGGTCTTATTTCCTGCCCGACAACGGCGGCTTCATGGGGCTTTCGTTCACCCATTTCACCAGCATCTACGGCATTCCGGGTAATGATGCGCCGGCATCACGCACGCGCATCGACATGGAGCAGTTCAAACTCAACGGCAAAGGTGAGTTTCGCGTCAATGGCAGTTTTGTCGAAACAATCCGCTACTGGTTTGGCGGTTCAGTCTACAAGCACACGGAAGAGGGGCTGAACGGTATTGGCTTGTTTGAACCCGGTGCCGTCTTTAAAAACCGTGAGCTTGAGGGCCGTTTTGAGGTTCAGCTCGCGCCTTGGGAAACGTCCATTGGCCGCATCACCAACGCGGTAGGTGTTCAGTTCGGTCGTCAACAACTCGGCACCTCAGGCGAAGCGGGTAACCTTATCCAACCCGCCAACACGCAGACAGCTGCCGCTTATCTCTTCAGTGAGCTTCAGTTGCTTCCCACAACCCGTATTCAGGCGGCAGCGCGCATCGAACACGCACGTGTCAATGGCAATGGTGCCAATTTTCCAGGCGACTTTCTTGGGGCATCAGGTGTCGAGATTGATGATCCCCGGACACGAAAGTTCTTGCCTGTCAGTGCAAGCCTTGGTGTGCTTCAGGAACTTCCATTCGGCTTTGTAGGCAGTCTTACGGGGCAGTATGTGCAGCGTGCACCGCGCGCGGCAGAGCTTTATACACGCGGTGCCCACGATGCGCCGGGAACCTTCGAGATCGGTGATCCGAACTTGCGCAAGGAAGTTGCCAAAACCATCGAGATTGGCTTGCGGCGCGCAGCCGGACCGTTTCGCTTTGAGGCAGCTGGCTATCTCAAGCATTACAACGGTTTCATTTTCCGCCGTGATACCGGCATCACTTGTGATGATGATTTTGCGAGCTGCGGTACCGGAACTGAACTGCGGCAGGTGGCTTACACCCAGCGCAATGCCCGGTTCCTCGGGGCAGAGGTAAAGGGGCAGTATGATGTGCTTGAAATTGCCTCACATGTATTTGGTGTCGAAGCCCAATATGACATCGTGCGTGCCAAGTTCGAAGGCGGCGAGCGTGTGCCGCGCATTCCGCCTCAGCGTATCGGTGGTGGTGTTTATTGGCGCGGCGACAGTGCATGGCTTGCTAAGGTCAATCTGATCCATGCTTTTGGGGTGAACAACATCGCGCCGGAAGAGACCGCCACCAAGGGTTATAATCTGCTGAATGCCGAGTTGAGTTACCGCACGCGCCTGGCAAGTGGACGAATGGGACCCGTAGAGATCACCGTTGGTGTCGCTGGTACAAACCTTCTCAACGAAACAATCCGTAACCATGTTTCGTTCCGGAAAGACGAGGTGGTGGCGCCTGGTCGCGGAGTCCGAGGATTTATGAATGTGAAGTTCTGATGGATTTTTTCAAAAAGAAACTGATGTATTGATGGGGGACTCCAACTTAAAACGGCAACGGTTTGTGGGTGAGGAACCTCACTTTGCTGTCCTTCATACGTGACATTGCCGCTGCACATCCGTATTCCTTCCCCATGACATCCATCTTCCTTGTCTTTGTCGGTGGCGGCATCGGCTCTGTGTTGCGTTATCTCACCGGAGTGCTCGCCATCCGCTGGCTTGGGGCGGATTGGCCTTGGGGTACGTTCTGCGTCAATGTGCTGGGCTGCTTCATCATGGGACTGTGTTTTCGCCTGTTGCCCTTGCCTGACGTGGGGCCGCCGAGCGCGCGTTTGCTCCTGATGACGGGTGTTTTGGGCGGTTTCACCACATTTTCCGCCTTTGCACTGGACTCGGCGCAGTTGTGGATGCGACAGGAGACGCAATCCCTGCTGCTTTATCTGGCAGGCTCATTCTCATCGACGCTTGCGGCCGTGGCGCTCGGGCTCATTTGCGGCAAGGCATTTTCATCATGAGCGGCGCATTCCTACGGACGGTAGCGAAAGACGAGGGTGGTATGCGCCTCGATCGCTGGTTCAAACTGAACTATCCCGATGTGGCCTTCAGCCATTTGCAGAAGATCATGCGTGGCGGTCAAATCCGCGTCGATGGCAAGCGCGTCAAGGGCGATACGCGCGTTGAAACCGGCCAGCAGATCCGTATTCCGCCGATGGAACTGAAACCGCCCGTGGCAACGCCCGAGAAGTTCGATGCGCCGACAATCCGCAGCGGCGCATCCCCAGCGTCACAGACCGAAGGCCGCCGCCTTGAGCGCGGCGAGCCGGGCTATAGCCGGGGCGGGGAAGTGCGCTCGGGCGATGACGAATTTCTGCGATCCCTCATCATCTATGAGGACAAGGACGTGTTTGTACTGAACAAGCCGTTTGGCCTGGCGGTACAGGGCGGATCGGGCCTCACACGGCATATCGACGGCATGTTGCCGGCTCTGGCCTCGTTGCGCGGGGATATTCCGCGTCTTGTGCACCGCTTGGACCGGGACACAACAGGCGTCCTGGTCATTGCCCGTTCGCGCAAGGCCGCCGCCGAGCTTGGAGCATCCTTTCGGGCAAGGGCGACCAAGAAGATCTACTGGGCACTGGTGGCTGGTGTGCCGCGCATGAAGCAGGGGCGTATTTCGTCGTTTCTTACCAAGGGCGAGGATGAGCACGGCGACCAGAAGATGAAGGTGGTGAAGCAGGGCGGCGATGCCACCCATTCGCTTACCTATTATGCCGTGGTTGATAACTCGGCGCAAAAGCTCGCCTGGCTTTCGCTTCGCCCCGTCACTGGCCGCACGCACCAGTTGCGCGTGCATACAGCTGAAATGGGCCACCCGATTGTGGGTGATCCCAAATATTTCAACGTCGAGAACTGGGAATTTCCCGGCGGTATCCAGAAGCGGTTGCATCTGCATGCGCGGCGCATCGTCATGCCGTTGCCTTCCGGGGCCATACTGGATGTGACAGCCCCGTTGCCACAGCACATGCAGCAGACCTGGAATTTGCTGGGCATGGATGCCTCGCAATATGATCCTATCGAGGATGCGCCGGAGAAGTAGGGGGCAAACGCATTGTGCGTCCTTCGAGACGGCGCGTTGCGCCTCCTCAGGATGAGCAGATTTGGGACTGTCACAGTTATCTTCAGCATTTTGATTTCAGGCCAGCAACCAACTTCCCTATGCTGAGGAGCCCCGCAGGGGCGTCTCGAAGCACGCACGTGACCTGTGCTCCACTTTTTCATGACCAAACTTTCACTGTTCCGTCAGCCCCTGTTTATCTGCAATGATCTAAACAACGCGCATGCGCCATTGCGCCGATGGAGACTCCCTTGATCCGTTTGACTGTTTTCGCGCTGATTTCATTGCTTTCAACCGCAGCTTTTGCGCAGCAACCGGTTGCACCTGCTCCCACACCGGGACAAGCCGCACAGCAGGATGCAATGCGGGCAGACCGGCGCGCCTGTGCCGATGAGATCCGTGCCAAGAACCTGCAACGGCCTGAGCGCCGTGAAGCCATGAGAACCTGCATGACCGCACGCAATCCGGACTACAAGGCACGCGCGGAACTGGGCGCGGCGCGTCAGGGCGAAATCCGTCAGGTGCGCGATGCCTGCCGCACGGAAACAGATGCGCAGCGCCTGACAGGGCCAGAGCGCCGCGAAGCTATGAGAACCTGCATTATTGCCAAAAAGCCTGAAATGGCAAAGCCGATGGCCTGCATGGAAGAGGCCCGCGCCAAGGGTTTCAAGGAGCGCTCCGAGCGGCGTTCTTTCATGCGCACCTGCATGCGGGGCTGATTTAGCTCTCTGAGCGCTTGCATGACTTGCGTTTTGACGGCAGGGGAGGCGCATGGCCACTCCTGAAAAGTATCGACCGCGAAAACTGATCCTGTTTGATCTGGATGGAACGCTGGTCGACGGACAACATTCCATCCGGGCGACTTTCGAAGCTGTTTTCCCACAGTTTGGCTTTGCTAAACCAGATGTTGCCTCTGTCCGCTCTGTTGTCGGGCGTTCCTTGCCTTATGCTATCGCGGATTTGCTAGGCCCCGATGCGCCTGCCAATGAGATGGCTGAGGCCTACAAAGTACATTTCCATCAGATGCGCTCCACGGAGGGTTATCGCGAGGAGCTTTATCCCGATGTCGATGCAACCATGCGTCGTCTGGCTTTGCGCGATGATCTGGTGCTTGGCACAGCAACGGGCAAAGCCCTGCGCGGCATCAACTGGATGATCGAGAAGAATGGCTGGCACGGGTTCTTCAAGACGTTGCAGGCCTCTGATACCGCAGCATCAAAGCCATCACCTGAAATGGTGGAGAACGCCTGCCGCGAAACCGGTATTGCGCCGGTTGACACTATCGTGTTCGGGGATTCGATCTATGACATGCAGATGGCCGTTTCAGGTGGGGCCCATGCTATTGGCGTATCCTATGGTTACGGAGAGCCAGAAGCACTTGTTGCCGCTGGTGCCCAAAAAATCATTCATGGTTTCAGTGAAGTAGAGCAGGTTATTGCAGCAATACAGGAGCGTAACCATGCGTGACGTGCTGTATCCTGCGCATGTTCCCTCCGAGCCTGATCCGATAAAGCGCTCGCAGAATGCCATGGTGCGCCATGCCTTGCCCAAGCGATTCTTCAAGGACGTCACTGTTGTAATCGAAAATGGTCGCTTCGCCATCAAGCTGGATGGGCGCGGGGCCAAAACACCGGCCCGCAAGGTACTGGACTTGCCAACCGAAGCTGCGGCTCTGTTGGTGGCGGCTGAATGGGATGCCCAGAAAGACGTGATTGATCCCCATGCCATGCCGGTGACACGTATCGTCAATACAGCGGTGGATAGTGTGGTTGATCTTATGGGGGGTGTCGCCGCTGATATCGCCGCCTATGCCCAGAGCGATCTGGTTTGTTACAGGGCGGAGCAGCCGGAGGGATTGGTGACATTGCAGGGCGCGCACTGGGACCCTGTTCTGCGCTGGAGTGTAGAGCATCTGCATGCGCCCTTCACGTGCAGACAGGGCATTCTGCATGTCACACAGGATGCATTGTCACTGAGGCACATTGCAGAAACAGTGTCTGCGGTTAGCGATCCCATAGCGCTGTCCAGCCTGCATGTCATGACGACACTCTCAGGCTCATGCCTCATCGCGTTGATGACAGCGCAAAATGCATTAAGCGTGGAAAAAGCCTGGCTTGCGGCCTGTGTCGACGAGGACTGGACCACAGCACTTTGGGGGCAGGATGATGAAGCCGCATACCGCTCCAAACGCCGCAAAAGCGAATTTGGGGCTGCCGCCGCGCTGTATGCTGCAGTCACGGCTTAGGTAGGGACTGCCCCTTTTGACCGCCCGGTGGATTTGAACCGCTTTCATCGCGGTATCCGCGCAAGCGACCGTAGCTCTCGATCTGCGGTGGTGTCAGCACCTCCATCATCGCCACATGGGCATTGAGATGGATCGCCCGCAAGCGGGCTTCTTGTGCTGCTGCTACAGCCGTTTGCGCCTCAACGCGGGCATAAGAGGCGTTTCTTAACTGAAAAAGCCGATCCAGATGCGATTCTGCAGCAATCAGGGCTTCACCGGCGGCAATCGCTTCCTTGCGCATCCTGTCGAAGATCACGCGGGTCTGCGTTTTCTGCTCGGTTGTCAGTTCCAGTTGATCGGCAAGATCCAGCACATGCATAGGACCGGGAAAGCCATTCAACTCGGCAGCCAGCGCATAGGTGAGGACCGCGCCGCGTTTCAAACCTTCCTGTCGTTCGGTTGACAGCGTTTTGACATCCCGCGTCTCGAAGCCGACATAGGGCGAGGGAGAGGGGGCGGGCGTAATGGTGATTTGCGGCGTTATGCGGAAAGGCGTGTCGCCTTGCTGGGCGTATGCTGGTGCCGTCACCACAATGGCGTAGAGACAAGCGTAACTTATGGCTGCCGTTTTCATGACTAATGCCTTTGTCCAATTTGACCGCAGCATAGTGAAGGCCTAACCCAAATCAAAGTTACAATAACGTCAGGCAGGAGCGGCGCAGCATGAAGGATGTTCTGGAAAAACTGGAAGAGCGCCGCGCCAACGCCCGCTTGGGTGGCGGGGAAAAGCGCATTGCCGCTCAGCATGCCAAAGGCAAGCTCACTGCGCGTGAGCGTGTCGAGCTTTTGCTGGATCACGGCTCGTTTGAAGAGTTTGACATGTTCGTCGAGCATCGCTCGGTCGAGTTCGGCATGGAGAAGCAAAAGATTCCGGGCGATGGGGTCGTCACTGGCTGGGGCACGGTCAACGGCCGCACGGTTTTCGTTTTTGCCAAGGACTTCACGGTGTTTGGCGGCTCATTGTCCGAAACGCACGCCAACAAGATCATGAAAGTGCAGGACATGGCGCTGAAAATGCGTGCGCCGATCATTGGTATTTTTGATGCCGGTGGCGCGCGCATTCAGGAGGGCGTTGCGGCGCTGGGTGGCTACGGTGAGGTATTCAAGCGCAATGTCATTGCATCCGGCGTCATTCCGCAGATCAGCGTGATCATGGGGCCGTGTGCAGGCGGCGATGTCTATTCGCCTGCGATGACCGATTTCATCTTCATGGTGCGTGATACCAGCTACATGTATGTCACCGGCCCGGATGTGGTGAAGACAGTCACCAACGAGATCGTCACACATGAGGAACTGGGTGGCGCGTCTGTTCACACCACAAAAACCTCCATTGCCGATGGTGCCTTCGATAATGATGTGGAAGCGCTGCTGCAAATACGACGGCTGATTGATTTCCTGCCCGCTAACAATCTTGAGGGCGTTCCGGAGTGGCCGAGTGCTGACAAGCCCGACCGGATCGACATGAGCCTCGATACACTTGTGCCGGACAATGCCAACAAGCCGTATGATATGAAAGAACTGATCCGCAAGGTCATCGATGAGGCGGATTTCTTCGAGATCAGTGAAAAATTTGCGGCCAACATCATCACCGGGTTTGGCCGTATCGAGGGCAAGACCGTCGGTTTTGTCGCCAATCAGCCCATGGTTCTGGCGGGCGTTCTGGATGCTGATGCCTCGCGCAAGGCAGCCCGCTTTGTGCGTTTCTGCGATGCTTTCGGCATTCCCATAGTTACATTTGAGGATGTTCCGGGCTTTTTGCCCGGCACAGCGCAGGAATATGGTGGCCTTATCAAGCACGGGGCCAAACTATTGTTCGCCTATGCCGAATGTACCGTGCCGCTGATTACGGTCATCACCCGCAAGGCCTACGGTGGCGCCTACGATGTCATGGCCTCGAAGCATATTGGCGGTGACATCAACTATGCCTGGCCGTCAGCGCAGATCGCCGTGATGGGTGCAAAAGGCGCGGTCGAGATCATTTTCCGGGGCAAATCACCTGAGGAGATCGCCACCCAGACCAAGATTTATGAGGACCGCTTCCTCTCGCCGTTCGTTGCGGCGGAACGAGGGTACATCGATGAGGTGATCATGCCGCATTCCACTCGGCGACGCATTGCCCGCGGATTGGCCATGCTGGCGACCAAGGAAGTGGAGCGCCCGTGGAAGAAACACGACAATCTGCCGCTTTAAATGACGCGCGTCGACACGCCATGATGTTGCGCCAAATCAGCTTGCCTGCGGTCAGATGTAACCAATTCGGCGTCGCAGGCCATTGCAAGTGAGATATAAAGGCAATCATAGATGCCAAATGTGGGTTGAATGGTGTTTGCATCGAATGTGCGAAAAGACAGAGTTGATGCCTGCTCAATCAGATCATAGTCAATTGGCGCAAATGAGCCGAATATCTTTCGCAGGATACCCAATGAACCAACTAGCATGTCAAAGCTGATCACGCCCTTGTTGAATTGTTTGCCCAAAACATACCGCACCTCAATGGGTAAAATGGCAGGAGCAAGCAGTTCGTTGGGTGCGGCAAAAATCAGACCTGAATTATCATCCAGAAGCAATCGGGCGGTATCGCTGCCATCTTCATCGAGAAACCATTTCAATGCGATTGATGCGTCAACCACATAGCGTATCAAATCCGCTGGTCCGTGCCATCACGCAGCTTACGCAGAATATCAGTGCTTGACGCGTGAGTATCTCGCGTTGACGTCGCCCTCAATCTTTCAAGCTCAACCGCTACCTCGTGGCGCGGCGCGCGCATGGCTTCGTTGGTCAAAACAATTCTGAGAAATGTATTCACTGACTGGCCTACATCCCTAGCGCGCTCTTTGAGCCTGATGACAACATTTTCGTCAAGATTGCGGATCAAGACATCAGACATGTTCGACTCCTTGCATGATATCAAAATACTATCATTCTGAATTAATTGCAATCTGATGCACGTTGTATGCTTGAGCGTTAAAGACGCGCGCAGGGTCCAACAAGCCAAGCGAACGCGCACCTACCCTGCCTTAGCCACCTTCTCAACGCTCCGCATGACGCGGATAAAATTCCTGCTCGCGAGTTTAGCAAGATTTGTCTCGCTCCAGCCGCGCTCCATCAGTGCCGCGATCAGATCGGGGAATTTGGAGACATCCTCCAGTCCTTC